>NZ_CP053439.1:2884090-3204545 GCF_000769405.2 Rhizobium brockwellii
TGGGAGCGCGCCGTCGATGCTTCGATCGCCGCACTCAATCCCGGCGGCCAGCTGCACATTGTCGATTTCGGCCAGCAGGAAGGCTTGCCGGGCTGGTTCCGGCGCATGCTGCAGTCCTGGCTTGCGAAATTCCACGTCACCCCGCGCCCCGATCTGCGCGAGGTCCTGGAAGCGCAAGCCCATGAAAACAACGCTACATTGGTGTTCGATGCCGTCGGCGGCGGTTATGCTTGGCGGGCAGCTATTATCAGCAAGCGCTCATAATTCGCTTGAAACTAACCGATTTTTTACGTTGATATGGTGAAAAGAGGGTTATCCTCTGCTGGCTCGTCTTTTTCGAAGGTCAGGTTGTGGGGCAAAGAGATCATTCGAGCTACGACGGGACGCCCATGCGCCGGCTTTTGTTTTGCGTTTTGCCCCTGGCCATCATGCTGGCCGGCTGCAGTTCCTCCGGTTATGACTACCTCGAAACGGCGTCGATCAAGCCGAAGACGCGCTTCAAGGATACCGATCCGCAGGATTTCGGTCCGAAGCATCCGCAGCAGAACCAGGTCCACGGCATCGATATTTCCAAATGGCAAGGCGATATCGACTGGGGCACGGTGAAGAATTCCGGTGTCGCTTTCGCCTTCATCAAGGCAACCGAAGGCAAGGACAGGGTCGATCCGCGCTTCGACGAATACTGGCGCGAAGCCCGCGCCGCCGGCATCCCACACGCTCCCTATCATTTCTATTATTTCTGCTCTTCGGCCGATCAGCAGGCCGACTGGTTCATCCGCAACGTACCGAAGGAGGCCATGCGCCTGCCGCCGGTGCTCGACGTCGAATGGAACGCCGAATCGAAGACCTGCCGCTACCGCCCCGACGCTGAAACGGTGCGCGCCGAAATGCAGCGTTTCATGGACCGGTTGGAAGCCTATTACGGCAAGCGCCCGATCATTTATACCTCGGTCGATTTCCACCGCGAAAATCTCGCCGGCTACTTCCAGGATTATCATTTCTGGGTTCGTTCGGTGGCGAAACACCCCGAGGTAACCTATTCCGACCGTCGTTGGGCCTTCTGGCAATATACCTCGACTGGCGTCATTCCCGGCATCAGCGGTCCGACCGATATCAATGTCTTTGCCGGCAGTGCAAAGAACTGGAACAATTGGGTCGCAGCCGTTTCCAAGGATAGAAATTCTTAGTAACGTCCCGCGATGTTTCTTGCTTCCGTCACATTCATCTGTGAAAGCGACGGGAAATCTTTTTTGTTATAAGGACCGCATCCATGCACCGCTCGCTCGCAAGCTGCTCTGCACTCGCCCTCCTGTTTGCGCTTGCCCTCGCCGGCGTCGCGGCCGCCCAGCAGGCGCCTGACGCAGCCCCGGCCGCACCCTGCGGCGGCGATCTGTCCGCCTTCCTCGAAGGTGTCAAGAAAGACGCAGTCGCAGCCGGCGCCAGTGCGGCAGCCGCCGACGAGGCCTTCGCTGGCGCCGAGATCGATCCCAAGGTGCTGAGCCGGGATCGCGCCCAGGGCGTCTTCAAGCAGACCTTCCTCGAATTCTCCCAGCGCACCGTCAGCCAGGCTCGCCTCGACATCGGCCGCCAGAAGATGAAGCAATATGCCGACGTCTTTGCCCGCGCCGAGCAGGATTTCGGCGTGCCCCCGGGCGTCATCACCGCCTTCTGGGCGATGGAAACCGATTTCGGCGCCGTCCAGGGCGATTTCAATACCCGCAACGCTCTTGTGACGCTGTCGCATGATTGCCGCCGCCCGGAACTCTTCCGTCCGCAGCTGATCGCCCTTATCGAGATGGTCCAGCACGGCGACCTCGACCCCGCCACCAATACCGGCGCCTGGGCCGGCGAGATCGGCCAAGTGCAGATGCTGCCGCGCGACATCATTGCCTATGGCATGGATGGCGACGGCGACGGTCATATCCGCCTGAAGCAGAGCGGCCCGGACGCCATCCTGACGGCGGCGAAATTCATCCAGCACCTCGGCTTCGAGCGCGGCCAGCCCTGGCTGCAGGAAGTGACCGTGCCCGATAACCTGCCCTTTGAGAAGTCCGGTCTTGGCGGCACGATGAAAGCGGGAGAATGGTTCGCGCTCGGCGTCAAGCCGCGCGACGGCAATACCGCCTTCGGCAACCTGGAAGGCGATCTCGTTCTGCCACAGGGTCGCATGGGACCGGCTTTTATCGCCTACCCTAATTTCAAGATCTATCTCGAATGGAACAAGTCGTTCATCTACACGACCTCGGCCGCCTATTTCGGGACACGCCTTTCGGGCGCCGAACCCTATCTCAAGGGCGTGCCGGAACAGGGGCTTGCCAGCGACCAGATGAAGGCGCTGCAGACCAAACTGCAGTCGCTCGGCCATGATGTCGGCGAGATCGACGGCATCCTCGGCTCCGGCACACGTGTCGCGATCCAGAAGGAACAGCAGCGCCTCGGCATGCCGGCTGACGGCTGGGCGACGCCTGCCCTCCTCAACGCCCTCTGATCTCAGCTGACACCCCGCCCGCCGCCCGCTTCGCAAGAAACGGGTGGCACGGTTCGCCGCCTGCGCTAAAGCATCAAGCGAGCGGTTTGCGAGGGAGGAATCGGCGTGGACATCAGAATGAATGCCTGGACCTGGGGTCTGCTGGTCCTGCTCGGCCTGATCTGGGGCGGCTCCTTCTTCTTTGCCCGCATCGCCGTCCAGCACGTGCCGCCGCTGACCCTCGTCTTCTTCAGGCTGCTGCTCGCAGCGCTGGCGCTGCATATCTATATCGCCGGCCGTTTCGACTTCTATGCGATCCTCAAAGCCCGCTGGCGCGAATTCCTTATCCTCGGGCTCATCAACAATGCCCTGCCGCATGCGCTGATCTTCTTCGGCCAGACCCGCATCGGCGCCGGTCTTGCGGCGATCCTGAATGCGACGACACCGATCTGGACCGTGCTGATCGCCAACTACTTCACCTCAGATGAGAAGCTGTCGCCGGCTAAGATCGCCGGCTGCCTGGCCGGCCTGGCCGGAACGATCGTGCTGATCGGCCCCGGCATGTCGGCCGGTGGCGAAGCCCCGCTCTGGGCGCTGCTTCTTCCCGTGCTTGCCGCGATCTCCTATGGTTTCGCCGCCACTTACGGAAAACGCTTCAAGAATGTTCCCGCCCCGGTCACCGCAGCCGGTCAGTTGACTGCCTCCTCGCTGCTTTCGCTTCCGCTGTCGCTGCTTGCTGATCACCCCTGGGCGCTTGCCGCACCGCCGCTGGATGCCCTCTTCGCCATCCTGGCTCTGGCGCTGCTGTCGACCGCCTTCGGCTACATCCTCTATTTCCGGATCATGGCGGCGGCCGGCGCCACCAATGCCTCGCTCGTCACTCTGCTGGTGCCGCCGAGCGCCATCCTTCTCGGCGTGCTCTTCCTTGGCGAAAGGCTCGCACTGAGCGAATTTGCCGGCATGGCGCTGATCGGTTTCGGCCTCGTCATTCTCGACGGCCGCGCCTATCGCCTGCTGGCGAAGGCCGCCTGAAACCGGTTGCGAATTCCATATGTTTTCAACCGGTTGCGAGTCCGCCATGTTTTGGGCGCATAGGTAAATACGCAATCGCCCGATTTAACGGCATGTTAAAATCTGTGAACAAAATTTTGTTGAAAATTAACAGGTAATTTCAAAGACTTGCCGAAACGTTATTCGACTTATCCACTGAACCCTTCTGCAGCGCAGCATAAGATCTGCTTCCCATCCGACATATTTCAGACATATTATCGGCCGGTTAACGCGAGGAGACAGACATGGGACTCACGCAATCCTTGAATGTTCTGTTGGTCAGTGCAGCGTTTGCTTTCGTCTTGTCCATGCTCTTCATCTGAGCTGGCCGACGAAAGTGTAATGACTGATAGTGCCTAAACTCCTGAATAGCTGATCAATCCGCCAACGAAAAAGCGCATGTCCCGCCCGACATGCGCTTTTCACTTTTACAGCGCCGCGCGTCTTTCAGACGCGCAAAGATCAGGCGGCTGCGCCCGCAGTTCTTGTTTGCCGGCGGGAAAGACCGAGATTGTCGAGCACGGCGGAAACCAGCGGCGCACGGTTCATCGTATAGAGATGGAAATCATGGATGCCGCGCCGGACGAGATCCTCGATCTGTTCGGCAGCGACTTCGGCGGCGACCTTCGCCCGCTCCTCGGGCTTGTCGTCGAAGCCTTCGAAGCGCTCATCGAGGAAGGCGGGGATGATCGTGCCGCAGGCGCCGGCGAAGCGTTTCAGCTGCGTCAGGTTCTGGATCGGCATGATGCCGGGCACAACAGGGATCGAGATGCCGGCGCCGCGCACTCGCTCCAGGTAACGCTCGAAATTGTCGTTGTCGAAGAAGAACTGCGTCAGTGCCCGGTCGGCGCCATTGTCGGCCTTGCGTTTCAGCATGTCGATATCGGCCGCCGTGTCGAGGCTCTCCGGGTGTTTTTCCGGATAGGCGGAAACCGAAATCTCGAAATCGCCGATTTCCTTCAGGCCGGCCACCAGCTCCGCCGCATTGGCGTAACCGCCGGGATGCGGCTGGTAGGGCGCGCCGGCGCCGCCGGGCGCATCGCCGCGCAGCGCCACGAAATGCGTCACGCCGGCTTTGCGGAACGTGTCGACCACCTGATGCGTCTCTTCCTTCGTCGCGCCGACGCAGGTGAGATGCGAGGCGGTGGCAAGCGGCGTCTGCGACAGGAACCGCGTGACCGTGGTCAGCGTCGGCGCTTTGGTGGTGCCGCCGGCGCCATAAGTCACCGACACGAAATCCGGGTCCCAATCCTGCAGCTGGCTGACGGTATGCCAGAGCTGCCCTTCCATCTCCTCCGATTTCGGTGGGAAGAATTCGAAGGAGACCCTGATGTTGCGGTCCCGCGCTTCGTTTTTCAAAACCATGTCATACCCTCCCGGCAAATGTAGGTTCGGCACCTTCGCTCGCCTGCGAAGCCATAAGGCGCCTCGGATCGCGCGCGAGCCAGACGGTGACCGTCAACCCCTGCCCGCTTTGCTGACCCGGATGAAGATCGACGACCTGCTCGACGTCGAGCCCGCTCTTGCGCAGCCAGTCGGACATTGCCTGGTGCGAAAAGCCGAGACGGACATGCGCATGCTCGTCGCGGAGATATTCGAGCGTGTGCGGCGCAAGGTCGATGACCACGAGCCGGCCGCCCGGCCGGAGCATGCGCGACGCTTCGGCGATCGCAATATCCGGCTGATCGAAGAAATGCAGCACCTGATGGATTGTCACCAGATCGAAGTCCTGTCCCTCGAACGGCAGGTTCAGGATATCGGCGTGCCGCACGGTGGCCTTGGTGATGCGGGATTTGTCGAGATTGGCGCGTGCCACGCTCAGCATATCGCGGCTGGCATCGACGCCGGTCGCGCGGCGGTAGAGCCCGGACAGGAGTTCGAGGATGCGGCCGGTGCCGGTGCCAAGATCGAGCAGCGAGTCGATCGGCTGGCTGCCGAGCAGCCGGATGACGGCAGCGTCGACCTCCTCATCGGCCGCATGCAGGCGGCGAAGTTCGTCCCATTCGGCCGCGTTGCGGCTGAAATAGGCCTGTGCCCGCTCGGCGCGCTGGCGCTTGACCAGCGAAAGCCGTTCGCCGTCGCGAAGGATGGTCGGATCGTTCTCGGAAACATGCTTCAGCAACGCCCGCACCAGCATGGCGGCCTTACCGTCCTGCTTGAGGCGGAAATAGGCCCAGGCGCCTTCCTGGTAGCGTTCGATCAGTTCGGCCTCGCCGAGCAGCTTCAGGTGGCGGGAGATGCGGGGCTGGGATTGGCCGAGAATTTCGGTAAGATCGGTCACCGTCAGGTCGCCGCCGTCAAGAAGCGCCAGAAGACGCAGGCGCGTGGGCTCGCCGGCCGCCTTCAAGACGTCCACCAGCGCATCCAGTCCAAGCTTCAAGGGTTCGCTCATCTTCGATCCAATCAAGATATAAAGATATCTTTATGTGATTTGAAAAGCGGTGGCAAGCGACAATTCGCACTCTCCGCGGAATTGGCTGCTCAGATTGCGACAAGGCGTGACATGAAAAAGCCCCGGCGAACCGGGGCTCTCGTGATCGAGAAACAGGTGGATCAGCGTGTCAGGCGCTTGTGAGCCTGGCTGCCCGGGTTTAGGGCATCGGGGCCAAGGCGGCGCACCTTGTCCTGCTCATAATCCTCGAAGTTGCCTTCGAACCATTCGACATGGCCGTCGCCTTCGAAAGCGAGGATATGCGTCGCCAGACGGTCGAGAAACATGCGATCATGGCTGATGATGATGGCGCAGCCGGCAAAGTTCTCCAGCGCGTTTTCCAAGGCACCCAGCGTTTCCGTATCGAGGTCGTTGGTCGGTTCGTCGAGCAGCAGAACGTTGCCGCCGGCCTTCAGCATCTTGGCAAGGTGAACACGGTTGCGCTGACCACCAGAGAGATTGCCGACCTTCTGCTGCTGGTCGCCGCCCTTGAAGTTGAAGGCGCCGCAATAGGCACGGGAGTTCATGTCGAATTTGCCAAGCTTGATGATTTCGGCGCCGCCGGAGATTTCCTCCCAGACCGTCTTGTCGGCCACAAGGGTGTCACGGCTCTGGTCGACATAACCGAGATGCACGGTCTCGCCGATGCGGATCGAACCGCCATCCGGCGTTTCCTGGCCGGTGATCATTCTGAATAGCGTCGTCTTACCGGCGCCGTTCGGGCCGATGATGCCGACGATGCCGCCTGGCGGCAGCTTGATCGACAGGTCGTTGATCAGCGTGCGGCCCTCGAAGCCCTTTGTGATGCCGTCCATCTCGATGACCACTTGGCCGAGGCGCTCGCTGACCGGGATGATGATCTGTGCGTCGCCGGGACGCTGCTTCTCGGCGGCATCCACCAACTGCTCGTAGGACTTGATACGCGCCTTAGACTTGGCCTGACGGGCCTTCGGGCTGGAAGCGATCCATTCCTGTTCGCGGCTGATCGCCTTCTGGCGCGATGCGTCTTCGCGGCTTTCCTGCAGCATCCGCTTGGCTTTCGCCTGCAGGTAGGCCGAATAGTTGCCTTCGTAGGGAATGCCACGGCCACGGTCGAGTTCGAGGATCCAGCCGGTGACGTTATCCAGGAAGTAGCGATCGTGGGTAATCATCATCACGGCGCCCGGATAGTCGCGCAGATGTTTTTCGAGCCAGGCGATGGTTTCGGCGTCCAGGTGGTTGGTCGGTTCGTCGAGCAGCAGCAGATCCGGCTGCGAAAGCAGCAGGCGGCAGAGCGCGACACGGCGTCGCTCACCACCCGAAAGGCTGGTGACATCGGCGTCACGCGGCGGGCAGCGTAGCGCTTCCATCGCCATTTCGACCCGGCTTTCCAGATCCCAGAGGTTCTGGCTGTCGATGACGTCCTGAAGCTTGGCGCCCTCTTCCGCCGTCTCGTCGGAATAGTTCATCATCAATTCATTGTAACGATCGAGGACGGCCGTCTTCGAGGCAACGCCTTCCATGACATTCTCGAACACCGTCTTGTTGGGATCGAGATGCGGCTCCTGCTCCAGATAGCCGACGGTCGCACCTTCGGCGAGCCAGGCTTCGCCGGTATACTCCTTGTCCTGGCCTGCGATGATGCGCAGCACGGTGGATTTACCAGCGCCGTTCGGACCAAGAATACCGATCTTGGCATCCGGGTAGAACGAAAGGTGGATATTCTCCAGGATCTTCTTGTTGCCATAGGCCTTGTTGAGGCCGGACATATGATAGATGAACTGACGTGCCATGCTGCGCTGCTCCGGGCGGGAAACTTTGATTGTGCCGCTATGTAAGCGAAACAGCGCTTGCGGGCAACGCCGAAACCCGGTTTACTCAGGATTTCCGGTCAAAAGCCCGCAGCATCGACGACGCCCTCGTCACAGCCGAACGACGTTTTTCCAGCGCCCTGGATCAGGTCGGCGAGGCCGGCACTTTTCGCCGATGCCGCTCCGGCGGCTTCCGAAAGCCCGATCGTCAGCTCGCTGATCATCCTGATATTGCCGGCTCGTCGGCAGCTCATCTTGACACGATCGCCGGCACCCGGCCCGAAGCTCTTGTCGAAAGCCGCCTTGATCGCTTCGGCCTTGACCGGCTTGCCGATATTGGCAGCGAAGAGATCGCGCACGGCCGACGCGTTGAGTGCGCCCACGAGATGCATGCCGACGCCGAAATAGTCGTCGGCGCTCATCTTCGTGCAGGTGCCATGCTTCACCCATTCATGCCGTTCCAGCCCGGACTGCGTGCCGGGCATCGCCTTTGCGAGCGCCGCCTGCGTCTCCGCCGCAAGCGTGACCTCCGGCAGCTTGTTCCAGTCGCCATCCTTGTCGGCGGCCTTCTGCTCGGCGCTCACGCCGCAATAATCCTGCCGCATCGGCCATAGCCCGTGCAACGAGAAGTTTGTCGCATCATGGCGCTCCGTGGCCTGCGTAGCGCATTCAGGCTTCTTCTGATTTGTCTGGCAAAAAGCCGGCTGCCAGCTTGCCGCCAGAATGAAGCGGGTGCGCCCGCCAGCCTCCTGCGCCATGGCAGCGCCGGCAACAACCATCGACACGGCGAACGACAAGGTACGCAACTGCATGCTGCTCATCTCAACCCCCAAAAAGAACAATACAGGAACAAATAAGCATCAAATTCAAAAGGCCGCAACCCTGAATCGCAACAAGGCCGCAAATTGTTATCAGATAATCTAACGCCGATGTTGCAATTGCCCAGCGTTCTGGTCTGTTGCCGCCGGGAGGACCACATGTTTTCTGAAACGCAAAGGCTCGCCGTATCAGGGGCGTCGCTGGCCTGTCACCATGCCGAGGCCATCACCCCCGCACGCGGTATCCTGCTGATATCCCATGGCTTGGCCGAACATTCGAAACGATACCGCGTCTTTGCCGAGACGATGGCGGCACGCGGTTATCATGTCTATGCCCATGATCATCGAGGGCACGGCGAGACGACGGCACCCGATGCGCCGATCGGCCGCTTCGCCCAGCGCGGCGGGGTCGAAAGGGTGATCAGCGACGTCATCGTCATGCGCGGCCATGCAGCCTCCCGCTATCCCGGCCTGCCGGTGATCCTCTTCGGCCATTCGATGGGCGGCCTTATCGCCCTCAATGCTGCCGTCACGGCTCCGGCCGACTTCCACGCTGTCGCCATTTGGAATTCGAATTTCGCCGTCGGTCTTGCCGGCCGCGCCGCCCAGGCGATCCTGCTTGCCGAGCGCATGCTGAAGGGCTCCGACGTGCCGAGCGGCTTGCTGCCGAAGCTCACCTTCGGCGCCTGGGGCAAATCCATTCCCGGCCGCCGCACCGAGTTCGATTGGCTGTCGCATCGTCCTGATGAAGTCGAAAAGTATGTCGACGATCCACTCTGCGGCTTCGACGCCTCAGTCTCTCTCTGGCTCGATCTCTTCGAGCTGACCTTCCGCGCGCCGCAGAAAATCCATCTCGACCGGCTGCCGCGGGATATGCCGATCCATCTGGTCGGTGGCGGAGAGGACCCGGCGACGGAGCGTGGAAAAGCCGTGCACTGGCTGTCAAACCATTTGAAAGGCCAAGGCTTCTCCCGTATCAGCACTGAGATATATCAGGACATGCGCCACGAAACACTGAATGAGATCGGCGCGCATGCGGCGATCTCAGCCTTCGCGGACTGGTGCGACAGGGCCGTCGCAAGATCCTGAGCGACCAATATCCTTAGTCACAGGGATTTCATCATGAACAGCACCTCCGCCCGCCCCCTTTCGTCCGCCTCCGACGTGACGATGGGGCTTGTGCTGATGTTTATCTCGGTGATGTTCTCGCCGCTCATCGATATTTTCGCCAAGCTTGCCATCGTCACAGTCCCGTCCGCGGAGATCACCGCCGGCCGCTTTGCCGTACAGGCGATCTGCATGCTGCCGATTGTGATATGGCGGCGCAGCTTCGCCGATTTTTCCTGGCGCCAGAACCTGTTCCATGCCATCCGCGGCGCGATCATCACTGTCTCGATGATCTCCTTCGTCACCACGCTGAAATACATGGCGGTCGCCGACGCGATTGCGATCTTCTTCGTCGAGCCGATCATTCTGACGATCCTCGGCGGCATTTTCCTGAAGGAGACGATCGGCTGGCGGCGCTATAGCGCCTGCGGCGTAGGCTTCTTCGGGGCGATGCTGATCATCCAGCCGAGTTTCGAAGAAGTCGGCTACATCGCGCTTCTGCCTGTCGTCAGCGCGCTTTGCATCGCCATCTTCGTGCTGATGACCCGCGTCCTCTCCCATAGGGAAGACCCTTGGGCGATGCAGTTCCAGATGAGCATCTGGGGCCTGCTCTTTTGCGCCATCCTGCTTTTCCTGGGCCAGGGAACCGGCTCCGATATCTTCGATCCGGTCATGCCGGATGGCCGCGCCTGGTTCTATGTCGCTGGCGTCGGCGCCATGGCCGCGATATCGGGCATCCTCGGCGTCTACGCCTATCGCGCAGCACCAGCCTCGACGCTCGCACCGCTGCAATATTTCGAGATCGTCTCGGCGACGATCTTCGCCTGGCTGGTCTTTGGCGACTTCCCGGATGCGGTCAAATGGCTCGGCATCATGATTATCATGGCGTCGGGCTTCTACATTGTTTGGCGTGAGCGCCGCTTTGCATCGAAACCGGTATCCGGTACATCTGAGGCGACGCTGGCGCCCTAGATCTAAGAACGAGAGCCCGGAGGAACATGACGGAGACCGTGACGAAAAAACCGCCGCTGGCCGGCATCCGGGTGATCGAGCTTGCCCGTGTGCTCGCCGGCCCTTGGGCGGGACAGATGCTCGCCGATCTCGGCGCCGACGTCATCAAGGTCGAAAATCCCGACGGCGGCGACGATACGCGCCAATGGGGGCCACCCTTCGTCCAAGGCGCCGACGGCGAAAATCTCTCGGCCGCCTATTACCACGCCGCCAATCGCGGCAAGCGCTCCGTCACCGCCGACCTGAAGAGTGCCGAAGGCCAGGAACTCGTCCGCGGCCTCGTCTCCACCGCCGACGTGGTGATCGAGAATTTCAAAGTCGGCGGCCTCGTCAAATACGGGCTCGATTATGACAGCCTGCGCAAGGTGAACCCGAAGCTCGTCTATTGCTCAATCACCGGCTTCGGCCAGAACGGCCCTTATGCCAGCCTCGCCGGCTACGATTATATCGTCCAGGGCATGTCCGGCTTCATGTCGATTACCGGGGAGCCGGGCGGCCAGCCGATGAAGGCAGGCGTCGCTATCGCCGATATCTTCACCGGCATCTATGCCGTCTCGGCGATCGAAGCCGCCCTGATCCACGCTCTGAAGTCAGGCGAAGGCCAGTTGGTCGACATGGCCCTGCTCGATGTGCAATCGGCCGTGCTCGCCAATCAGAACATGAATTACCTGGTCTCCGGAGAGGCGCCGACCCGCCTCGGCAATGCCCATCCCAATATCTCGCCTTATGAGGTCGTGCCGACGGCGGATGGCTATCTCATCCTCGCGATCGGAAACGACGGACAGTTCCGCCGCCTCTGCACTATCCTCGGCCTGGAGGCCATCGCCGGTGACGAGCGTTTCGCCACCAACAAGGCCCGTGTCGGCAATCGCGGCGAAGTACGCCGCCTCATCTCCACCGAGACGCTGAAATGGCAAAAGGCGGATCTATTGACGGCCTGCGAGGAGAACGCGGTTCCATCAGGCGCCATCAACACGATCGAGGAAATGTTCGCCCATCCGCAGATACAGGCCCGCGGCCTACGCATCGACCTTGCGGATGCCGCCGGCACCGTGATCCCAGGGGTCAGAACGCCCGTGGTGCTGTCGGAGACGCCGCTGCGTTACGTCAGGCCGAGCCCGCGCCTCGGTGAACACCAGGCAGAAATTCTGGCGGAACTCGCCGAGCGTGAGAGGGAGATATCGTCATGAAGAAGGCATCGTCATGAAAAAAACCGGCGGGGAACTGATCGTAGAGGCGCTGAAGGCGAACGGCGTCAAGCGTCTCTCCTGCGTGCCCGGCGAGAGCTTTCTCGCCGTGCTCGACGCGTTGCGCGACAGCGATATCGACGTCCTCGTCTGCCGCCAGGAGGGCGGAGCGGCGATGATGGCGGATTGCTGGGGCAGGTTGACCGGCGAACCGGGCATCTGCATGGTGACCCGTGGCCCCGGCGCCACCAACGCCTCCGCCGGCCTGCATATCGCCAAGCAGGACTCGATCCCAATGATCCTGTTCATCGGCCAGGTGCAGCGCGAAGCACGCGAACGCGAAGCCTTCCAGGAGGTCGAGTTCCGCCGCGCCTTCACCGAATTCGCCAAATGGGTGGGCGAGATCGACGATGCCGCCCGCATTCCCGAGTTCGTCACCCGCGCCTTTGCGGTCGCAACCTCCGGCCGTCCCGGCCCGGTCGTGCTGACGCTGCCGGAAGACATGCTGCGCGATGAAGTCGAGGCACCGCGCGCCAAGCACTATGCCAACGCCGAGGCCCATCCCGGCCGCCGCCAGATCGACGATCTCTATCTCCGCTTGCTGAAGGCGGAGCGGCCGATGGTGATCCTTGGCGGTACGCGCTGGGATGCCGATGCTGTCGCCGATTTTCAAAGCTTCGCCGAGCGTTTTCAACTGCCCGTCGGCTGCTCCTTCCGCCGGCAGATGCTGTTCGATCATCTTCATTCCTCTTATGCCGGCGATGTCGGAATCGGCATCAATCCGGCATTGGCAAAAGAGATCAAGGAAAGCGACCTGCTGATCCTGCTTGGCAGCCGCATGTCGGAAATGCCGTCCTCGTCCTATACGCTGATCGATATTCCCTACCCCCAGCAATCGTTGGTGCACATCTATCCCGACCCTTCTGAGCTCGGCCGCGTCTATCGCCCGGATCTTGCCATCTGCGCCGCACCTGCCGATTTCGTCGCCGCACTCGCCGATCTGGAAGCGCCGGCCGAACCGCACTGGACCGCGCGCACCGCGCGCCTGCACCAGGCCTATTTCGCCTGGTCGACGCCGCCGTCGACAGGTCCGGGCGCCGTCCATATGGGGCCGATCATGGAATGGCTGGAGGCCAATACCGGGCCGGAGACGATCTTCACCAATGGTGCGGGCAACTACGCCACCTGGGTGCACCGCTTCCATCGTTTTCGCCGTTTCAACACGCAGGCCGCACCCACCTCCGGCTCGATGGGTTACGGCCTGCCGGCGGCGGTGGCCGCCAAGCGGCTGTTTCCCGAGCGCGAGGTCATCTGCTTTGCCGGCGACGGCTGCTTCCTGATGCACGGCCAGGAATTCGCCACCGCCATCCGCTACGGCCTGCCGATCATCGCAGTCGTCGTCAACAACGGCATCTACGGCACGATCCGCATGCATCAGGAGCGCGAGTATCCTGGCCGCGTCAGCAGCACCGATCTGACCAATCCCGATTTCGCGGCCCTTGCCCGTGCCTATGGCGGCCACGGCGAGACGGTGGAAACGACAGCGGATTTCGCCCCGGCCTTCGAGCGGGCACGCGCCAGCGGCAAGCCCGCAATCATCGAGGTCAAGCTCGATCCCGAAGCGATCACGCCGACACGCACGCTCTCCGAAATCGCGCAAACAAAAAGCCGGTGAGCACGCGCAGGTGCTCACCGGCTTCAGGTAATCGCAATGGTGCGACTTAGTCGAGTGCGGCCGTGATGATGAACTCGACCTTGTATTTCGGCGCAGCGAGCTTGGCTTCGCTGGTGGCGCGGGCCGGCGGATTGGCCGGGTCGATCCAGCCTTCCCAGACGGCGTTCATCTCGGCGAAATCGGCGATATCGGACAGATAGATGATCGTCTGCAGGATCTTCGACTTGCTGCTGCCTGATGCAGCCAGCAGGCGGTCGACTTCTGCAAGCGAAGACTTGCACTGATCGGTAACGCTTTCGCCCTCGCCGACCTGGCCTGCGAGATAGACCGTGTTGCCGTGAATGACGGCGCCGCTCATGCGCGAGCCGACGTCGATACGCTTGATGCTCATTATAGTCTCCTGAGTGAATGGAAGGTGAAGGCGTTGAGGTTCAACGTCGGAAAATCGGCGCCCGGAACGGGCTCAATTGCGGATATGGTGGGTCTTCTGGTAAATCGCCGTCGAGCGTGCCCCGGAACGGCAATAGCCGAGCATCGGCCGCGGGAATTCGTCGAGCGCGTCGACCATGCCCTGCACGGCTTCCTCGGTCACGCCCATCGGCCCCACAGGCACGTGGGCGATATTCAGGCCGAGTTCCTTGGCGCGCGCCTCGATAACAGAGAACGACGTCTGGTCGGGACTTTCGTGGTCGGGGCGGTGGCAGACGATCGATTTGAACCCCAGCGCCTTGATCTCGTCGAGCTCCTCAAGCGTGATCTGGCCCGAAACCGAATATTCATCGTCGATCTGGCGAATATCCATCGTCTTGTCTCCTCAAAAATCGTGGGCTGAAGGTCTACGACGGAGGTCTGCCAGCGTCAACAACACTTCGCTCACAGGAAGGCAAAGGTCAGCGCATAGCTGCGGCTCTCGCCGGGCGCCAACATATTGAACTCACCGGCGGCCTCGAGCTCGTCGCGCGAGATCCAGCGATGTGAAACCGGCTCGATGCCGATGATGTGGGCCGGCGCCTTCTGGTTCCGCCAGACCTGTAGATGCGGCAGCGTGTCGGCGCGGAAACGCACCCGCAGCGTCCTGCCGCCGATTGCGGCGATCGGTCCGAGGCGGACCTCCGCGAACCCCTCCTCCGCAGCCGCCGCCGCGACGCAGAAGATGCCGCCCGGCTCCTCGCCGAACGTCCAAGGGAAACCGCCATTTTCCAGCATCAGGCCTTCGAGCCGCGTTCCCTCGTCCAGCCATTTGCCGCCGGTGTTCATGTGGTACATCAGGAAGGTCGGCACCGTCCGATCGCTCGTATTGACGACCCGGTCCTCGAGCCGCACCTCGCCGGTCGCCCCATCGATCCGCCACAGCCGCTCGATGCGCTGCGGCAGTCCTTCGACGGTGGTGATGTCGATATCGGCGCGGCATTCGGCATTGCCGTTCTCGAACTTTGTCCACAGCACCTTTGCCGCATGGCCGGAGGCCGATCCGTGCAGCGGATAGACCTTGCCGTCGTCCCGGCCGGGGATCGGCTGGCGGTGGCGGATATGATCCGGCCCGCAGGTGAACAGAAAGCCCTCAAGCGAGTGATCGATTCGCGAATCGCCGTCATCGGGAATGGCGCGTTTCGGCGCGATGTCGACGCCGTTGACGATGCACCCGCCGATATCCAGCACCGATGTTTCGTCCAGCATCAGGCGCGGCCCACTTGCTGCGGCAAATTCGATCATCACGGTCTCCTTGGGGAATTGTCGGCCCCTTAGAGCGCCGAGCGTCCTTTCGGACGCACAAAGGACACTCTAACACTTTGAATCAACGCATCATACTTTCCGAAAAGCGGAATCGATTTTCGCAAAGAAGGATGCGCTAGCGTTAGGTTTCATGCCGCCATTCGTCAATCGGCGTCGCCCCGATCTTGCGTTATTGCAGCAACCGTGGATTTTGCGGAACTGACACAAGGACGCAAACGTTTATGAGCAAAAGGAAATCTTAGTGATTTTCATATTTTGTTCAGCACGCTTTCATAAATTCCACACTAGCGTCAAAATTCGCAGGTGTGTGTCTGCCAGTCACTGTTCGAGGTATCAGACGTGAATCGCTTTTTGAAGTCGGCATTTTGCCTCGCGGCCGTTCTGGCTGCTCTTGCGGCTACAGCGCCGCAGGCAGGCGCGCAGCAGTTCCGCGATCGCCGCCAGAGCGATATCGTGCTCGTGACGCCGAGCGGCGAAATCCTCGACTATGTTCCAGCTGGCTATATCTACGCCCGCGACCGTAGCGGCAATCGCGTGTTGATCGACGACTATGGCAACGTCGTCGCCACCGAGATGCGCGCGCGGGGCTACTATCCGCCGCGGCCGAGCCCGCGCGAGGTCTATAACGACCAGTATGGCAACGACCCCTATTATTCCGACAACAACCCCGATGGCGATACGCGTTATTCCGAGCGCGGTGCCGTCACCGGCGGAATTCCGCGCGATGCGGCGATCGAACGCCGGCCGCTCGGCGACCAGCCCTATCCCGATGACAACAGCATCGGCAATCCGCAACCCGGCGACGATTATGCCTCGATCGACCCCGACCAGCAGATCCCGCCCGCCGACCAGCCGAAGGCAGCACCCGATGAGCCTGTCATCACGCTGAAGAACAAGTCGAAGCCCGAGATCGTCGCATTACAGGTCTTCCTCGATCGCGCCGGCATCTCTCCGGGCGTCATCGACGGCCATATGGGCTCGAACGTCACCAAGGGCATCTATGCCTATGACCAGATGACCGGCTCCAAGCTCGATCCGAACGACACCGACGCCATTCTGGAAGAACTGCGCATGAACGGCGGCCTGCCTGTGGTCAGCTACACGATCACGCCGGCCGATGCGGCCGGCCCCTTCGTCGCCGAGATTCCGGAAGACTATTCGCATAAGGCGTTGCTGCCGTCGCTGGCTTACACCTCGACCACCGAGATGCTCGCCGAGCGTTTCCACATGGATGAAGCTTTCCTCAAGGAGATGAACCCCGGCGCCGACTTCACCGTTGCCGGCACCGTCATCAAGGTCGTCAATCCGGGCGAGCCGAAGAGCGGCGCGGTCGCCCGCATCATCGCCGACAAGGGCCGTAAGCAGGTCTTCGCCTATGACGGTGCCGGCAATCTTCTCGCCGCCTATCCGGCATCGATCGGCTCCACCGATACCCCCTCTCCGTCAGGCACGGTCACAGTCGAGCGCGTCGCGCTCAATCCCGGCTACACCTACAATCCGAAGATCAATTTCCAGCAGGGCGCCAACGACAAGATCCTCAACATTCCGCCCGGCCCGAACGGCCCCGTCGGCACCGTCTGGATGGCGCTCTCCAAGCCGACATACGGCATTCATGGCACGCCCGAGCCTTCCAAGATCGGCCGCACCCAGAGCCACGGCTGCATCCGCCTGACGAATTGGGATGCCACCGAGCTTGCCAAGATGGTCAAGCAGGGAGTGACGGTCGAATTCGTCGACTGAGCCGTGCAGCAGTTCCCGTAAAGTGTGAGCGGTTTCAGGCGACATCAAAACATCGCCGGGCCGAGATCGTGTGGAATGATTGCGGCCTGGATCGTCGCCGATGAACCGCGCATTTTCGGTACGTGGGTCTAAACAAAGCTCGCTCCAACCCTGGAGCGGGGTGACGTTGTCAGCCCTCGACAATGTCGGCGCCCGAGCTTCTATGCCATCGCTCAAGCCCAAGCGCCCGTGTAAAAGAGCCGCCAGAAACGGAAATTTGCGATCGCGATGCCGATAGGGCCGGACTTAAGTCCGCGACGCGAAGCTCAAGCCATTGCTTTCTCGGAACAAATGACACCGGCTGCGATCTACGAACATTCGCAGGAGCGCTCCTTCGTTCGTTGCGAGGTGGTCGGGTAGATGCACGATGCTGGGAGCCTCGTTGCCTCGAATCTTGGCATAGATATAGGTCTCAGTCCCGATACTTTCAGCGTAATCGACAACCATTTCAACACTCAGTGGATCGCTCGAAGCATCATGCTGGATCCGGAAATGGTTGGGCCTAATACCTAGCACGACTTCTTCGCCTTCGGCGGCGCCGGACGCGTCAAAGGGAAGGACTATTTCACCAAAACCCGGCACCGCTATCGTCACATCGCCGCGGCTGATGGAAATCAGCTTTCCGTTATAAAAGTTCATCTGCGGCGACCCGATAAAGCCTGCGACGAACTTGTTGGCCGGAGTTTCGAACAGTTCGAGCGGCGTGCCGACCTGCTCAACCCGCCCGCCATTGAGGACCACGATACGATCGGCCATGGTCATCGCCTCGATCTGGTCGTGCGTGACGTAGATCATCGTTGCCCCGAGCCGCTTATGCAATCGGCTGATCTCGCCACGTGTCTGCACGCGAAGGGCGGCGTCGAGATTGGATAGCGGTTCGTCGAAGAGGAATAGCGACGGGTTTCGAACGATGGCACGGCCGATTGCCACGCGTTGCCGCTGGCCGCCGGAAAGCTGCTTGGGGCGACGCTGCAAAAGTGGTTCGATCGCCAGCATCCGCGCGGCTTCGATGACGCGCGCGTCGATATCCGTGCGGCTCATCTTGAGGTTCTCCAGGCCGAACGACAGGTTTTTTGCGACGGTCATATGCGGATAAAGCGCGTAGGATTGAAACACCATCGCAATACCGCGGTCGCCCGGGGGCGCGGTCGTGACGTCCTGGTCATCAATGAAGATTTGGCCGGCTGTCGTGTCTTCAAGGCCGGCAATCAAGCGGAGCAAGGTTGATTTTCCGCAACCTGACGGACCGACGAGAACCACGAATTCGCCCTCGTTCACATTGAGATCAATGCCGTGAAGTATTGAATGATGGCCGAAGCTCTTCGTGACGCTATCCAACTTAAGCCCAGCCATACTCCGTCCTTCACATTCATCGTCGCTTTTGGGGCTTCAGCCCTACCGACGTTACCCTCGATATGAAATGCAGTTTGCAGGCCCATAATTAGTTCGTCAAGATGACGAACGTAAAATTATCTGTTACTGCTCCGCTGGTTCCTCCCCATATGACAGGACTCCTCCCATGAATTTTCAATCCGGCAGGCTTGAGCCTGCCTCCAGACGGACGCTGGCCAAGGCATTCTCGTCGGGTGCCAACGGTCGCCGCCTTGATCCGCTTCCCGCTCCACCAGAAGAAAACCGACCAAAAGCGGTTCTGTATATGCTTCTCGCGGTCACGCTTTTTGCTTTCCTCGATTCCGCTGCAAAGCTATCGGGACGCGAGGTACCGACGTTGGAAGTCGTCTGGTTCCGATTCGCCGTGCATTTCGTTCTGGTCGCAGCCGTCCTCAATCCATGGCAGGCCCCGCATGCCTGGCGGACGCGGTCACCGAAGCTCCAGTTGCTGCGCGCCGGCATCCAGATCTCCTGTACCGGGCTTAATTTTCTGGCGCTTGGCTATCTGCAAATTGCGCAGACACTCTCTATCCAGTTCACGACACCGATATTCGTGACGATCCTGTCGATCTTCTTTCTGTCCGAACAGGTCGGCCGCTATCGGTGGTTCGCGATCTTCGCGGGTTTTGCCGGCGTGTTGGTCGTGACCCGTCCGGGAATGGACGGGTTTCACTGGGCCTTCGGCGTCTCGCTGATCTCGGTCATGGTCGGCGCCAGCTACAACATCCTGACCCGGCATCTGGCGACCACCGAATCTTCAGGCAGCATGCTGCTGATCATGGCCGCATTTCCGGCAATCATCCTGCTGCCCGTCATGCCATTCGTCTGGAAATGGCCGGAAAGCAGCTACGCCTGGAGCGTTCTTCTTGCCACGGGATGCTTCGGCGCCGTCAGCCATTTCTTCATGATCCAGGCACATCGCTTCGCCCCCGCCTCATTCCTGGCGCCGCTGCAATACGCCCAGTTCCTGGCCGTTGTCCTGCTCGGTTTTCTGGTTTTCGGCGACATACCGACAACCTACACCTTCCTTGGCGCAAGCATCGTCATAGCCTCCGGCCTTTTCATCTGGTACCGCGAGCGCCGTCTATCGAGATCCGCCGCGGAGTAAGAATCAGAGCGGCGGCGGTGGAAGCCGCCGCTGTTCAGGCAGGATCTGCGGCGAGAAGAGCAAATTGTGGACGTGGTTCAGCCCGATCGCGAGAGCTCCCACCAACGTTGCCCGATTGCCGAGCACGCTCGCCTTGACGTCGATCGTACGCCGGCTGGCCTTTTCAATACCAAGGCCTACGCGATCGACGATCATCGGATGGCGCCCGATGCTGCCGCCGAGCACGACAGTCTTGGGGTCGACGACGGCATAGACGGCGACGATGAGCAGGGCCGCGATATCGGCGACTTTGCCGATTACGTCGGTCGCGATGGGATCGCCCGTCTCTGCAAGGCTCATGATATCGCGGACGGAGGTTCCCTCCACGCCGCCGGCTCGAGCGTAAAGTTCGGTGATGCCCTGCGCACCAATCGCACATTCGAGTGCGCCGCGTTCAAGGCTGTCGTCAGCATAGGGATCGGCTCCGAACGGCATATAGGAGATTTCCCCCGCCGCCCCGCTCGCTCCCCGCATCAGTTTTCCATCCTGGAGGACACCCAAGCCGATGCCGGTCCCAAGAGATACGAAAGCGACCGAGTCTATCGCCGCAGCGCAGCCCTGCCAGGATTCTCCGATGACTGCGGCATTGACGTCGTTTTCAAGCACGACCGTGCAGCCAAGGCGACCGTTCAACACCCGACCAAGGTCGATCCCGCCGATATCCGCGAGATTGGGTGCCATCGACAGAGCGCCTGTAGCCGGATCGACCACGCCGGGCGTTGCCACTGCGGCGACGAGCACGTTTTCGGAAGTAATGCCGGTGTCAGTCAGCATCTGCGACAATATCGCCTCAACCTGTTCGATCAGATGATAGCCGCCTCGCCTGTCCGACAGATATTCCCTTTCGGCGACGATATTGCCGACGATATTGACGAGTCCGATGCGCGTCGTCGTCGGCCCCATATCGATGCCGACGGCGTAGCCCGCATTTCCATTCACCTCATAGGTGATTGCCGTGCGGCCGACGCGTCCGCTGGTGACGCCCTTTTCGCGAACCCATCCGCTTTCTTCCAGGGTACGGATCACTTCGGACATCGTCTGCTTCGAAAGCCCGGTGAGTTTGGAAAGTTCCGCGCGGGAGGTCGGCCCGGATTGCAGGAGAACATCCATGACGGCGCGAACGGAGATCTGGCGAAGCACAGGAGGCGCGTTTTCGGTTATGGCCATGTTCGAACTATCCGCCGGTCGGTCTTTTGTTGCAAACTGATGTCCCTGCTTTTTCCATGAATGCCGGTGGATTTCAAACTGGTTGTTGACAGCTCACGGACGCAGCAATATTAAATTCGTCAACCTGCCGAACAAATATAGCAGAGGACTGCTTTTGTCAAATATTTCAGCCATTGCGTCGAGTTTGCGCAAACAGCCTCACAGCCGTTGCGCCACGCCATCAGCTGCACGTTCCGATGTGGTCATCGGTGTCGATCTCGGTGGCACTAAGGTGCTTGCTGGCGTCGCAGATCGGAATGGAAATGTTCTGGCCAGGACCTCGGAGCCGACGGAGCACGGAGCTGACGCGCCAGTTCTCAAGCAGATACCGCAGATGATTCTGTCTCTTCTCGAGCAGTGCGGTGACTGCGTCCGACTGAGCAAAGTTGTCGTTGGCATTCCAAGCGCCGTCTCACCTGCCACAGGACTTGCTTCCCTCTCCCCCCATCTTGCGATTCCCGCGGACCGCCCGCTTGCTGATGTGCTGTCGGAGAGCCTGCCATGTCCTGTTGTTGTCGAAAACGACGTCAATCTCGCCGCATTCGCCGAGGCCACGCTCGGCAAAGGCCGTGACTTGGGGTCGCTTGCGTTCGTTGCGTTTGGAACGGGTGTCGGCATGGGCCTTGTGGTTGGCGGAAACCTTTTTCGCGGCCAGCATGGCCGGGCCGGCGAACTCGGCTTGCTGCCGTTGGGCTTCAATCCGCACGAGACGGCGCCGAAGGCGCGCGCCGGCCTCTTTGAGGATCAGGTCGACTCACCCGCGATCCGTAGTCTCTATGGCGATGGAACGGTGACGGTCAGCGAGATTTTTGCCCGCTCTCTGGCAGGCGATGAAGATGCCAGGGCCGTGATCGAGGCTGCGGCGAAATCGGCCTCGGTCGGTATTGCGTCAGTCCAGGCACTGTTCGATCCCGCGATCACCGTGCTCGGTGGCGGCATTGGCTCGCGACCGGAGTTCGTCGAGGCGGTCAGGCGGCATATGAACGCCTTGCTCCCATTCGAGGCCCGAATCGAAGCTACGAGCCTCGGTCCGGATGCCGGCATGCTCGGAGCGATCATGCTCGGGCTGACCGATATTGCCGGTTTTGGAGAAGATGGACAACAGGAGGCCGCCCTATGACGACATCACCGACGATGCAGACCGCACTCACACCCCTACCAGACGGTCAGGTCCGTTCTGAGCAAGCCGTGCTGCTTCCCTTCATGGCGCCGCGCCTGCAAGGCGACTGCCGGCCGGAGGGCAAGCTCGAACTTTCGCTTTGGGGCGCCGGCAAGCTTGCCACCCTCTCCTTCTCAGGCTGGACCGGGCCGTTTGTCTATGCGCCCAACCGCGTTGAAACGGCCAACGGCGGCGGACTTCATGTGGCCCAGTCCATGCCGGCACTCTTTCTCAAGGGCGCGAAGCTTCGATCAATCACGCCATCCCGTCGCTGCGCCTGGTGGGGCGGCCTGATGCCACGCCAGCCGATCGAGCGCAGCGGCGAGCGCAGAACCGTGCGCACTGCATGGGGTGTCGTCGTTGCCGAGCAGCGAACGGACGGTGTTCTTGTTGTCGCTGGCGCCACACAGGAAGAAGCGGAAAAAGCCCTAGCGATCGATCCGGCGGCAGTGATCGATGAGGCGCGCGGCTATGTGGAGCGGTGCGACGCTATGCCGGAAGCGCAACCGCTGATGCGCAGCATGATTTCTCAGGGCCTTCACGCAGCACTTTCCAGCGTACGCCGCGACGAGCGCGGTGCCTTTGCCGGTCTGGCTGCCGGCCAGGCCTACAGCGCGCCGGCGCGCACCTATTATCGTGACGGCTATTGGACACTGCAGGCCCTGCTCGACCGTGAGCCGGCGGCCGTGCGTGGCCAGATCGATCTGCTCGCCCGCGGCATCCAGCCGGATGGCGAGGCGCCGAGCGGCGTCATTCTGACCGGGCCCGCCCAAGCCGAAGAATGGGAGAAGGTCCGTCGATCGCATCCGAAGATCAAGCTTGAACACTTGCGCCCCGGCGACTGGTGGAGCGATCACTTCGACAGCCCCCTCTTCTTCATCCTGACGATCGGCGACTATATCAGGGCGACGGGCGACACCGTGCCGGTCTCGCTCTACTGGGACAAGATCGTCACGATCTTCGAACGCTATCGCGGGTTCGATGTGGCTGGTAACGGGCTACCAGTGAAGCCGCGACATGATCGCGACTGGGCAGACAATGTCTACCGCCATGGCTACGTAGCCTATGATCTCGGCCTTTGGATCGGGGCGCTGGACGTCATCGCCGAATACGGCATCGATCCTGCGGTCGCTGAAAAGGCTACCGCTGTCGCGGTGAAAGCGCGCGCATCGCTCGATGAAGCGCTCCTTCAGCCGAATGGTATTTACGCCGATTACGGCACGAAAGACGATTTTGTCGAGGATCACCTGACGCTCGACAGCCTAACGCTTCTGCGTTTCCGTGCCGTGTCGCCGGAACGCGCAAAGATCGTGCTGGCCAAGGTGCAGGAGACACTGGAGAGCCGGAACAATCAAACCCAGCCTTACGGCGATTGGGGCGTCCTGTGTGCTTATCCACCCTTCAAGCGCCCTAAGGATACACGTGAAAAGTCTTATTTCGCCTATCGCTACCACAACGGCTCTGATTGGCCCTATCTCACTGGCCTCTACGCGGAGCAGCGCCTCGCCTATGGCCTGGAAGGGTTCGACTATCCCCTGCTTCGCTGGTGGCAGACCTGCCTGGAAGAGGGCTGGATGGGAGCGGTCGAATATTTCTCGCCACCTTGGGGGCGTGGATCACTGCTCCAGGGGTGGAGCAGCATGCCGGCGGCCGCAGCCTTAGCTTACAGAGACAGGGTCTTGGCGGCAAATCGCTGACGTTTCCCCAGCTGACCACCTTCGGCAGTCTTTTCTTGCCACAGATATCGCCTCGTAACGCAAACAAAAGCCGCCAGAGATAAACTGGCGGCTTTCTTTATTGAGACGATATTGGAAACCTATTCCTTTGTAGCCCCTGCCATCAATCCGCTCATCAACATACGCTGTAGAGCCGTAAACATCACCAGCACCGGCAGAACAGACAGAACGGACATCGACAACAGCCGCGGCCAGTTGATGCCGTACTTGCCGACGCTATTGGCCAGCGCCAGCTGTACGGTCCACTTGTCCTGATCGGTGATGATCAGGAACGGCCAAAGATAGTCATTCCAGCGCCAGACAAGATTGAACGCCAGGAGCGTGCCGATGGCGGGCAGCGCCAATGGTACGATGATCCGCAGAAGAATCCGCCATTCCGGCGTCCCGTCAATGCGGGCTGCCTCAAGCAGGCTATCGGGAATGTTGGTAATGTACTGGCGCATCAAGAAAACCCCGGTTGGCGTCGCGGCCGGCGCAATGATCAACCCGGCCAACGTATCGAGCAACCCGAGGTCGCGAAGAACAAGGAACACCGGGATCATCACGATCTGCAGCGGCACCATCAGCGACGACATGATCAGCAGAAACACCAGCGTGTCGCCCTTGAACTTGAACTTCGCCAGGGCATAACCGGCCATGACGCTGATCGTGACCGAAAGCATGGCCGAAAGAACCGAGACGATAGCGGAATTCTGGAAGAACAGAAGGAACTTAGCCCGCGATACCGTGTCGATGAAGTTCTGCAGTGTCGGCCGTTCCGGCAGGAATGTCGGAGGCCATTGGAAGATTTCCTGCTGTGACTTCAGCGATGACAGAAACAGCCAGACCGGCGGCATCAGGAAGACGAAGAGGGTCAAGGCGACGAAAGCAAGCCGCCACGGAGTATAGACGCGCGTCATTTTTCGCCTCTCGATACGCGGAGCTGGAAGACGGTAAGAAGCAGCAGGATCACAAAGAGAACCATGGACTGCGCAGCCGCAACGCCAGCCTGCATAGGCTTTTGAAAGGCCGTGTCATAGATCGTCTGGATCAGATAGACAGTGGCTTTCCCCGGCCCACCGCCCGTCAACGACACCACGAGTTCGTAAACCTTGAAGGCCTCGATGGACGAAAGCACCAGCACCACCGCCATCGTGGGCTTCAGCAAAGGTAAGGTAATGTGCGTAAACTGCCGCCACTTCGTCGTGCGGTCGATCGACGCTGCTTCGTAGTAGTCGGGGGAGATCGCCGTCAAGCCTGCAATGAAGATCATCATATTGAAACCGGCCTGCGCCCAGATCCACGCAATCACGACGGCGATCTGCGCCATCGTATCCTGTTCGAGCCAGGCGACCGGTGCGATGTGCATCAGCGACAGCAGGTAGTTGACCAGCCCGTTGTTCAATCCGAACAGCCAGCGCCAGGCGACGCCGATAATCAGGAGGCTGATCATCGAGGGGAAGAAAACGATCGTACGGACGAACGCAAAGAATTTCGTCTGCGGTGAAAGCAGCAAGGCGAGCGCCAGCGAAACCGCAATGTTGAGCGGAACCGCTACGACGACGAAGACGACAGTCTTCACCAAAGAGGTGCGAAAATCCGCATCTTGGATCAAGCCGGTGAAATTCTGGAAACCAACATATTGAGGCCACGTGTTCGGCATTTGGTCGAGCACGACCACACCGCGACGGAAGAACGCCATCAGCAGCCCCTGTGCCAGAGGATAGAGCGTGAAGGCCACCAGCAGCGCGACGGTCGGAACCATGAGCAAGTATGGCCATGCCGCCAATCCAAGGGAGCGACCTAGCCCTCGCGATGCCGGGCGTTTGCCCGGCATCGTTTGCTCATTCACGATCAGCGTGCTCGTCACTTGCTGGCCTCGACTGCATCGTCTGCCGCTTTCTTGATCTGGGCAACCGCTTCCGCCGACGATATCTGTCCGGCGACGGTCTGCGTGACCGCTGTTTTGACCGTACCCCAGACGGACTGCATCTGCGGCCATGCCTGGTCTGTCGCAGCATAGGTAGGGCTGACATTCAGCTCATTCTGCATGCTTTTAACGGCGTCCGTTGCGGCCGGATTGCCGTATTCGATCGCCGGCGTCTTCAGGTTCGCCGGAATCATGCCGAAGGTCTTGGCATACTGCGCCTGAATTTCCGGAGAGGTGACCCATTTGATGAAGGCGACGGCTTCAGGCAGGTGCTGGCTGGTGTTGAAGGCAACGAGATAGTCGCCGCCATAGATCGACGAGGCAACGGTGCCGCGCGGCGTCGGCCCAGCCTGCCAGGCAAAACCGGCATTCTTTGCAAGGCCGGCAATCTGCCAACTGCCGGACATGTAGGCCACCGCCTGGCCGGCAGTGAACAATTCCTTCGGATTGTCCGAGCTTGCGCCGGTCCAAAGACCGGGTGGCATCGACGACTTCGAGAGATCGACGAATTGATCGAGTGTCTTGGTCCAGGCGGCCTCGTCCATAACGACCTTCACGGGCTCCTGCTCGGAGAAGATGTGGTTGCCGTACTGATATTCGTGAACGATCCAGCGGCTGGCCGAAACGTCCCAGACCAGCGGATAACGGGTGCCGGATTTCTCGGCCACTTCCCTGATCTTGGGCAGGAACTCTTCCCAAGTCCAGCCGGTCGCCTGATCGGGGATCGCGACGCCTGCCTTCTTGAAAGCATCAACGTTAAGGAAGATGCCGGTCGACGTCACCTGAAGCGGCGCGGCAATGACCTTGTCGCCCAGCTTCGCGCCGTCGGCCCAACCCTTAACGAAGTCCTTGATCCAGTCAGGTCCGATCTCCTTGTTCAGATCGGCAAGGAAGGGACGGATGACCGGCTCCATCGAGGAGGTAAGTGAAAGGTCCGGCATGATGCCGGATGCCGCAAACTGCTGGAATTTCTGGATCATGCCGTCATAGGGCGTAATCTGCAGGTCGAAAGTCGTCTCGGGATGCGATTGCGTATACTGCTCGAGCAGTGTGCGCACATTGGCTTCCTGCTCGTCGCCATCGACATACCATACCATTTTCAGCTCGGAAGCCATCGCGCTCGTGAGCATAAAGCCGGTCGCAGCGGCTGCCATTACAATTGTCTTGAGCGGTTTCATGGGTTCCCCTTCTTGGCTCATATCGTTCGTCTGACATTTGTTCGTAAGCATGACGAATTAAATACGAGTTTTCGGCGCTGTCAATACGTCGAATCCGGCGATCGTTAAGCTCTTGAGAGAAATCGCAGTGGCAACCCGAGCAGTCGTCTAGAAAATGAAGCGCTTGTCGTCTTCCGCACCGAGAGGAATCAGCAGCAAATCATCCTTCGAAGAGACGAGGCTCCTGGTGATAGCTTCGTCGCTGCCTGACTTCAGGCAGCGTCTGGCTGGCAGCGACATTACGGAAAGGCCGCCGGATCGCTCCGGCGGCCTCGTCATTTCCACACTCCTGCGAAATTCAAAGTGTTACCGCGTCCTCTGCGCGCCCGAAAAGACGCGGCGCTGTAGCATCGTCAGGCGGCCGAGCGGACCATCGGGCTCGTCACGCGGGCGGATGCCACCAGCCTCACCGGCAGCTTGCGCATCATTTCATCGGCAAAACAGGTCGCGTTCTCACGCGCCTTGTCGAGATTGCTGACGCGCATGGGATCGATCGTGTGCAGCGTGCCGCCGCAGTCGAAGATGTCGCGGAAGGCGGAGCGTTCGATGATCGCCGTATCGAGCACCGGCACATGCCGCTCGCTGAGCAGCGACTTGACGACTTGCAGCGCCCGCGTCGTCACCATCGAATTGACGCGGGTGAGCACCACCGAATGGCCGATCTTGATGCCGGCCTTCTCGTCCAGATACTGCAGCAGTTCGAGCACCTGCGCGCCGCCGCGCGCGTCCATCGCACAGCCCTGGATCGGGATCAGCACGTGGTCGGAGAGGCCGACGGCGGTGGCAAGCAGCGGATTGCGCGCACCGGGCAGATCGACGATGAAATAGTCGGTATTGTGCTTGTTCTCGCTGATATGCTGCGGCAGCGAGGCGGTTGTCACGAAATCGATCACCGAAAGATTGGGAACATGACCTGATATTTCGTGCCAGCGCGAAATCCAGTGCTGCGGATCAGCGTCGAGAATGGTGACGCGATAGCCTTTGCGGGCAAGCTCGGTCGCGAGCAGCAGAACAGCGGTCGTCTTGCCGGCGCCGCCCTTGGTATTTGCGAATGTGATGACAGGCATGTTCGGTCCTCGGAAGGAAATGGTGCGAGCCGATATCGCTCTTTTACGCACCCTCGGAGCATCGTGCGGTTAATCCATCCTTTCTAATCATGGTTAACAAATTGGAAACACGCGCGGCGAAATTGCAGCCGGTATTTTTCACATCCCTAAAACTAGGGATGTCGCGACAACAAAAAAAGCCCGGAAAACCGAGGTTCTCCAGGCCAGTCATAAGGTCCGCTCTTATCTTGTCAGAAGCAATCCCTGAAAAGGGTCTTGGTATTTTCGAGCGTCATTGCAACCGGGTTGCCACCCGCGCTCGGATCTTCGATCGCCATGGCCGACAATTCGTCGATGCGGTCGGCAGCGATTCCCATCGCCGACAGCGTCTCCGGCACCCCGAGTTCGGAGCGGAGCTTCAGCACATAGTCGTAGAACCCGTCGAAACCGCCCGAGATGCCGAGATAGGCAGCGGCGCGGCCGATCTTCTCCTCGATCGCCTTGCGGTTGAAGCGCAGCACCGCCGGCATCACCACCGCATTGGTCATGCCGTGATGGGTGTTGTAGACGGCGCCGATCGGATGCGACAGCGCGTGGATGGCGCCGAGCCCCTTCTGGAAGGCGACCGCGCCCATGGCGGCCGCCGACATCATGTTGGCGCGGGCTTCCAGATCCGTGCCTTCCCTGTAGGCGCGCGGCAGAAACTCCTTGACGAGACGCATGCCTTCCAGCGCGATGCCGGCCGACATCGGGTGATAGAAGGGCGAGGAATAGGCCTCCAGGCAATGGGCGAAGGCATCCATGCCGGTCCCGGCCGTGATGATCTTCGGCATGCCGACCGTCAGTTCCGGATCGGAGATGACGACGCCAGGCAGGAACTTCGGATGGAAGATGATCTTCTTCACATGAGTTTCGGAATTGGTGATGACGCTGGCGCGCCCGACTTCCGAACCGGTGCCCGCCGTTGTCGGCACCGCGACGATCGGGGCGATACCCTCCAGGCTCGCACGCGTCCACCAGTCACCGATATCTTCGAAGTCCCAGACCGGCCGCGTCTGGCCGGCCATGAAGGCGACGCACTTGCCGAGATCGAGGCCGGAGCCGCCACCGAAAGCAACGACGCCGTCATGGCCGCCGTCCTTGAAGGCCCTGACGCCGGCTTCGAGGTTTTTCTCGTTCGGGTTCGGATCGACATCGGCGAAGATCGCCCGGCCGAGACCGGCATCTTCGAGGATATCGAGCGCAGTCTTGGTGATCGCCATCGAGGCAAGGCCGCGGTCGGTGACGAGCAGTGGCTTCTTGATGCCCAGGCTCTTGCAGGCGTCGGCCAGTTCCGTGATGCGGCCCCGGCCGAGCTTGACCGATGTCGGGTAACTCCAGTTTGCGGTGATGTTGCTGCTCATGCTGTGACTTTCTTCAGATGGAAGGATTTCGGACGCGTCAGATTGTGGAAGCCGATGATCGACAGCGAGCCGCCGCGGCCGGTCTCCTTGACGCCGGTCCAGCAGAGCGCCGGATCGAGATAGTCTGCGCGGTTCATGAAAACGGTGCCGGTTTCGATCTCGCGGCCGAGCTGCCCTGCCCGCTCGACATCCTTGGTCCAGAGCGAGGCCGTCAGCCCGTACTGGCTGTCGTTCATCAGTGCCAATGCTTCCTCGTCACTCTTCACCTTCATGATGCCGACTGCCGGGCCGAAAGTCTCTTCGCGCATGAAGGCCATGGAGTGGTCGACATCGACGAGGATCTGCGGGGCGAGATAGGCGCCGCCGTCATCCTGGGGGAAAAGCTTGGGATCGACAAGCGCTTTGGCGCCCTTGGAAACCGCATCGGCGATCTGTTCGCGCACAACCTTGGCGAAGCGCTTATGCGCCATCGGCCCGAGCGAGGTTTCCGGATCGAGCGGATTGCCGAGCTTGTAGTTCGACACCCAGGCAACCGACTTCTCGACGAAAGCGTCATAGAGCGATTCATGCACATAGATGCGCTCGATGCCGCAGCAGCACTGGCCGGAATTGTAGGTCGCGCCGTCCATCAGCGTGTCGACGGCTGCCTCGAGATCGGCGTCCTCCATGACATAACCCGGATCCTTGCCGCCCAGTTCGAGGCCGAGGCCGGTGAACGTGCCGGCGGCGGCCCGCTCCATCGACCGCCCGCCTTCGACCGATCCGGTGAAGTTGACGAAATTGAAGCTGCCGGCGGCAATCAGCGCAGACGTCGTTTCATGATCGAGGAAGACGTTCTGAAACACATCCTCGGGAACGCCGGCCTCGATGAAGGCCTGTACCAGCCGCTCACCGACCAGTAGCGTCTGCGAGGCATGTTTCAGCACCACGGTATTGCCGGCCATCAGCGCCGGCGCGATCGTGTTGATCGCCGTCATATAGGGATAGTTCCACGGCGCGACGACGAAGACGACGCCATGTGCCTCGCGCTCGATGCGACGCTCGAAACGCTCGCTCTCCTCGACGACGAGAGGCGCCAGCGCATCCGCCGCGATCGAAGCGACATAGTTGGAGCGCTCGTTGAAGCCCTTGTATTCGCCGCCGTACTTGATCGGCCGGCCCATCTGCCAGGCAAGCTCCGGCACCACAACGTCGGACATCTCGTTCAGCCGCGCGGCACCCTTCAGCACCAGTTGCACACGCTCTTCGAGCGGCCGTTTCGCCCAGGCTTTCTGGGCCTTGCGGGCGCGCGCCACCACGTCCTTGGCAGCATCGAAAGAAAGGGCTGCGCGTTCGGCATAGACCGACCCGTCCACCGGTGAAATGCATTGGATCATTGCCATGATCGATTTCCTGTCCTCGTATTGGTCAATATTTGGGTGGGCGACAGCCCCTCATCCGCCTGCCGGCACCTTCTCCCCGCCTGCGGGGCGAAGGGATATGCCGCACCGCCTTCCTTAACCTCGACGCTGCGTTTGGCACGTCCCCTCTCCCCGTTTTTACGGGGAGAGGGTTAGGGTGAGGGGCAAACACACTCGAAATGCCTATTAAGCTCTTTCGAAACCGCGCGCCACTTCCCAATCGGTGATGCGGCGGTCGTATTCTTCCTGCTCCCACTCGCCGGCGCGCGTATAGTGGTCGATCACGTCGTCGCCGAAGGCCTTGCGCAGCATCGCCGATTCCGTCATCGCCGCCGTGGCCGCGCGCAGCGTGCGCGGGATCTCGCGAACGCCCTTACCGCCATAGGCGTCGCCGACGAAGGGGGCTTCGAGTTCGAGCTTGTTCTCGATGCCGTCAATGCCGGCGGCAAGCAGCGCGGCGAAAGCAAGATAGGGATTGAGATCGGAGCCGCCGACGCGGCACTCGATACGGATACCCTTGGTCTCTTCGCCGCACAGGCGATAGCCGGCGGTGCGGTTGTCCTTACTCCAGATCGCCTTGGTCGGCGCAAACGTGCCGGCCATGAAGCGCTTGTAGGAGTTGATGTAGGGCGCCAGGAAATAGGTGATCTCGCTCGCATGGGCGAGAAGCCCGGCGACGTAATGATGCATCAGCGGTGACATGCCGTATTTGCCGGTATGGTCGAAGAACAGCGGCTTCTCCTCCAGGCTCCAAAGCGACTGGTGGATATGCGAGGAACTGCCGGCAGCATTGTAATTCCACTTGGCGAGGAAGGTGATGGCCTTGCCCTTCGACCAGGCGATCTCCTTGCAACCGTTCTTGATGATCGCGTGCCGGTCGGCCATGGCGAGCGCATCGGCGTAGCGCACGTTGATTTCCTCCTGGCCGGCCGAGGCCTCGCCCTTGGAGTTCTCGACCGGGATGCCGGCGCCCTGCAGCCCGGTGCGGATCGCCCGCATCACCTCTTCCTCCTTGGTGGTCTGGAAGATGTGGTAGTCCTCGTTATAGGCGCTGGCGAGCTTGAGATTGCGGTAGCCGGAAGCCTGCGCCGACTCGTAGGTCTGGTCGAACAGGAAGAATTCGAGCTCGGAGGCCATGTAGGCCTTCATGCCCATGTCTTCGAGGCGCTTCACCTGCTTCTTCAGGATCGCGCGCGGCGAATGGGCGACCTCTTCATGCGTATGATGGTCGAGCATGTCGCACAGCACAAGCGCTGTACCTTCGAGCCAGGGAATACGGCGTAGCGTCGAAAGATCCGGCTTCATCGTATAGTCGCCGTAACCCTTCTCCCAGCTCGTCGCCTTGTAGCCGGAGACGGTCTCCATCTCCATGTCGGTGGCGATCAGGTAGTTGCAGCTGTGCGTTTCCTTCCAGGCGCTCTCGACGAAATATTCCGCCTGGAAACGCTTGCCCATCAGCCGGCCCTGCATATCCACCTGGCAGGCCAGAACCGTGTCGATGCGCCCCTCGGCAACATCCTTCCTGAGATCGTCGATTGTGTAGCTGCTCATGATTGATCCGCCTGAATTGGGATTGAGAAAATCGGGGCAACAAAATCGCATGCGCTCGGCCGGACTTTGCGGCCCGATGCCTTTTCGTTGAACCGTGACGGGGCCGCAGGATGCGGCCCCGCCATTTGAGAGGGAAGTCTCGTTGCTTAGTGTTCGCCGCTTTCACCGACGGCTGCTTCGGCGGCCGCGATGCCGGCCTGGCGCTTCGCCACTTCGGCGCCGATCGGCGGTCCCTTGAAGCGCCGGCTTTCGAAACCGAACCAGACGATCGCGGTGAGCACCAGGAAGCCGACGGTAACGTAAAGCGCAATGTCGTTCGGCGGCTGGATGCCGAGAATGAAGATCAGGATCATAGCGATGATCGTGAGCACGGCAAACAGCTTGAAGACGCCCTCACCGAGGTTCCACGGACCCATCTTGTCCCACTTAGATGTGCCCCAGGCGAAGAGGCCGAGCGTGATCGGAATCGCGAAGGAGAAGAACAGGAAGATGACAGTGCACGAGACAACGATCGTATAAACCGGCGTCTCACCGATTTTCATGAAGTCGAGTGAAGTAAACCAAACGAAAAGCACCGACAGGATCGAGCCGGTCCAAATCGCCGCTACCGGCGTGCGGTATTTCGGGCTGACCTTCGACAGCGCCTTTGATGCCGGCAGACCGCCGTCACGCGAGAAGGCAAAGATCATGCGCGAGACCGAGGTGACGGTCGCAAGGCCGCACAGCCACTGGCTGACCAGGATGGCAAAATAGAGAATGTCCTTGATAACAGGGTTCACCTGGCTGTCCATTGCCCAGAAGAACACGTTCCAGCCCTGCTTTGCCGCATCGTCCATGTTCGGCAGCATCAGAACGAAGGCGCACAGCATGATGTAGCCGAAAAGAGCTGACCACAGGACGGAGGAGACCATGCCGCGCGGAACCGATTCGGCAGCCTTGACGGTCTCTTCCGATGTATGCGCCGAGGCGTCATAGCCGGTGATGGTGTAGATCGGCAGCAGCAGGCCGAGAAGGAAGACCCAAGCGCCCGAGGTGGAAGGCCAGACGTTGCCGCCGACTTCGCCGGAATAGTTGGCAAAAGTAAAGAGACGGCCGATCTCGTAGGAGGGCGCTGCGATGAGGCAGACGGCCGACAGCGCGATAGCGGTCGCGAAGATGAGATAACCCGAGAAATCGGTCAGCTTCGCGGTCAGTCCTATGCCCATGTGGTTCACGAGCGCCTGCGCGCCGGTGATGACCACGAGGAAGATGATGCGCACTGCTATTGTGTCGGTCAGTCCGAAATAGCTGGTGCCGAACGACCCCATGAAGAAATAATAGGTGCCGACATTGATGGCACCGAGCACTGTGACGAGACCGAGCAGGTTGAACCAGGCGGTCACCCAGCCGGTGAAACGGTTGCCGAGGATCGAGCTCCAGTGATAGAGGCCGCCGGCCGTCGGATAGGCCGAGCTGATCTGCGCCATGCCGATGGCGAAGACGAGCGATATGAAGCAACCGACCGGCCAACCGATGCCTATGGCGGCGCCGCCGGCACCCGAGGTCGCCTGCGCCAGCGAATTGATACCGCCGGAGAGGATGCAGATAATGGAAAATGATACGGCGAAGTTCGAGAACGAACTCATGCGTCGTTCGAGTTCCTGGGCATAACCCATGGAATGCAGGATGTGCACATCCTGCTTCTTGTCCAGTTCGGTATAATCCGACATGACTTCCCCCTGTTCACGATCGGCCGCGGAATTGCAGCCGGTTCAGTGCCAAATTGTCCGCGGCATTTTCGCCATACGGACGTTCGCAGTTAGACTGCTCCCTCGGGTCTTCTTTTTGTGTCAGGCTTCCAGGCTTTGCTGGAGCAGCCCTTTCAGATAGTCGGCCACGACCCCTTGGCCGATATCGTCTGCGATGAGGTCATTGCGGACCTCGATCATCACATTGCGCAAGCCGTTCGAAAGCCCGTGCAGGATCAGCGTGTGGGTCACGCCATCCTCAGGCCCGTAAGGCTCGTTGCGTTCTGTCCTGTAAAGCGGCGCCTCGGCCGCAGCCTCCAGCATACGGTCGGCAAGCCGGCTGTCCTCATCGTGCAATATGCCGAGTTCGACGGCGCGTTCGCGGCCATGATAGACCGGCGTGAAGCTGTGCATCGTCACGATGATGCTGTCCTGCCCCCTCGCCCGGCGATCGCGGATCAGCCCGCGAATGGCGTCGTGGAAAGGCACGTAGAGCGAGTCGGTGCGCGCAAGCCGTTCTTCGGGGCTCAAATCCTTGTTGCCGGGAATGGCGTAGATCTCGCTGGTCTCCGGCATGGCGCCGGGTGAATTGGGCGGCCGGTTGCAGTCGTAGATAAGCCGGGAGAACCGCTGGTAAACGAGCGTCGCGTCGAGCGCTTCCGATATGTTGCGGGCGACCGCAAGCGCGCCCGGGTCCCAGGCAATGTGACTGGAGAGCGCTTCGCTGGGCAGGCCGAGATTGCCGAAAACGGCTGGAAGCGCATTCGAAGCGTGCTCGCAGATGAGAAGCACCGGGCTCCGGCCGTGGATACGCTCGATCCCGACGCAGTCACCGTCCGCTTCACTGAGGATTTTCGGCCGGGCCAGCACCAAAGGCGCCACTCCTATCCCTTAACAAATTCTTGATGAAGAAAAGAATTCTTCAGGTTTCAGCCGGTGTCAAGCATCCACTGAAAATTTCTTTTCATGACAGTGGTTGACATGGATTATGACAGCGTTGTTAACTTTGAGTGGGAAAGTGGCGCTAGACCATCCCGGGGAGCATAGTTACGTGACAGTTGCGTCGAAGACGGTTTCGGACGTTATACACTCGCATTTGGGGGTGTTGACGCGCGCCGAGAAACAGTTGGCCGAAAGCCTTCTCGACAATTATCCGGTTTCCGGCCTCGGCAGCATCACGACGATTGCCGAGAATGCGGGCGTCTCGACGCCGACCGTCGTGCGCATGGTGCAGAAGCTCGGCTTCAAGGGCTATCCGGACTTTCAGGCGCATCTGCATCAGGAAGTCGAGGCGACGATCTCGAACCCCATCGCCAAGCACGACCGCTGGGCGCAAAATGCGCCGGGCACCCATATTCTCAACCGTTTCGCCGATGCCATCATGGGCAATCTGCGCCAGACGCTGACCGATCTCGACACCGCGACTTTCGACAGCGTCGCCGCGCTGCTTTCCGACCGCAAGCGCGGCCTTTATTTCGTCGGCGGCCGCATCACCGGCGCGCTTGCCGAATATTTTTTCACCCATATGCAGGTCATCCGGCCGGCAACGACGCTGCTCTCGTCGAATTCCAGCAGCTGGCCGCAATATGTCCTCAACATGAATGCCGGCGACATCCTGATCATCTTCGACATCCGCCGCTATGAGCAGGACATGGTGAGCCTTGTGACCGCCGCCCGCAAGCGCGGCGCCGAAATCATCGTCTTCACCGACCAGTGGGGCTCACCGGCCGCCAAGCTCGCCAGGCATGCTTTTCGCGTCCGGATCGAGGCGCCGTCGGCCTGGGATTCTTCCGTCGTTACACTGTTCATTGTCGAAGCGCTGATCGAAGCCGTTCAGAATTCGACCTGGGACGAGACGAAGGAGCGCATGAAGACACTGGAAGGCCTGTTCGAGCAGACCAGGCTTTTCCGCAAACCGGGTTAGGAGGACAAGACTAAAACAAAGAAAAACAATGACGGATTTTTCGCGGAAACAGTCGGCGTTGTCGCAAATAAAACATTTGTCACAACCCCCGCTATTCACAGCAGAATTAACGTCATCCAACTGTCACACAAGCTTCATGTAATCTCATTAACAGCATCGCCAGACACTGAAAACCCGAAGGAGAACAACAGTGATCTCTAACATTTCTCGACTTCTGTCGCTTTCTACTGCGATGATCGTGGCTTCGACCGCGATTGCCGCTGCCGAGCCGAGCGCTGAACTTATCGCCGCCGCCAAGAAGGAAGGCACCCTGACGACGATCGCTCTTCCGCACGACTGGTGCGGCTACGGCGAGGTCATTGCCGGCTTCAAGGCCAAGTATGGCCTCGAGGTCAACGAGCTCAACCCGGATGCGGGTTCGGGCGATGAAGTTGAAGCCATCAAGGCCAACAAGGGCAACACCGGCCCGCAGGCTCCTGACGTCATCGACGTCGGCCTCTCTTTCGGCCCGTCTGCAAAGAAAGACGGCCTGATCCAGCCTTACAAGGTCTCCACCTGGGACTCCATCCCGGATACCGCCAAGGATGCCGAAGGCTACTGGTACGGCGATTATTACGGCGTTCTCTCATTCCTGGTGAATAAGGATCTCGTCAAGGAATCGCCGGCCGATTGGGCCGATCTGAAGAAGAGCGACTACGCAAACAGCGTCGCCCTCGCGGGCGATCCGCGCGCCGCCAACCAGGCTGTCCAGGGCGTCTATGCCGCTGGTCTTTCCGCATCCGGCGGTGACGCGGCCAAGGCAGGCGAAGAAGGCCTGAAGTTCTTCGCCGAATTGAACAAGAACGGCAATTTCGTGCCGGTCGTCGGCAAGGCGGCTCCGTTCGCCCAGGGCTCCACGCCGATCATCATTGCCTGGGATTACAACGCCCTCTCCTGGGGCGAAAGCCTGAAGGGCAATCCTCCGTTCGAGGTCGTCGTTCCGAAGACAGGCGTCGTTGCCGGCGTCTACGTCCAGGCGATTTCCGCCTTCGCTCCGCACCCGAACGCTGCGAAGCTCTGGATGGAATACCTCTATTCCGACGAAGGTCAGCTCGGCTGGCTGAAGGGCTATTGCCACCCGATCCGCTTCAACGATCTTGCCAAGAACAACAAGATCCCGAAGGAACTGCTCGACAAGCTGCCGCCGGCTGCAGCCTATGAAAAGGCTGTCTTCCCGACGCTCGAAGAACAGTCCGCTGGCAAGGAAGCCATCACCAAGAACTGGGATTCCGTCGTCGGCGCCGCCGTCAAGTAATCTCTGATCCTGCCTCCCCGCCGCAAGGCGGGGAGGCTTTCTCACTCCGACGCCCCAGGATGAGCTTTTCCATGAGCACCGTTTCGACGCCTATGGTGCGCAGTGCCCCCTTGATCAACAGAGATCGCGTGATCGACTGGCTGGGCATTGCACCATTCATCATTTTCTCTCTGCTGTTCCTGATCATCCCCACGCTTTATCTTGTGGCGGGCGCATTCCTGACGCCCGAGGGCGATTTGACGCTGAAGAATATCGGTGATCTCTTTACCCCATCCATCATGAGCGCCTACTCGATCAGTATCCGTGTGTCGGTGGCGTCGGCTCTGGGCGGTGCGCTAATCGGCTTCTTCCTCGCCTGGGCCGTCGTGCTCGGCGGCCTGCCCGCCTCCGTGCGCTCGACGCTGCTGACCTTCTCCGGCGTCGCCTCGAATTTTGCCGGCGTGCCGCTCGCCTTCGCCTTTCTCGCAACGCTCGGCCGCACCGGGCTTGTGACGATTTTCCTGCGTGAATGGTTCGGTTTCAATCTCTACGGCACCGGCTTTAATTTGCTGTCCTTCTTCGGCCTCACCATCACCTACATGTATTTCCAGATCCCGCTGATGGTGCTGATTCTGACGCCGGCCCTCGACGGCATGAAGAAGGAATGGCGCGAAGCCTCGCAAATCCTTGGCGCCACCAACCGCCAGTACTGGACGATGGTCGCGCTGCCAATTCTCTGGCCGAGCCTGCTCGGCACAACGCTGTTGCTCTTCGCCAACGCTTTCGGCGCCATTGCCACCGCTTTCGCGCTGACCGGCAGCTCGCTGAACATCGTGCCGATCCTCCTCTATGCGCAGATTCGCGGCGACGTTCTGCACAATGCCAACCTCGGTTACGCCATCGCGCTCGGCATGATCGTCATCACCGGCGTCTCCAACGTCCTTTACCTCATGCTGCGCATGCGCGCAGAACGGTGGCAGAAATGAAAGCTCAGCGTCTCGGAGCCTGGATCGCCGTCATTCTAGGTGCATCCTATTTCGTCATCCCGTTGATCGGCACAATCGAGTTTTCATTGCGCATGCGCCGCGGCGAATACAGCCTCGATGCTTATGAGTCGGTCTTCTCCGACATTCAGTTCCGGGAGACCTTCGGCTATTCGATGCTGATGGCGCTGCTCACCATCGTCTTCGGCATGCTGCTCGTCGTGCCGACGGCCTATTGGGTGCGGCTGCGGCTGCCGCAGATGCGTCCGGTCGTCGAATTCATCACGTTGCTGCCGCTTGTCATTCCGGCGATCGTCATCGTCTTCGGATACCTCAGGATGTATAATTCTTCGTCCTACCTGCCGCTGACGGGTTCGACGACCGGCACCAACATCCTGCTGGTCTTCTCCTATATCACCCTGTCCCTGCCCTATATGTACCGCGCCGTCGATACCGCCATGCGCGCCATCGACGTCCGCACGCTGACGGAAGCGGCCGAAAGCCTCGGAGCCCGATGGACAACCATCATGTTCAAGTGCATTTTCCCGAATGTCATGAGCGGCGTGCTCTCAGGCGCTTTCATCACGCTCGCGATCGTCATGGGCGAATTCACCTTTGCCGCACTTTTGAACCGTCCGGCCTTCGGTCCCTACCTGCAGCTCGTCGGCGCCAACAAGGCCTATGAGCCTTCGGCGCTTGCCGTCATCGCCTTCTCGATCACCTGGCTCAGCATGGGCCTGCTCAATCTCGTTTCCCGCTTCGGCAAAGCCGCCCCGGCAAAGGCTTAAGGTATCTGGCTCATGTCTTTTCTCACGCTGACCAACATTCAGAAATCCTTCGGCCCGGTTCAGGTCGTCAAGAACTTCAACATGACGATCGAGAAGGGTGAGTTCGTCTCCTTCCTCGGACCGTCGGGCTGCGGCAAGACGACCGTCCTGCGCATGATCGCCGGCTTCGAAACGCCGACCGGCGGCACGCTGACCATCAACGGCAAGGACCAAAGCGCGCTGAAGCCGAACCAGCGCAATATCGGCATGGTGTTCCAGGCCTACGCGCTGTTCCCCAACATGACGGTACACGACAACGTCGCCTTCGGTCTCAAGGTCGCCGGCGCCCCAAAACCTGAAATCGACGCCCGCGTCAAGGAAATGCTCGGCCTGATCAAGCTTGATCACCTCGCCGACCGCTTCCCCTACCAGATGTCGGGCGGCCAGCAGCAGCGTGTCGCCCTTGCTCGTGCGCTTGCTGTCAAGCCGCAGGTGCTGCTGCTCGACGAGCCGCTCTCCGCACTCGACGCCAAGATCCGCGTGTCGCTGCGCGAGGAAATCCGCCAGATCCAGCAGCAACTCGGCATCACCACAGTCTTCGTCACCCATGATCAGGAAGAAGCCCTGTCGATCTCCGACCGCATCGTCGTCATGAATGCCGGCAAGGCCGACCAGATCGGTTCGCCCTTCGAGATCTACAATACGCCGGCGACGCGCTTCGTCGCCTCCTTCGTCGGCACGCTGAACCTCATCGAGGCCAAGGTCGTCGATCCCGATACCAACCGCATCCAGATCGGCGATCAGGGCATAACGCTGAAGCAGTCGGTCGCGGCCCACAAGGCCGGCGAAACCATTTCGCTGGCGCTGCGTCCGGAAGCCGGCTCCCTCTCCGACAGCGTCAAAAGCGACACGGCGCTGACCGGTCAGGTCGTTTCGGCCCATTTTCTGGGGTCGGTCATCCGCACCCGCATGAATGTCGGCGGCAACGTCATCTCCTTCGACATGTTCAACAGCCCGGGCACCACCCCGCCACAGGCCGGCGAAACGGTAACGCTGCGCTTCATGGCAGCCGACCTGCTCATCATCCGCGACTGATTTCGCCAATACCTCTGAGACAAAAGGCGCTGCAAAACGGCGCCTTTTTTCATTTCAGCTCGTCCGACCTGTCAGCAAACGTGATGCAGCCATCACCGCAAAGCACTTGAACTCTCCGAGGTCAGCGCCAGAAGTTGAGCAAACCAAATCTGCTGAGCAGCCCTCCGCCCGGCATTTTAGTCGATGGGATATGTCAATGATTACCTGCCACCTGCGTTATGTGATTGATCCGTATAAGCTTGCCGAATTCGAAGAATATGCCCGGCTCTGGATCCCGATCGTCAACAGGATGGGCGGCACCCATCACGGTTATTTCCTGCCGTCCGAAGGCGCCAACAATATTGCCGTTGCGCTGTTTTCCTTCCCGAGCCTTGCCGCCTACGAGGACTATCGCACACGCATGGCAAGCGATCCGGAATGTCAGGCGGCTTTCGAACTCGACAAATGCAACCGCAGTATCGTCAGCTATGAACGCAGCTTCATGCGGCCCGTACTCGGCTGATCAAACCCGCGCACGGCGGGAAATGAAAAACCCCGCCAGCAGGCTGGCGGGACTTTTTCGTTCAGTCATGCGCTTATCGGATCGCCTGGTCGTCGACATCGAAGCGGTGCACATGCGCCTGGTCAGGCGTCGCATAGACGATCTCGTCCGGCTCATATTGGTGTTCGCCGAAAAGACGCGCGGTCAACAGGCCGCATTGGTCGGATTCCAGATAGATGATCGTGTCGGCGCCGAGATGCTCGACATGCACGACCTTTGCAGCCCAAGTCCCCTGTTCGCGCGACAACGTCAGGTGTTCGGGACGCACGCCGATCGTCTTGGCGCTGTGATCGCCGACCTTCTCGGCCGCGATGAAATTCATCTGCGGGGAGCCGATGAAGCCGGCAACGAAGACATTGGCCGGTCGTTTGTAGAGTTCCATCGGCGAACCGATCTGCTCGATCGCGCCGGCATTCAAGACGACGATCTTGTCGGCAAGCGTCATCGCCTCGACCTGGTCGTGCGTGACATAGATCATCGTCGCCTTCAGGCTGCGGTGCAGCCGGGCGATTTCGAGGCGGGTCTGGACGCGCAGCGCCGCATCGAGGTTCGACAGCGGTTCATCGAACAGGAAGAGTTCCGGCTCGCGCACGATAGCACGGCCGATGGCGACGCGCTGGCGCTGGCCGCCGGAGAGCTCGGCCGGCCGCCGCGCCAGATAGGGTTCCAGCGACAGCATGCCGGATGCCTTGCCGACACGCCTTTCGATCTCATCCTTGGCGGTGCCGGCCTGCTTGAGCCCGAGCCCCATATTGTCCTTGACCGTCAGATGCGGATAGAGCGCGTAGGACTGAAACACCATGGCGATGCCGCGCTTGGCCGGCGGCGTCAGCGTCTCGTCGCGGCCATTGATGATAACGGCGCCTGACGTGACGTCTTCGAGGCCTGCAATGCTGCGCAGCAGCGTCGATTTCCCGCAGCCCGACGGCCCGACGAAGATGACGAATTCGCCGTCCTTGACCTCGAGGTCGATGCCTTTCAGCACTTCATGCGTGCCATAGGTCTTGCGGATGGATTTGAGTTGAAGCGATCCCACTGTCTTTCCCTTACAATCTGACCGGCTGGCCGGTACGCACGCTCTCGTCGGCGGCAAGGCAGATGCGCAGCGACGCCACCGCATCCGCCATATGGCGGTCGAGGTCCATATCCTCGCGGATCGCCCTCAGCATGAAGGCCTGTTCCAGGTCGCAGAGTTCCTGATGGCCGGGTTCGCCTTCCATCGTCATGTCCTGGTCGGGCCGAATGAACTTGCCGTCAGGCCCGGTCTCTGCCGTGTGCAGCCGGATCACCGAGGTCTTGGTGTGCGTGTCTATATCGTCGGACTTGGCGTTCGGATCCATGACGATCGACACGGCGCCCTTCGGCGACATCACATCCTTCACGAAGAAGGCGGTTTCCGAAATCATCGGACCCCAGCCAGCCTCGTACCAGCCGACGGAACCATCCTCGAACAGCACCTGGAGGTGACCGTAATTATACATGTCGGCAGCGATCTCGTGGGACATGCGCAGCCCCATGCCGCGCACCTCGACGGCCCTCGCGTCAGTGATCTGGCACATGACGTCGACATAATGCACACCGCAATCGACAATCGGCGAGGTCGTGCGCATCAGAGACTTATGCGTCGCCCAGGTCGGGCCGCTGGACTGCTGGTTGAGGTTCATGCGGAAGACGTAAGGCGGGCCGAGCTTGCGCGCCTCTTCGATCAGCTTCATCCAGGAGGGGTGATGGCGAAGGATATAACCGATCACCAGCTTGCGCCCGGCCTTCCCAGCCGCAGCAACGACGCGCTCGGCATCGGCGACGGTGGTCGCCAGTGGCTTTTCAACGAAGACGTCGCAGCCGGCCTCGAAGGCGGCGACGGCATAATCGGCATGGCTGTCAGAATAGGTGTTGATCGAGCAGAGGTCCGGTTTCAGCTCGGCCAACGCCGTCGTGAAGTCGGGATGGATCGTATAGCCCTGCAGCTCGGGCTCCAATTGCGGCGTCGAGCGGTTGACGAGACCGACGATCTCAAAGCCCGGATTGTTGTGATAGGCGAGCGCATGGCTGCGGCCCATGTTGCCGAGGCCGGCAACGAGGACGCGGATCGGTTTTTCGGTCACTTGACGGCTCCTGACGTGATGCCGCGGATCAGTTGCCGCGAGAAGATGACGTAGAGGACGAGGATCGGCAGGATCGCCAGCGACAGCGCCGCCAGCACCGCATTCCAATTGGTGACGAACTGGCCGATGAAGATCTGCGAGCCGAGCGTCACCGTCTTGGTGGCCTCGGAGGGCGCCAGGATCAGCGGGAACCAGAGATCGTTCCAGATCGGGATCATCGTGAAGACGGCGACCGTCGCCATGGCCGGGCGCACCAGCGGCAGCACCAGGCGGAAGAAGATCGCATATTCGGAAAGCCCGTCGATGCGCCCGGCATTCTTCAGATCGTCCGACACCGTGCGCATGAATTCCGACAGGATGAAGATCGCCAGCGGTATGCCTTGCGCGGTATAGACGAGGATCAGCGCCGTCAGCGTATTGACGAGGCCGGCCGCCACCATGCCCTGAAGGATCGCCACGGTGCCGAGGCGGATCGGGATCATGATGCCGATCGCCATGTAGAGCCCAAGCAGCATATTGCCGCGGAAACGGTATTCGGAAAGCGCAAAGGCGGCCATGGCGCCGAAGAGCAGCACCAGCAGGATCGAGACGATCGTGACGATGAAGCTGTTCTGGAAATAGATGGCGAAATCGCCTTGCCCCAGTACCGTCTGATAGCCGACGAGGCTGAAGGTCGACGGCGTCGGGATCATCAGCGGTTCGCGGAAGATCGAGGCGCGATCCTTGAACGAGTTGATGATGGTCAGAAACACCGGAAACAGCGCGACCAGCGTATAGGCGCTGAGCGCCAGATGCACGAGGCCGGTGCGGATGGGAGATGTGCGTGCCTTGGACATGCGCGCTCCTCAGAACTGGTAGCGACGCATGCGCCGCTGGATGACGAACAGATAAAGCGAGACGCCGGCGAGGATGATGAGGAACATCACCGTAGCGATCGTCGCACCCATCGAGCGGTCGCCGAGCTGAAGTTGGAAACCGAAGAAGGTGCGGTAGAGCAGCGTGCCGAGAATGTCGGTCGACATGTCAGGCCCGGCGAGAGCGCCCTGCACTGTATAGATGAGGTCGAAGGCGTTAAAATTGCCGACGAAGGTCAGGATCGAGATGATGCCGATCGCCGGCAGGATGAGCGGCAGCTTGATCTTCCAGAATTGGGCCCAGCCGGTGATGCCGTCGCATTCGGCCGCCTCGATCACCTCTTCGGGGATGCTGAGCAGTGCCGCATAGATCAGCATCATCGGAATGCCGATATATTGCCAGTTCGAGATCAGCGATACCGCAATCAGCGCCGAACCGGACTTGCCGAGCCACGGGGCGAACAGGAATTTCAACCCGATAAGATCGAGCATCCAGGGCGCCACGCCCCAGATCGGTGAAAGGATGAGCTTCCAGATGAAACCGACAATGACGAAGGACAGCAGAGTCGGCAGGAACATCGCCGTGCGATAGAAGGCAACCCCGCGCAACTTCGGCACCGAAAGCAGGGCGGCAAGCGCCACGCCGATCGGGTTCTGCACGCACATGTGGATGGCAAAGAAGATCAGATTATTGACAAGGGCATTCCAGAAATCGCGCGCCCAGCGCGCATCGCCGAACAGCACTTTGAAATTCGCCAGTCCAACGAAGGCAGGCTGCCCGTCGACCGTATTGTAGAGCGACAGCCGAAGAGTTTCGATGAGCGGCAGCACCATGACCGCGGAATAGACGATCAGGGCGGGCAACATGAAGACGAAAATGTGCCAGCGCACCGGGCGCTTGATCGGGACGATATCAGCCGCGTTGTCGGTTTCGCTCATTGGCTTTTGCCTGTTCTTGTCGACTGGCTGCAAGGGCAGCACAGGTGGAAACGTTGCGCCTCACCCTAACTCTCTGCCACCTGGGAAGAGAGGGAACACGCCCTGTTGAGATGCTATCGAGCTGGGAGGTCGCTGCGAGTCTCCTTCTCCCCGCGAGCGGGGAGAAGGTGGCCGGCAGGCCGGATGAGGGGCTGCAAACGCCGCCCCTGATCACATCACTTGGCCGGCTTGAACCAGCTGTCGAGGCCCTTCTGGAGCTTTTCGGCAGCAACCGCAGGCGTATCCGTGCCGTTGATCACATTGGCCGATTCGACCCAGGTCTCGTTTTCGAGGTTCGGCGTGCCACGTGACAGGATCTGGTAGGTCGAGCGCACCGTCGACTTGTACGGGCCGCGCCAGGAAACGAATTCCTGAGCGAGCGGATCGGACATCTTGACCGGGTTGGAATTCAGGCTGAAGAAGCCCGGCAGCGAGTTGGCATAGATATCGGCGAACTCCGGCGAAGCGACCCAGCTGAGGAACTTCTTGGCTTCCTCGGCATGCGTGCTCTTTGCGTTCAGGGCAACACCGATATCCGGATGGTCGGAGATGTAGCCCGTGTCGCCTGCCTTCGGAACCGGCGGCGGAAAGGCGCCCATCTTGAACTGGGCCTGGCTGTTGAACAGCGAGATTTCCCACGAGCCGGCCGGATAGATCGCGGCACGACCGAGCGTGAACAGGTTCTGGCTGTCGGAGTAGGTCTGGGCTTCGAAACCGTCGCCGAGATAGGGCTTCCACTTGGCAAGCTCTTCATAGGGCTTGACCCAGTCGGCATCGGTCAGCTTTTGCTTGCCGGCGATCAGGGCGGCGCGGCCGTCCTCACCCTTCCAGTAGTTCGGGCCGATGTTCTGGTAGCCCATGGTAGCGGCTTCCCAGAGGTCCTTCGTGCCCATGGCGAGCGGGATGTAGGTGCCGTCGGCCTTGATCTTGTCGAGCGCTGCGTAGAACTCATCCTGGGTCTTCGGCACCGAGATGCCGAGCTTGTCGAAGGCATCCTTGTTGTAGATGAAGCCGTGGATGACAGAAGCCATCGGCACGCAGAAGGTCGACTTGCCGTCGTCGGTGCTCCAGGCAGCCTTGGCGACCGGCGAGAAATTCTCCATACCAGGCAGGCTGGTGATGTCGACGAGTTGCTTCTTGTTGAAGAGTTCGAGCGAAGCGTCGAACGGACGGCAGGTGATGATATCGCCTGCGGAGCCTGCATCGAGCTTGGCATTCAGCGAGGCGTTGTATTCGGTCGGCGCGGTCGGCGAGAAAACGATCTTGATGCCCGGGTTCTTGGCTTCGAAAGCCGGGATGATCTTTTCCTGCCAGATCTGCAGGTCGTCGTTACGCCAGCTTTCGACCGTCAGCGTGACGTCGGCGGCGTGGACGAGACCCGCTGAACTCAGCAGACTGGAGGCAAGCAGCAGGCTTTTCAGAGCAGTGTTTTTCATTTCCCTCTCCTGTTTTAAGCGCCGCGAGGCGCTGTTTTCGATCTGAAACAAGCAATTGGTGTGTCTGAGGCAACACCCAACGCCCCTTGGAGGACCGCCAGCACTGCCGGTCCCGAAAGCTCGACGGACACGAAGGCGGATCGCCTGCGGCCGAACTGCGCGCCTTCCCGGCGGCTGCACCGGGAGCGGCGAAATGATGGGGAAAGCCGATGGATGCCCGAATTCGCCCCCAGCTTGATGGGCCGGGGGTCGTTCTCTCGATCATCCTCGAAGCGGTTCCGGCTTGACTTAACTGCCGGTTTTCGTGGGCTTCGAAGTGCTGTTCCCTTTTGCCGAATTAATGCCAACAAAATACCAATTGTCCAGCCGAAATTAACTTTTCGGCCTAATAAAACTCATTAAAAAATTTAAACAAGCAAAATCAATATGATAAAAAGATTGATTTTCTACGTCATTCCCACTTGGTAAATGGTATTTTTTTGGTATTGTATTAAAAAACATAGGGAACGGCATATTCGGAGGCCCGATGACGGAGCTTGCAATCGGCATAGACGGCGGCGGAACGAGCTGCCGGGCCGCGGTCGCGGACAGGAGCGGCAATATCATCGGCCGCGGCAAGGCCGGCGCTGCCAACATCCTGTCGGATCTCGAAAACTCTCTTCTCAATATCGTTGAATCCGCCCGGCAGGCGCTAGGCGATGCCGGGCTTGCCGCTGAAACCATTTCCTCCGTCGCAGCCGTCGTCGGCGTCGCCGGTGCCAATGTCGGCGATTATGGCAGACGAATCGAAAAGGCCCTGCCCTTCACCGAAGGCCGCGTCGTCACCGATGCGTTGATCGCCCTGCAGGGCGCGCTCGGCGACGCAGACGGTATCGTCGGCGCTTTCGGCACCGGTTCGGTCTATAATGCCCGTAGGGATGGGCGGCTGAACGGCATAGGTGGCTGGGGTTTCGTCGTCGGCGACCAGGCAAGCGGTGCCCGCCTCGGTCGCGACCTCCTGGAACGATCGCTGCTCGCCCATGACAGAGTGCGCCCTGCATCGCCGATCACCGACGTGGTCATGACCGAATACGGCAACGATCCCGAGCGCATCGTCGAATTCGCGCATTCGGCAAGACCGAAGGATTTTGCCCGTTACGCGCCGATCGTCTTCGAACATGCGGCCAAGAACGATGCCGTTGCAGTTGGCATCGTCACGGATGCCGCAACAGCGATCGGCGAAAGCCTCGATGCGCTGCTCTGGCCCGAATGCCCGTCGATCTGCCTGCTCGGAGGTCTTGCCGAAGCCTATGAACCCTGGCTTTCCGAACGCTACAGGCCGCTGCTCGCCAGACCGAAGAACGATGCCTTGCACGGCGCGGTGGAACTTGCGGTGAAGCTCCTGAACAACAGGCAGAGAGGTGCGGCATGAGCGACGACCTCGCTACCATCCTGTCCCTGGAGCGCTTGCAGGCTGCCGGCACCGGCCCGCTCTACGTCAAGCTGCGCCGCATGCTCGAAGAGGCCGTGCGCACCGGCACGCTCGGCCACGGCGATGCGCTGCCGCCGGAACGCGACATCGCCGAATTCGCCGCCGTCAGCCGCGTCACCGTGCGAAAGGCTATCGACGATCTTGTCGCCGACGGACTGCTGGTGCGCCGCCACGGCTCGGGCACCTTCGTCGCCAAGCCGGTCTCCAAGGTCGAGCAACGCCTGTCGCAGCTCACCTCCTTTACTGAGGATATGGCGCGCCGCGGCATGTCCTCCCGCTCCGAATGGCTGCACAAGGGCATCCACACCCCCTCGCCCGACGAGATGATGATCCTTGGCCTCGGTACCGACGTCAAGGTTTCGCGCCTCTCCCGCCTGCGCATCGCCGACGACCAGCCGCTGGCGATCGAGAACGCCAGCGTCTCCGGCGAATTCCTCCCCGATCCCTCGGCCGTCACCAATTCGCTCTATGCCGAACTCGAACGCCTCCAAGTTCGACCCGTGCGCGCCGTGCAGCGCATCTCGGCAACCAATATGAAGGAAGCCGACGCCCAGCTTCTCGGCGTCTCCGCGGGTGCGGCCGGCCTGTCGATCGAGCGTATCTCCTATCTCGGCTCCGGCCGCGCCGTCGAATTCACCCGCTCGCTTTATCGCGGCGATGCTTATGACTTTGTCGCGGAGCTGACGATCGCGATGACTTGAACGCAAAGCCGACATCATCCACTCAAAAGAAAAATCTTCTTTATTTTCAAAAGCATGAAGCCGGAAAAGTGAATCACTTTCCGGCTTCATCATTTCTTGAATCACTTTATCAGCCGACGACGCCAAACAGCTGGTTACGCCGCATCCTCGATCTCGGTTTCTGCCTTGCGCGGCACGTAGTTCAGCACCGGCCCGAGCCAGCGCTCGACTTCAGACACCGCCATCTGCTTGCGCGCCGCATAATCCTCAACTTGATCGCGCTCCACCTTGGCGACGCCGAAATAATAGGAGTCGGGATGGCCGATGTAGAGGCCGGAGACCGAGGAACCCGGCCACATCGCATAACTCTCCGTCAGCTTCACGCCGGCCGCTTTTTCAGCGTCGAGTAGTTTGAACAACGTTGCCTTTTCGGTGTGGTCGGGTTGAGCGGGATAACCGGGCGCCGGGCGAATGCCGGCATAGGCTTCGGTGATGAGATCCTCTTTGCTGAGCGTCTCGTCCTTGGCATAGCCCCAGTATTCGCGTCGCACCCGCTCATGCATGCGCTCGGCAAAAGCTTCGGCGAAGCGGTCGGCCAGCGCCTTGACCAGGATCGAGGAATAATCGTCGTTCGCCCGTTCGAAACGTTCGGCGATGGCGATTTCCTCGATGCCGGCCGTCACCACGAAGCCGCCGACATAGTCCTCAACACCGCTTGCGATAGGCGCCACGAAGTCGGAAAGCGCAACGTTCGGCCGCCCGTCCCGCTTGGAAAGCTGCTGGCGCAACGTGTAGAAGGTGGCAAGCTCCTGTTTCCGGCTCTCGTCCGTGAACAGCCGGATATCGTCGCCAATGGCGCCTGCCGGCCAGAAACCGATGACGGCGCGCGGGCGGAACCACTTCTCGTCGATGATCTTCTTGAGCATGGCCTGCGCATCGACCCAGAGCGCGCGCGCTGCCTCACCCTGCTTCTCATCCTCGAGAATGGCAGGGTAACGGCCGCGCAACTCCCAGGTCTGGAAGAACGGCGTCCAGTCGATGTATTTGGCAAGCTCGGCCAGATCGTAGTCCTCGAACACACGCGTGCCGAAGAATTGCGGCTTGGTCGGCTGGTAGGCCGACCAGTCGATCTTATGTGCGTTCTCGCGAGCCCGCGGCAACGGCAGGCGCACCTTCTCGGCCTCGCTGCGCGCATGGGCAGCCGCCACCTTGGCATATTCGGCTCTTACATCGTCGACATAGCTCTGGCGCGTTTCCGGCGAGAGCAGTGCCGAGACGACGCCGACGGCGCGACTGGCATCGGTGACGTAGACCGTTTGCCCCTTGTTGTAGCCCGGATGGATCTTCACGGCCGTATGCACGCGACTGGTCGTTGCCCCGCCGATCAATAGCGGGATCTCGAAGCCCTGGCGCTCCATCTCGGCGGCGACATGCACCATCTCGTCGAGTGACGGCGTGATCAGGCCGGAGAGGCCGATGACGTCGACCTTCTCGGCAATGGCCGTCTCGAGAATCTTCGTCGCCGGCACCATGACGCCGAGGTCGACGATCTCGTAATTGTTGCAGGCGAGCACGACGCCGACGATGTTCTTGCCGATATCGTGCACGTCGCCCTTGACCGTCGCCATCAGGATCTTGCCTGCCGTCTTGCGCTGATCGCCGCCGTTGAGGCGTTTTTCTTCTTCCATATAGGGCAGCAGCACGGCGACCGCCTGCTTCATCACGCGCGCCGACTTGACCACCTGTGGCAGGAACATCTTGCCCGAGCCGAACAGATCGCCGACGACGTTCATGCCGGCCATCAGCGGCCCTTCGATGACGTGCAGCGGCCGCGCGGCCTGAAGGCGCGCCTCTTCGGTATCGGCCTCGATATATTCGGTGATGCCGTTGACCAACGCGTGTTCGAGACGCTTCTCGACGCTCCATTCGCGCCAGGAGAGATCCTGGACGCGGCCTTCGCGTGCCGCGCCGCCACGGAATTTCTCCGCCACTTCGAGCAGCCGCTCGGTGCCATCAGGCCGGCGGTTCAGCACCACGTCCTCGCAGGCCTCGCGCAGTTCGGGATCGATGTTGTCGTAGACGGCAAGCTGGCCGGCATTGACGATGCCCATGTCCATGCCCGCCTGGATGGCGTGGTAGAGGAACACGGCGTGCATCGCCTCGCGCACCGGCTCGTTGCCGCGGAACGAGAAGGACAGGTTGGAGACACCGCCCGAAATATGCACCAGCGGCATGCGCTCGCGGATCGTCCGCGTCGCCTCAATGAAGTCGACGCCGTAATTATTGTGCTCTTCGATGCCGGTCGCGACCGCGAAGATATTCGGATCGAAGATGATGTCCTCGGGCGGGTAGCCGATCTTTTCGGTCAGCAGCTTATAGGCGCGTGTGCAGATATCCACCTTGCGCTCGTAGCTGTCCGCCTGCCCCGTCTCATCGAAGGCCATGACGACGACGGCAGCACCATAATTATGCAGCAGCCGCGCCTGGGCGAGGAAATTCTCCTCGCCTTCCTTAAGCGAGATCGAGTTGACAATCGGCTTACCCTGGACACGCTTCAGGCCGGATTCGATGATCGAGAACTTAGACGAGTCGATCATCACGGGCACACGGGCGATGTCAGGCTCGGCGGCGATCAGGTTGAGGAACTCGACCATCGCCTTTTCGGAATCGATCAGCCCCTCGTCCATGTTGATGTCGATCACCTGCGCGCCGTTCTCAACCTGGTCGCGCGCAACATCGAGCGCTGCGGTGAAATCGGCGTTGGTGATCAGCTTGCGGAAGCGGGCCGAGCCGGTGACGTTGGTGCGCTCGCCGACATTGACGAAGGGAATGTCCTTGGTCAGTTCGAAGGGTTCTAGCCCCGACAGCGACATGAAGGGGCGATGCTCGGGAATCGGCCGTGGCTTATACTTGGCGACGGTCTCGGCGATCGCCTTGATGTGCTCGGGCGTCGAGCCGCAGCAGCCGCCGACGATGTTGACGAGGCCCTCGCGGGCGAAGCTGTCGATCTGCGCCGCCATCAGTTCCGGCGTTTCGTCATACTGGCCGAACTCGTTCGGCAGGCCGGCATTCGGGTAGGCGCAGATGAAGGTGTCGGCGACACCTGAAAGCTCCTGCAGATGCGGGCGCATCGCATTGGCGCCGAGCGCGCAGTTGAGCCCGATCGTAAAGGGATTGGCATGCCGCACCGAGTTCCAGAAGGCCGATGGCGTCTGGCCGGACAGCGTGCGGCCGGAAAGGTCGGTGATCGTGCCCGAGATCATCACGGGCAGGCGCACGCCCTTGGCCTCGAAGCGCTCCTCGCAGGCGAAGATCGCCGCCTTGGCGTTCAGCGTGTCGAAGATCGTCTCGATGAGGATGATGTCGGCGCCGCCGTCGATCAGCCCGTCGATCTGCTCGCCATAGGCCGAACGCAGATCGTCGAAGGTGACGGCGCGAAAACCGGGATTGTTGACGTCGGGTGAGATCGAGGCGGTGCGGTTGGTCGGACCGATGGCGCCGGCGACGAAGCGGCGGCGGCCGTCCTCGCGCTCGGCGCGCTGTGCCGCCCGGCGCACGATCTCGGCACCTTCCTTGTTGAGGTCGTAGACCGCACCTTCCATCTCGTAATCGGCCTGTGCGATGCGGGTCGAGGAGAAGGTGTTGGTCTCGAGAATATCGGCGCCGGCCTTGGCGTATCTGTAATGGATCTCTTCGATCGCATCGGGCTGGGTCAGGATCAGAAGGTCGTTATTGCCCTTCTGATGACAGGCGCAGCCGATGAAGCGCGTTCCGCGAAACTGGTCTTCATCATAGCCGAGCCCCTGGATCTGCGTGCCCATGGCGCCGTCGAGAACAAGGATGCGCTCGCTCGCGGCTTGCCTCAAAGCTGCGAACACTTCACTGCCGTCACGTTTGCCCGTTTCCGGACCAAAGAGATTGTCAAACACGGGAGGGCTCCTTGACGTCGTAAGACCAGACAGTCCAAATCACATAAAGATATCTTTATGTCAATATATGCCGATCGATTTCGTGCTTTGCAAGTCTACAGAGCCGCGCGTCTCTGAAGACGCGCAAAGGATGCTGTAGCAGTTTGAATCTTCGCGTCGTGCTTTCCGAAAATCCATCGCGATTTTCGAGCCGATGCGATAGCCAGATGACAGGCTTGCCCGACCTCTATATAGGCGTTTGCGACGCTTGTGCACGAAATCGGAGGAGCATCATGGCACCCGCAAACGGCAACGCCGTGCTTGGAAACTGGACGACCCGCGCCTATCATCGCGGCTGGCTGCTGACCCAGGCGAACGGTCTCTTCGATTTCTTTCAGCACAATTCGGTCAACCCCAAGGGCGGTTTCTACGATCTCGACGACGAAGGCGGGCCTCTCGACGCCGAGGGCCAGGTTCGCGGCATCCATATCGCCGCACGCGCCGTGCATTGCTTCTCGATCGGCGCCTTGCTTGGCCGTCCCGGCGCCGCCGATGTCGTCGACCACGGCATGGATTATATCTGGAACCATCATCGCGACCGGAAAAATGGCGGCTATTTCTGGTCGCTCAACAATGACGGACCCGTCGATTCCAACAAGCAGGGCTATGGCCATGCTTTCGTGCTGCTCGCCGCCTCAGCCGCAAAGACGATCGGCCATCCGCTTGCCGACGGCATGCTTGATGATATCACCGAGATCCTGAACACGAAGTTCTGGGAGGCGAAGCACGGTGCGATCGCCGAGGAGTTCACCGCCGACTGGCAGCCACTCGATGGCGGCGCCTATCGCGGCCAGAACTCCAACATGCACCTGACCGAAGCGCTGATGGCGGCCTTCGAAGCCACCGGCGACCGGGACTATCTGTCCAAGGCCGAAAGCATCGCCGATCTAATCATCCGCCGCGCCGCCGGTTCGGTGGACTGGCGCGTCGCCGAGCATTTCGACGCCGAATGGAACCTCGACAAGACTTACTACCATCCGAACGAAATGTTCCGCCCGGCCGGCACGACGCCCGGCCACTGGCTGGAATGGACCCGCCTCATCCTGCAGCTCTGGGCGCTCGGCGGCAAACGGATCGAGTGGATGCCGGATGCGGCGAAGGCGCTCTTTGCCCAATCCATGGCACTCGGCTGGGACAACGACAAGGGCGGCTTCTTCTATACGCTCGATTGGGACGACAAGCCCGCCAAGCGTAACAAGCTCTGGTGGCCAGCCTGCGAAGGTGCGGCTGCTGCACATTTCCTCAACGAGCACCTGCCGAGCGATTTCCATGAAGAGAGCTACCGCAAGATCTGGAACGTGATCGAGCGCGCCTTCATCGACCACAAGAACGGCGGTTGGCACGAGGAGTTGACAGAGGATCTCGTTCCCTCGCACTCGCTCTTCCCCGGCAAGGGCGATATCTATCACGCCCTGCAGGCCTGCCTCATCCCGCTATTCCCGGCAACGGGCAGCCTGACGAAGGGCATCACTGAGGCTGGCGGCAAGCTCTGAGGCGAAAGCCTCAGCAGCGCGGCACCGATTGGTTGCGGCAGGACGTCGGCCGACGAAAGATACCGAGTCCTGTCAGCGCGCCTGCGCCAGATCCAGATCGATATAGTATTGCAGATGGATATTGTGCTCGCGGTTCACCGCTTGAATCAGCCGCTCGACGTTGTCGATCGGTGAATGCAATATCTCCGACAAGAGCGCACGAAAATCGGTTTGCGATATCTTCGCCGTATCGATGATCGTGCGCTGAAGTTTGGTATGAAGAACCCAATGCAGGACCGCCCGGCGATAGACATCGTCGAGCAGCACAGCCAGATCGCCGGCTTCGATCTCATACTCGAAGGACAGGCTGATATGCCCGGAATCGACGGGAAGCGAATAGATCAGCCGTCCATCGGTATCATCGACATGCGGCTCGTATAGCCGTCGCCCAGGCAGCGCCTACCACGCACCTTGGCCATCTCAGGCGAGCCGCAGCGAATCCAGATCCTTCGCCAGCATCAGCGCCAGCGCCTCGACCGCGAGATTGTGGTCGTCACGCTGCGGCAGGCCGGAGACGGTGACGGCGCCGATGCAGCCGGTACCCTTGACGTTGATCGGGAAACTGCCGCCATGCGGGGCATAGTCGGCGCCGGAAAGCCCATTATCCTCGACCGTCTTGCCATCCTTCTGCAGCTTCAAACCGGAGGCATAACTGCTGCGGAAATAACGCAGCACCATATTGCGCTTGCGGCGAACCCAGTTCACGTTATCAGGCGTTACACCCGGGAGTGCCGCATAGAAAACCGGCATCGAATGCAGCGTCACATCGATCGCGATCCCGAGGCCACGCTCGGTGGCGAGTTCCTGCAGGAGCTTGCCGAGCTGCCATGCCGTCGTCAGGTCAAAAGCGTCGAAGCTTAGGACTTTCTCCTGCTCCGCGATCCGGCTGAGATCGTCCTCGATTGTCATAGGTAAAGCGCTCCTCTGCCGCGATGATCCGTTGCAGACCATTCTTGCGGGGAGCAAAAAAGTAAAGCAAAAACTTGGACCTATCCCTGGAGCAATTCCAGCAAATGTGCGCAGCGGTTTTGCGCCCTGAATTGCGCGAAGACAAAGAGATAGGGCATTTTCGTCACTCGAAGAAAACGGAAATGCTCCATGTCAGAGCTTCGGCGTCAGCATCTCGAAGCGGTCGCGGATGGTGGCGCAGGTATCGCCGCCGAGCCTTGCAATGGCATCGACCGCTGAGGGATCGACATGCAGCCTTTCCGGATCGACGACCCCGTCACGGTAATGCGCATAGACGATCTCGCCCATGACGATCTGCCGCGAGCGGCCGAGCTCCAGCGTCACATGCCGCTTGCATTCGAAGGCGGCCGGCGCCTCGGCGATAAAGGGCGAGGCCACCTTCTCACCCGGCATCGCCGTCAGGCCGGCTTCCTTCAACTCGTCGACGCCGCGCGGATACTTGGCACCACAGACATGCATCGCCTCGGCGATCGCGAAGGAGACGATATTGACCGTGAACACTTCGGTCATGCGGATATTGTGGCCAGTGTCCTTGAACGACATGTCGGCATTGTTCTCGACCCCGATCGCCAGGATCGGTGGATCGGCCGAAAGGCAGTTGAAGAAGCTGAAGGGCGCCGCATTGACCCGGCCGTTCTCGTCGACCGTCGTCACCAGTGCGATCGGCCGAGGGATGATCGTGCCGATCATCAGCTTGTAGCGTTCGCGCTCGGTGAGCTGCTTGAAATCGAAGGAAACGGACATGGATCAGCCGACCTTCAGGACCGGCGAGAAACCACTCATCGCCCCGGTGAAGGGTTTCGGCAGCGGCGAGGCGTAGGAGCCGCGCTTGCTGGTGGAAAGCCCGAGCGACACCAGCGCTTCGGCCTGCTTGACGGCGGCCGCGACGCCATCGACGACAGGCACGCCGTAGATCTCCTGCAGTTCACGCGCCAGATCGGTCATGCCGGCGCAGCCGAGCACGATCGCCTCGGCACCGTCTTCCGAAAGCGCCCGCTCGATCTCGACCCTCAGCTTGCCGATCGCGCCCGAGGCCGGATCTTCCAGCTCCAGCACCGGGATGTCGGAGGCGCGCACCTTGGCACGGTCGCCCATGCCGTAGCGGCGCACCAGATTGTCGATCAGCACCCGCGACCGCTCCAGCGTCGTCACCACGGTGAAGCGCTGCGCCAGGAAACCAGCCGTTACCACGGCGGACTCGCAAAGCCCGAGGATCGGCACATCGGCAAAGGTCCGCGCCGCTTCGAGCCCGGTATCGTCGAAGCAGGCGATAACGGCCGCGTCATAACCCGCCGGCTGCCGGTCCCTGAGTTCGGCGAGCAGACCGGGGATCGCTAAGACCCCGTCGTAATGCCCCTCGATGGAGACCGGCCCCATGCGCGAGGTAGCCGCGATGATCTCCGTGCCGGATGCCGCCACCGCACGCGCGGCGGTGGCGGCCTTCTCGGTCATGGAGGCCGTGGTGTTCGGATTGACGATGAGGATGCGCATGTCAGTTTATCTTTGCCTGCCGCCGGCTGAGCATCGTCATGATGCCGAGTGCGACGAGAATGATGGTGAAGGAAAACAGCGTCGTCACCGTGCCGAGCGCATAGAGCACCGGCGTCGTGACGTTGGTGGTCATCCCGTAGATTTCGAGCGGCAGCGTATTGTAGGTGCCTGATGTCATCAGCGTGCGGGCGAATTCGTCGTAGGAGAGCGTGAAGCCGAACAGGCCGACGCCGACGAGGCTCGGCGCGATCATCGGCAGCACGACATGGCGGAACGTCTGCCAGGAGCTGGCGCCGAGGTCACGCGCCGCCTCTTCATAAGCCGGCGAAAAGCGGTTGAAGACGGCAAACATGATCAGCACGCCGAACGGCAGCGTCCAGGTGAGATGCGCGCCGAAGGCCGACGAATACCAGGCGGGCTTCAGCCCTCCCTCCTGGAAGACGACGCCGATGCCGAGCGAGATGATGATCGACGGCACGACAAGGCTTGCGACCGTGGCATAGAACAGCGCGGTCGAACCGCGGAAACGGCGGCGGAAGGCAAGGCCGGCGAGCAGTGAGACGACGACGGTCACCGCCATCACCATCAGCCCGAGGGTGAAGGAGCGGCGGAACGAGGCGCCGAAATCGCCGACCGCCTGCTTCTCGAACAGATTGAAGAACCAGTGCGTGGAAACGCCGTTCATCGGGAACGTCAGGCCGCCGTCCGGCCCCTGGAAGGAGAGGATCAGGATCGCCGAAAGCGGGCCGTAGAGAAACAGCACGAAAATGATGAAGAAGAGCGCCAGCAGATAGAATTCCAGGCCGCGTTTTTCGTGGCTCATCTCAAAGCTCCTTGCGGATGTCGACGACGCGCAGGATGGCCGCGACCATCAACAGCACGACGGCGAGCAGCACCACTGCATTGGCGGCAGCGGCCGGATATTGCAGCAGCGACATCTGGTTCTTCATCATCAGCGCCACCGAAGCGCTCTGGCCGCCGGACATCACCTGCACCGTCGAAAAGTCAGCCATGACGAGCGTGACGACGAAGATCGTGCCGATCGCCATGCCGGGTTTGGCGAGCGGGAAGACGACGTTCCACAACACCTGCCAGCCGGAGGCGCCGGCATCGCGCGCCGCCTCGAACAGCGATCGGTCGATGCGCATCAGCGTGTTGAAGATCGGCGTCACCATAAACAGCGTATAGAGATGCACCATGGCGAGCACGACGGCGAAATCGGAATAGAGCAGCCATTCGATCGGCTGCGGGATGATGCCCATCTTGATCAGCGTCGAATTGACGAGGCCGTTGCGCCCGAGCACCGGGATCCACGAGATCATGCGGATGATGTTCGAGGTCATGAACGGCACGGTGCAGACGAGGAAGAGGATCATCTGCGTCGAGGTCTTGCGGATGTGGAAGGCCAGGAAATAGGCGACCCAGAAACCGATGACCAGCGTCAGCGCCCAGACGATCGCAGTGAATTTCAACGTGTTGAGATAGATCTTCCACGTCACCCACGAACCGAGCGTGTCGGTGTAGTTCATCGTCAGGAAATCGGGATAGAGACCGGCAAAGTCGTAGTCCCAGAAGCTGACGACCGCGATCATGGCGATTGGCAGCAGGAAGAACAAGCCGAGAATGACGAACAGCGGCGTCGCCTGGAGATAGGAGATCGCCGATGGGGAAAGCCTCAGTCCGCGCCCGCCGCGCGCGCCCTGGCCATCCTCCTCCGTTTCCGCTGCGATGGTCGCCATCCCTTACCCTTTCGGAAGCTCGTCATTCGTCCTGCCGTTAAAGGGAGGGCTCCAGAAGACCCCTCCCCAACCCTCCCCACAAGGGGGAGGGAGTATCTTTGCCGCGCCGCCCCCGCCTCCCGCCGCGCAGGAGGAAGGGGTGTCCTTGCCGCACCGCCTCCGGGCTCCCTCCCCCTTGTGGGGAGGGTTGGGGAGGGGAAGGCGACAAACGCCTACTTGGCCTTACGCTGCGATGAACTCGTTCCAGCGACGGACCATGTAGCGGTCCTCGTCCATGACGGAGTTCCAGCAGGCGACAGCACCCATGCGGGCTTCGAAGGAACCGCCGTCGCGAACGGCGCCGGCCTTCTCCATGACCTTGCCCTCGGGAGACAGAATGTCGCCGGCAGCCGGCTTGCCCTCGATCCAGTAGCCCCATTCGTCGGCCGACATGAATTCCTTGGCGGTGTCCATGCAGGCGGAGTAATAGCCCTGGCGGTTGAGGTAGCCGCCGACCCAGCCCGACGTGTACCAGTTGATGTATTCATAGGCGGCATCGAGCTGCGCGCCCTTGAGGTGCGAGGCAAGGCCGAGACCGCCGCCCCAGGCGCGGTAGCCTTCCTTGAGCGGCTGGAAGGTGCAGGCAATGCCCTTCGAACGAACGGCGGCGACGGCCGGCGACCACATCGACTGGATGACGACTTCGCCCGACGCCATCAGGTTCACCGACTCGTCGAAGCTCTTCCAGAAGGCGCGGAACTGGCCGTCGCCCTTGGCCTTGATGAGGAATTCGATCGTCTTGTCGATTTCTTCCTTCGTCATGTTGCCCTTGTCGGCATATTTGATCTTGCCGGAAGCTTCCATGATCATCGCCGCATCCATGATGCCGATCGACGGGATGTTGAGGATCGCGGTCTTGCCCTTGAAGGCGGGATCGAGAATATCGGCCCAGCTGGTGATCGGACGGCCGGTGAGATCAGGACGGATGCCGAGCGTATCGGCATTGTAGATGGTCGGAACCATCGTCATCCACTGCGTCGGCTCCTTGGCAAACTTCTTGGAATCCTGCGCTTCGACGAAGCCGACCGTGTGCGGCGCCGTGCCCTGGGCGATGACGCTGTCTGCCTTCAGTTTGCCGTTGATGAACAGCGGCACGATCTTGTCGTAATATTTCAGCTTCTTGACGTCCATCGGCTGCATCACGCCGGTCGGGAACACCTTCTTGGCGATCCAGTATTCGACGTCGGCAATGTCGTAGCTGTCTGGCTGGGTGACGGCACGCTGGGCGGCGGCGTCGGAATCGGTTGCCGTCATCTCCAGCGTGATGCCGAGATCGGCCTTGCACTTTTCGGCGATGGCATTGATGTTCGAAACCCCGGTGCCGAACTGGCGAAGCGTGATGTTCGTCTGCGCCCAGATGGTGGGAAAGCCGGTAATGGCGCCGGAGCCGGCGATGGCGCCGACGGCGGCAGCACCCGTCTTCAGCAGCGTGCGGCGTGAAAGCCCCTTTTCCGCCTTGGTCGATGTCGTTTCAGTCGTCATGTCAGTTCCCCTTTTCTTCGATGGAAGGTTCAGTGTTCTTGATGGTGATGGCTCATGCGGAAGAGCGACCGAGAAGCACGGCATCGTCGAGCGCCCAGCTGAGCGAGACGGTGTCGCCGACGGCAACCGGCCGGGCGAAATAGTCGCCGTCGTCGGCAATGACGGTGAAGTCGTCGCTGCCGGCGCCGATCACGGTGATCTTCACCGAAGAGCCGCGATATTCGATGTTGGAGACGATGCCGTCGAAGCCGAGCGTCCATTCGCTCGCCACCTGCAGGCGCACGCGGTCGGTGCGGATGCCGATATCGACGGGCTCGCCGACTTCCCTGCCCGTCCCGCGCACGGAAAAGCTCTGCCCCTCCGGCACGGTCATGACGAGCACGCCGTTCTCGCTCGACGTCACCCGGCCGGACAGCACATTGTGGTCGCCCATGAACCGCGCGACGAAGGCAGTCGCCGGCCGCTCGAAGACCTCGCGCGGGGCGGCGGCCTGTTCGATCCGGCCGTCATTCATGATGACGATGACGTCGGCGAGCGCCATCGCCTCTTCCTGGCTGTGGGTGACGTGTACGAAGGTGATGCCGAGCGATTTCTGCAGTTTCTTGAGTTCGGCGCGCATGCGGATCTTCAGGAACGGATCGAGCGCCGACAGCGGCTCGTCGAGCAGCAGCGCTTCCGGATCGGTGATCAGCGCGCGTGCCAGCGCCACGCGCTGCTGCTGGCCGCCGGAAAGCTGGGCCGGACGCCTATTGGCGTAGGCCTCCATCTGCATCAGCTTCAGCATTTCGAGCGCCTTGGCCTGCCGCTCCTGCTTGTCGACGCCCTTCATCTTCAGGCTAAAGGCGACGTTGTCGATCAAATCGAGATGCGGAAAGAGCGCGTAGGATTGGAACATCATCGCCGTGCCGCGCCTGGCCGGCGGAAAATCGGTGACGACGACATTGCCGAGGCGAATATCGCCCGACGAGATGCTCTCATGGCCGGCGATCATGCGCAGCGTCGAAGTCTTGCCGCAGCCCGACGGGCCGAGAAAGCAGCAATAGGACCCGGCCGGAATCTTCAGGCTGATCGCATGGACCGCCGTCGTCGCGCCATAAACCTTCGAAACGGATACTATATCGATCTCTGCCGCTTTCGACATCATGCCTTCCCCTGTTCGGAAAAGACGATGCATCTGCCGTGCCAAATTCCGCCGCTCGCATCAAACCATTGCGAAATCAGGATTTTATCGCCGGCGAACTTGCAGGAGTAAATTATAGGCACACCGGCACCTGCACATGATTTAGGCTATCGTGCGCGATTTGTGCAGAAAATCGTATACAATTTTGCCACCATTTCGGGCACAAATTCCGTTTAACTTTTACCGAGAACACGGATATGGTTTCTCGTCATCAGGAAATCGATTTTCATGAAATCCGCCGCCAAGGCTCAGCAAGCCGAAGACTCCGCCGAAAAAGGCGCGCAACAGATCCGCGATGCCATCCGCGAAGCGATTGTCGAGCGCAGGCTCTCGCCCGGCACCAAGCTTTCGGAAAGCGATGTCGGCAATCTCTTCAACGTCAGCCGCACGCTTGCCCGCGCCGCCCTGCAGGCGCTCTCTTATGAAGGCCTCGTCAGTGTCGAGAAGAACCGCGGCGCCTTCGTCGCCTATCCCTCGCCGGAAGAAGCTCGCCAGATCTTTTCCGCCCGCCGCCTAGTTGAACCAGGCATATTGCGCGAGGCAGCGGCGCGGATCACGCCTGACGATATTACTCATCTGCGGCAGCTTCTGCTGGAAGAAGGCCGTCTGATGAGCGAGCGTGGCCAGACGGCGCGCCGCGCTGAAATCAAGGCATCCGGCGATTTTCATCTAACGCTGGCGGTCATATCAGGAAATTCGATCATGCAGCGCTTCATGGAGGAGCTCGTCGCCCGCTCGTCGCTGGTGATTGCGCTCTACGGGCAGTCGACCGCATCGAGCTGCGGCCATTCGGAACATGGTGACATCATCTCGGCGATCGAAGCCGACGAACTCGACCGCGCCTGCCAGCTGATGCTGCATCATATCGCCCATATCGAGGCTGATCTCGACCTGCGCGAACGCAAGAGTCTGGGCCTGAAGGAAGCCTTCGAGCTCTGAACACGCAAAAGATGCGGGCGCGGATGATCCACCGCGCGCCGCTTCAACCAGTCGCTTCAAACGGAATCTCGAAACACTACCAAGGCGTGTTCTTCGGCAACATCTCGAAAGCCGAGAAGATATCCTCGGCGCTCATCGGCTCACTCGAGCGCAGCTTCACGATTCCGTCGCGTCCAACCAGGATCAACCCGAACTCCCCGGACGGCGGTCCCTGCAGACGATCGCGAATATCATCGGCATCGAGCTCCCAGTCATCGTCGAATAGCGCAAACGCGCCGCCGCCGGCAATGCTGAACACTTCGACGTCTTCTTCGATGAGGCGCATATGCGCCTTGCGCAGCCATTCGTCTTGAATGAGCGCGCGGTCGTCTTGCGCATCGGCGAAGATGATCAGGACGCGCTTGCGATCCCGAAATTGCTCAAGTGATTGTGGAAGCTCAGGCTCGCGCCGGGGCGTGCCGATGATTTCATGAACGATAGATTTCAGCATGGTGCTCATTCCTCGGCCATCGCTTGATGTGGCCGTGCCTGCCGGATTAAACGGTTGGGAATAAGCGAGGTTCCGCCAAAAGCGGAAAAGGATCGCGGCCATGGCCGCGATCCTTATCCTATCAGTCGCGGCCCTGGTCTTCGGACGCGTGGGCCGAAACGGCGACGAGATCCGCAGCCCCAGTGACGTGAAGGCGCTTGCGCACCAAAACGCGCATGACACGCGCCGCCGTCGAGAAAGTCATTTGATCGAGCGGGCCTTCGCCCTCCCACGGCTTGGTCAGCCGTTCGGTGACGGCGCCGACGATGTTCATCGGCACGATGTCGGTGCATTCGCGCATGGCTTCAAAAACGAAGCTGATGGGCATGACCCGTCCTTCGTAGGTCACGATCGGTTCGGTCAATTCGCTGTCCCATTCCTCGAAGGCATAAAGAGCTTCGCGAAACAGCTGCTGGAGGTTGAACGGCGCGTGGCCGTCATGAAGTGGCGGCAGTGCATTCATCATGTCTGTCTCCTCTTGATGGGTTGAAGCCAAAGTCCTCCGGTATCGGTCGCGCCAACGCGGGGAACGCAACGTTTTGCTGCCCCTGCGAACCGAATAACACTATTGATTCTATAGAGTAACGCGCCGGGGTAAAGCCCATTTATCCGTCGCCACGGAAGCGAATTCCATAACACGCTGATATTCTTGCATGTTTTAGATGAAATTTTCTCTGCACACACCAGCCTTAAAAATCCATGCCATCCGCCTGCGATCGCTCCGGAATGGCACGGCGAGGCGAAAAAACCCTGAAAATTCACGGAACTTTTGTGGCTGTAATCTGTTTTGTTCTCACAATTTGCAACACACACTGGGGTTACCACCAATGACGCAAATCCGTGAACCGGAGCGCCGCAGCAGGATCCTGCGCGGCCGCCCCTATAGCCTTGACGAATTCGCCTCCAAATATGGCCTGCACGGCGATCAGGCCGAAAGTCTTTTCACCCGTTTCGGACCTTCCTCGATCGAACTCGACCTGCTGATGGCAGCCAAACGCCGGCCGCCGGTTCTGCAGGATAGAATTGCCGAATAGCAGTTTTGATGGATGGAATGGATAGATGAGCGACCGACGCCATGAATGGATCAGCAAACGAGCTTACGCGATCTGGGAGGAACGGGGCCGGCCTGATGGCCGCGACGACGAGCACTGGCGCCAGGCAGTTGCCGAACGCGACGCGCTGGAGCGCACGCAGGCCTCTTCCGATGGCCGCGAGGTGCTGGTGAAGTTTCGCCCGAAGCCGCAACAGCCCGAAGCGCCATGCGCCGGCTGGTTCAACCGAACCGCAAGCGTCGGCTGAACCCTTTCTCACACCGGACCAGGCCGCTTCATCCGTACAGGATCAAGCGGCCCAGTCTCGGCAAATCCCGTGGCTCAATCCCCGCGGGATCGCGCGGCTCGATGCCAGATCGAGCGGTTCAGACGAGGCTGAGCCGGAAGAGCGCCTGAAAATCTCCCTGCCACCACATCGGGAAATTGGTTCCCCATTTATTGTTGTGCAGATTGAAGCGGATGCCGGCGGTAAAATCCGGCAGCGTCCTGCAGAACGTCATAAAATCCGAGCCTTGCGGCGCAACCAGCGGCGCATCGAAGGTTTCGATCGTCAGCGGACCATCGGCAAGATCACAGCGTGCCGATGTCACCGCCTGTAATTGCGCCCCGCCGCTCGTCGCAATATTCCCGGATCGATGCCACAGGCCCATCTTGCGGAAATTCCAGTCCGCGGCTCGATCAGGCGTGAAGGAGAGGAAGCTTGCCTCCGGCATGCGGTTGGCCGGCTTGTCGTACAACGTCAGACGCAGGTCGAGGCGATCGCCCTCGGCGAGGAAATGCAGCATTACATGCGGCGGCGCACCATATTTCTGCACGGCCTCGGCAGGCATCGACAGAAGAATGCCCGCCCCATCAGTCGCTTCCAGCGCCGGCAGAAAAACCTTCGAAAGTGCTGCTCCTGAACGCGCAAGTCCCGGCTTGTCATGGTCGAGAACCGCCCATTCCTGGCGATGGGTCAGATAGGTCTCCATGTGCCTGACAACGTCGCCGGCATCGTAGCTCTCATATCGATAGGCGATCAGCGAGCCGTCGCGGCCGGAGATCGTCCGGCCGGAGGGAGAGGTGATTGCGGCCACATCGCCGCTCGCACTGTCGAGCGCGATCGACCAGCCGCCGGCCTGCAGGCGGAGCTCCCGTCCAACACCCTCGATCACGGCAGGCGCGGCGAATTCGGCAAGCACGGCCTGGGCCGCCTTCCGGTCCGTCTCGGCGAGCTCCGAGACCGCCTGGTCGAGATAGGCCCGCTGCTCGTCCCATGAGGCTTCGGTATAGGCGAAGCGATAATCGGATCGGCGCGCGGCCTCGAAATCGGCCCGCGACCACGCCTTGTCGTCGCGCAGATAGGATTTGATATCGACGCCGCAGGTATGCTCGGCCACCATCGCCAGTCCACGACCGAAGGCGAGACGCCGTGCGTCGAGCCCATCCGCCGCGAAACGGTCGTAGAGCCGCTGCAGCGCGAGGAACCGCGCCGTCTTCACCGGATCGCTGCCGCTGCCATGGATCCAGCTGTCGCCGAGTTCCAGTTCGACAACAGGGAAACGCTGACGCTCGCTCCAGAGAATGGCGCCGTAATCCTCCAGCGTCGCCGCGCGGATGACCGCATCCGACTCACGGGCGCGTAATTCGCGATAGGCCTCGGCCGTCTGCGGCACGCTCTGCGGCCCCATATTGTCGTTGGTATGGGCAAAGCTCAGCCCGTCCTCGAAACCGTCGGGGAAACAGGTCTCGCCATAGGAGCGCTGGTACATGACGACCACCTCCTCGCCGCCGGGCGCCCGCCAGCGGAAGATGTCGGGCACATCGGGCGGTGGTGAGGCCGTATTGACGCCGAGATGCAGGAAGCGGATGCCCGCCTCGGAAAGCAGCGGCACCATGCCGAGCGTATGGCCGGGCACATCGGTCATCTTCGCCGCGATCGTCGTCTTGCCGAAGCGCCGGTCGAGCTCCTGCGAATAGGAAAGCCCGGCCTGGAAAAGGTCAGGCGACATCAGCTCCGTATGCGTGGTGAACGGCAGGCCGTGCCAGCGGATCAGCCCGCGCTCGATCGCCTGTTCCAGCGCTGCCACCTCTCCCGCCGAGCGCGAATTCAGATGGTCCCAGATCAGCCAGGCGCCCGTCGTCCAGATGAATTTCGGCTCGTCGGGATTTTCGGCATGAAAATGCTTGCCCGTTTCGATCGCCTGCGGAATGAAGCGCTCGTGATATTGCCGGCGGACTTTCTCGGCATGGTCGGTAAAGCCGATATCGAGATGGGTCTTGAAGACCAGATGCACGCGCTTTTCAGTCATTCCATTCCACGCATCGGTGACGACAGTCGAAACATTCTGCAGCCAGTGGCGGCACAGGTGAGGAGTGTAACCGTTTCCACAAACATCATTGCTCCTGCCGCAAATTCTTCGTCAACCCGTTTTGGCACAAATCGATCAAATAGTGCGGGTTTTTTAACCATATATCCGAAAACGTTACCGTCCGACCCTTTCATCATAGAATCGAATCGCGACAAGAATGAAGACGTGTTCATCGATAATTATATTGAAAGGCGGCGGGACTTCCTTGCTGCCGCGCCCGGGTGGTGCGCTGCTTAGCCAAGGAGAAAAGCCTGAGTCTTTCGGGAAAGCCGATTATCAGAAGGCGTTGGTATCCTGGCAGAGCGTCCGATGAACCTCGGTCCAGAACAGCGCCAACGGCGTGTCGCCGTTACGTTCGGCAACGAGCGCGCGGATCAGCGCTTCGGAGCCTGCCATGTCCTGCCAGCTGGATTTCAGGCCCTTGGCGGCCTGTTGGCATTCGGCAATCTCGAATGGTCTCTTGCTGTCCATATGAGGTCTCCTCATGACAGGCGCTAGCAGATGGGACCCGGATTGTCATTCCCCGCATATGTGGGGATGCCTTGTATTTATGACGGCCCTCGCGGTAGGATTGAGGGGATTGGGGCAGTGGAAATGATTGAGACTACATACAGCGAAAAGTTCGAGTCCGCTTTCGAACAGATCAAGGCCGCGGCCAATGTCGATGCCGCGATCCGCATTCTCCAGGCCGAATATGGCCTCGATTTCGTCACCTACCATCTCGCCCAGACCATCGCGAGCAAGATCGATTCGCCCTTCGTGCGCACCACCTATCCGGATGCCTGGGTCTCTCGCTACCTCTTGAACAGCTATGTGAAGGTCGATCCGATCGTCAAACAGGGCTTCGAACGCCAGCTGCCCTTCGACTGGAGCGAGGTCGAGCCGACGCCCGAGGCCTATGCCATGCTGGTCGATGCCCAGAAGCACGGCATCGGCGGCAACGGCTACTCCATTCCCGTCGCCGACAAGGCGCAACGCCGTGCGCTCTTGTCGCTGAATGCCCGCATCCCGGCCGAGGAATGGACCGAACTCGTCCGCCGCTGCCGCAACGAATGGATCGAGATCGCCCATCTCATCCACCGCAAGGCCGTCTACGAGCTGCATGGCGAAAACGATCCGGTGCCGTCATTGTCGCCGCGCGAAATCGAGTGTCTGCATTGGACGGCGCTGGGCAAGGACTACAAGGATATTTCGGTCATCCTCGGCATATCGGAGCACACGACGCGCGATTATCTGAAGACTGCCCGCTTCAAGCTCGGCTGTGCGACGATCTCGGCCGCCGCCTCCCGGGCCGTGCAATTGCGTATCATCAATCCCTAAAGCCTTTCCGGGTTAGGTTGAAGCATTCTGCCGGAGCAGGTTTGCGTCAGGGCGTTGGCGCATGTCGTTATCGCAAAACCGCTGCACACTTTTGCGCGACATGCTCTGCCCCCCTCATCTGAGGGGGCCCATCTGAGGGAATTTCCGAACCGGCCCGCCTGAACCATTCTGCTTTCCACGAACTTGAAAACGCTGGAGGGCAAAATGTTCGTTATCATTCAGGCACATGAGTATCAGAAATACGCTGCCGTACTCGACCAGATGTTTCGCCTGCGCAAGAAGGTCTTCGCCGATACGCTCGGCTGGGACGTTCCTGTCATCGGCCCCTACGAACGTGACAGCTACGATTCGCTCGCCCCCGCCTATCTCGTCTGGTGCAACGACAGCCGCACCCGCCTCTATGGCGGCATGCGCCTGATGCCGACGACAGGCCCGACCCTTCTCTACGACGTCTTCCGTGAGACGTTTCCCGATGCCGCCAATCTTATCGCCCCCGGCATCTGGGAAGGCACGCGCATGTGCATCGACGAGGAGGCGATCGCCAAGGATTTCTCCAATGTCGACGCCGGCCGCGCCTTCTCCATGATGCTGCTTGCGCTTTGCGAATGCGCGCTCGATCACGGCATCCATACGATGATTTCCAACTACGAGCCCTACCTCAAGCGCGTCTACAAGCGCGCCGGCGCCGAAGTGGAAGAACTCGGCCGCGCAGACGGTTACGGCAAATACCCCGTCTGCTGCGGCGCCTTCGAAGTATCGGACCGGGTGCTGCGCAAGATGCGCGCCGCCCTCGGCCTCACCCTACCCCTTTATGTCAGGCACGTGCCGGCCCGCTCGGTCGTGACCCAATTCCTGGAGATGGCAGCATGAACCGCGTCGCTGAAACCGCCACGCAGACCGCAATTCAGAAGGATATCGGTGCGCTGGAGCGCCATGTTCTCGCATCCCGCGACATCGCCACGCAGATAGGGGATCCCTTCCTCTCCTATCTCCTCTCGATGGCGCTGTTCACGATCTACGAGAAGAAGGCCCATCATGAGAACGAGGCGCTGAGGAGCAGCTTCAGCTGAGGGTGTGGTTCCCCTCCGCCCCGCCTGAAGACGAGCATGTCTCCCGGCGCCTCGCGCGCAGCCGCAAAAACAGTCCCCGTTTTGCGGCTGCGCGCCCCTGTCATCTCGCAGGGCATTGCCGTTACGTCATCAGGGAATTGATCGTCGAAATCAGCGCGTCGTGCATGTAGGGCTTCGGCAGGAAGGCGGTATTGGCGGGCAGAGTCATCGGATCGAGCCGCACCATGCCCGAGGTGATGATGATGCCGATGTTCGGCCGCATCGCCCGCACCCGATTGGCAAGCTGGAGACCGTCCATCGAACCCGCCATATTGACGTCGGTGAACAGGATATCGACATCCTGCCTGCCCTTCAGCACCACCAGAGCCTCGTCGGCGTTCGCCGCCTCCAGCGCCACATGGCCAACCTCCTCCAGCACATCGAGGATATTGAACCGGATCAGCGGCTCGTCCTCCACGATGAGCACCACGGCACTGTTAAAAGCCACCATCTGCGATCGCCCTTTTCATGCGGAATGTGACTTGATAAGTGTGGCCCGCGCGAGAAGGTTCCAGTGGCTGCCTACGAAATATGCATCGTCCACAGATGCTTGCGCTCCCCGCTTGTGGCTCCCGCGGATTTGCGTTAGAGCGAAACCCGTGCTGCGGGAACCATTGCCCCGGCATCACGGTGCCGTTACCGGCGCCAAGGGCCTGTAGCTCAATGGTTAGAGCCGGCGGCTCATAACCGCTTGGTTGGGGGTTCGAGTCCCTCCGGGCCCACCATTCAATTTTGCAAGCTCCTGTTTTTCCTCCATTTCTTTGGCTTCTATGTCCCACTTCTCAACAGTGGACTCTCCAGGTGGGACACTTTTGTTCTCGTTCCGATCCGGCAAAAGGAGCTTTGTGGCGTCTCCGGCCAGCTTCTTTCGACGAGCAGCGCGTGTGTAGAGATCGGCCTGCTGGCTCGTCGTCCATCCAAAAATTGCCTTGAGTTGGTCAGACGTTGCGCCGTTCTCTGCGGCGATCGAAGCGCCCGCCTTTCGAAGGCCATGCGCCGAGCAGTGAAACAGCCCGGCTTCGTCGCACCATTGGCGCATCTTGTTCCCCAGGCCCTTATCCGAAAAAGGCTTGCCGTACTCGGTGACAAGAAAGGTAAGTTGACCGACGGGCACCCGATCCAGTTCCTCGGCGAGGTCGGGTAGGATTGGCACGTTGACCTCTACCCCGCTCGACTTTCGGGTCTTGCCAGGCCGAATGCGAATCCAACCATCGTTGAGATGTTGCCGGCCGAGAATGGCGGCGTCAGATAGCCGGAGGCCAGTGAACATGAAAACGGCGAGAGCTCGCCGCGCGGTCGTGCCAGGGGCGTGTTTGGCTTCGTACTGCTCGATCTCCTCGAGCGTCCACGTATGGAACCCGTCGCCTGATTTGAGGCGTTTGATGCCGTTGCAGGGGTTTGTCTTCGCCTCCCCGACCTCAATTGCCCAAGCAAACAGCGCACTGATGGCCTTTACGATGTTGTTGGCCGCGCCTGGGCTGTCGATCCTCGTATCGCGTATCGCCGTGACATGCTTTCGCTCTAGAAGCTCAAAAGGCTTGTCGCCGTGCTTAACGCAAATTTCCTCGAGAATACGCCGTCGGCGGCTCATAGTATCGACCGTGACCGAGTTCGCCGCGCGCTTGAAATGCTGCTGGCAGAGCCAACGGAAGGACCGCGCTACAACAGGCTTTGTCGAATCGGAAACGACGGGAGAGTCGCCATAAGGTATGCCCTTTTCGGCGCACTCATACTCGCGAAGAAACGCGGCTGTACCCGGCTTCTCACGAAGCCGGACCTTCTTCTTGCCTTTGATGCGGTAGTACAGCCTGATGTTGCCGTGCCGGTCTGTGTCCTCGATGATGCCGCGCAAATGGAGCTTCATGCGACCCCGACATCGTCCCAAGGGTTTTCCCCTGTCGGCGGCGGGTGGCGCGTGTCGTCGCGAGGGAGCGCCTCAAATGCCTCATCCAATTCGCAACGATCCCATAGAATGCGGCCGCCGGCTTTTCGCGGACAGGGCATGGCACCCTGCCCCACCATATGATCGAACAGAGTTGCGCCGATGCCGACATAAGCCGCAGCGGCCACGCGCGAAAGACCGCGTGGGATCATGCCATAGGGCAAGCGGTTGTCGTTGGCTGCAGCGGGCATCGGTCCTCCGTTGGTAGTCGGACGTAGAGTGAAGTGTAAAACACACCCTCGTGGTCAAGTCTGGGAACCAGTCAGCGACCGATTTACAAATATTGCAATAGAACCAGCCGGCGCGCCGCTGGTGTGGTCGCGGGTGGTGATCGCGCCGGCCATAGGTATTCCTGAGCGCTCGACCGCATCATGCGGCGACTGCGGTCGAGCGCGTATCGGCCAGGGCGGGCCGAATTAGAAATCTTTGCCGCCGCCTATGAGCTCCCAGAACTCGCCGCGGCGGTAGGTTTTGAACGTCAACCAATCCATGCCGGATCCGCGCATTCCATTGCACTCACTGCAGGCTACGGCGATGTTGTCCCACTTAGTCCAGCCATGAACTCGGCCGGTCAAAAGATGCTCAATCGTCGCGGCGTCCGGTCGGTTTTGACGACAGCCACGTGGCATGATGACCATAGGCCGATCACAATAGCAGCACTTCCCGTCCTGCTTCTGGAAGATCTTAAGCAGCAGTTCGCGTTTGACACCGGTCTTCATCACGTTCCAGCCATGGTGCAGCGACAAGGCGAAATGGCCTGCCGTACGATTCCCCGGTAATATGGATGCGGTATAGCTGGCGGCCACACCACGAAGCGTCGCGGCCGACTACGGTCGCGTGCATGCCGCCAAACACGACGCGAGCGCCGAGCCGAAACTTAAACCTCTTCACCCTCACGCGGGGCGGCAAGACTGCCGGCGGCTGCCAAGCGCCGCTTGCGATATTAGCTGGCGTCGCGAGGACGGAGACGTTCATCATCTCGACCTCCCTCAGTTTTCTACGCGGAAGCCGGCGAAGTACTCGGCGCCGATATCTTCTCTCATCACGCCAGTCTCGCGCTCAACGAATCCGAGCACCGATGTCGCAAGCTTTTGGATCTCGCGCAGGGCATCCTTCCCCTGCTCGTCAGCAATCCAGCCTGCATCAAAGCGATCGAGCTCGCCGACGGCCATGGCCAATTGGAGGATCGCGAGCTCTGCAGTCGACGGCATCATATTCGCGATGCGGCCTCTGAGCACATCAACTTCGCCGGCGAGTTCAATGCCCGTTGCATCGTCATGCGCTTCGTTCGATGCCTCAACCAATCTGCGGCAGGCGTCGACGATGCGGAGTTCGGCCGCGGAGCGTGGTCTCTTTATGAGGCCGCGTGGCAATAAGGTTCTGTCGGCGGTGGCGACGTGAAGGTTCATTTGGATGCTCCTCGTTGATTAATTTCGCTCATAGTGATAACTAATACCACCAATAGAGGGCGCGTCAAGCGATATTTATCATTATGAGCGAATTTACTCACGTCACCGGTCGGCAAATCGCTGCGGCCCGCGCGCTCCTGGCCATCGGCCAAGTCGAGTTAGCAAAGGCGGCGAACATATCGGCTCCCACGTTACGAAGGATCGAAGCCGATGAAGGTGGGATGAAGAATAATATCGCCGCGGTCTGTGCTGCCCTCATCGAGGCCGGCATCATCTTTATCGATCAGAACGGACATGGACCTGGCGTCCGTCTACGCGATCGGCAGTAGGCAATGGGCAATCGCGGTTTTGGCGTCCGCCTTTTCGAGATGCAGCCAGACGGCAACTTGGAGCCCATTCTTGGCGTCGACGAAGACTATTTCGCCGGAACGGTTCCGAACGTCGGCGATACCTTAGCCAGGTGGGGATTAAATGACATCTACACGTTTTATAGCGTCCAGCGGCGCTATTTCATCGACAGTCCGGACGCGGATAATGGCTGGTGTGTCATCGTCCGTAATATCGAATCTGCCCCACAACTCGAGGGCGTTGTAAAAGCTTGGGCCGAGGACACGCAATTCTGGGCCGATATCGATGATCAGGAGCGGGCTGAGAAAGACGAGCGCTTGGCGGAAACATTGCGAAAATTGACTGCCAAAAAGAAGCCTGCGCCAAAACCACCGGCAACGCCCAAAGCTAAAAAGCCGCAGAAGAAGGTGTTGAAGCCTCGTCCGGCCAAGAAGCCTGGTGACAACCAAACCTGACCGGCAACGCCACTCTTGACCACAACCACAAATCGATGAAACATGAATGGGTTGAGGGGGCTCTCATGCAATTTACGAAATTTCTTGCGGTAGTCATTGCCGCGATTTTAGCTGGCTGCGTCCAGAGCGTTACCGTGAAAACTCAATTCAACCCAGCCGAACATGAGTTCGCCTCCAAGCCCGGGAAGGCGGTTGTTTCAGGCCAAGCTTTTATGCGGCGCAACGATGGCATCGTTGTCTACGCTGCCGGAAGCCCGGTCTATTTACTTCCAAATACCAGCTACGTCCGTGAAATCGCCTCATATGGCGGGCTCACCTCTGGAAACGCGCAACTGACGAACGGCGATAGGCGCCTTGTTCAGTATTCCAAGGTCTCTCAGGCCAACGGCGAAGGAAGGTTCTCATTTTCAGGCATTTCCGACGGATCATACTTGGTCGTTACGGGTGTCACTTGGATGGCTGGAGATTATAGGCAAGGCGGAGATTTAATGCAGGCCATCGCCGTGTCGAACGGTCAAAACGTTGACGTAATCATGGCCCGGTAAGCAGGTAGCCGGACGACCCATACGAAAAATGGATGCGAGAGCACCTGGACCGGTAAATTACGGCAGTGGTTCGGTTTTCTGTGAGCATTTGGGGGAAAACCGGGATTTAGCTTGGACGGACCATCGCTGCCGCTTGATTTTGGGCTGTGATGCTGTCTCACTCAAGATCCTGGCAACGGGGAATACGGCATCAGCTTGCAGGCAAACCGTATTCTCCCGCGCTAGGTGGCTCCTCGGGGCGAGATCAGCGCGAATGCTGGTCTCGCCGACAGCCAAGACAACAGTGCTACAAGCAAACCTTCCAATCAACGACAAATATCGGTCTAGACCGAATTCGATGTGGACGAACGTCCGCGCGATCAAAACCGTGAAGCGAGCGGGCCGAAGCCCACCCTTTAACTCGCCAGTGCAGCCATAAGCGCCGCAACTGCCAGCGTAGCGCGCGTGTCGGCGCCGGTCTCGTTCAGGTGGGTATTATCGTATCGGCCGCCGGATCCGATCGAGTCGACATTCTCGCCAGCAAAAACCGTCGTGTTGTTCACGACACTCGCCTGCGCAGCCAGGACGGCCGCACTTGTCGCGCCGTAATAGTACGTTTCCTGCGCGACCAAGATCGGACAATTCGGGATCGCGTGATTGAACTCGGCGATGATCTTGTTGAGCGAAGCGGTATACGACGCTTGCGAGGTGCCCGCTGACGTATCCGACTCTCCTTGCCCCCACATGATTGCCGTGCACGGCAGGCCAGCGTCGCGCAGCCGCAAGCCAACAACATTGATTTTGTTGAAGAGAAACGGCGCCGTCGCCTCACTCGCCCATTGATCGGCTCGCGTGTTGCCGACAGCCATTGGCACTAGGATCACGCGATCGAAGTGCCCCGCGTCGACGAGCTTGTCGGCCATGCGCAACATCCACGTTCCCCGCAAGTCCGTAACCAGACCCCCGCTGACATTGATGCCCAGCAACGGATCCTTGGCCCGGTAGAGCTTTCCGTCATAGATATTGAGCTGATCGATGTTCGTATTGACTGGAACGTAAGGCGTGGGCACCTCGTTGACGCTCAAGGATTGGCCAATAACGACGATGACCGCGGTTCGCGGGCCGATGTCTCCTCGGGCAACCTCAATGCGTCCAGTCAGATCCAGAACCGGATCTGCTCCAGTGATCACATCGCCGGCCGGATATATATAATAAGCGCTCGGGCTCAGGAAGTTGTTGAGCGCCAGGCCGGCGCCGCCAAAAATCATAGCCATTCAGATCACCACCGAGCCGAGAATGCCGGTCTGATATCCGTTTGCCTGCCCCCCGTCACCATACCATGTCTGACTGCCGCCAGTGCCGCGCTCGAGCCACCGAAGCTCATGATATCCGAGACCGAGATAGCCGCTGTAACTGGCCGCCGAGGGCAGGATCGGGAACACATTGCTTGCCGCGCCTGGCCGCTTTACCTGAGAGCTGTCGGCTGACGAGCTGTCGATGCCGATACCCGTAAAACCGGCAACCACTGTACCGGTCCCGTTGATCATGTAGCCGCTCGCTTCGACGCGAACCATTCTTCCGGAAACGCCGTTGAAGACCTCAATTTGGTTGAGCGCGCTGCCATTCGCCTGCCGCCATGCAGCAGCGGAGTATGACCAACTATCCGTAGGATCCGTACGGGAGACCGGCATGATCACCGCACCGCCCAAGCTCCATACCAACCGCGATTGAAGCGTGCTTCTCGTCTGGCCGGCTGCATGGCATCGGAAGCCGCCGACCAATTCGCCAGCTTCCGCGGCGAGCGAGCCGATCGCATCGGCATTGACGAACCGGCCGTCTACCTCGACGATTGCCATGGCGCGAGTCACGGAGTTCGTCCACGCTGGCCCAATTACGAGCACGCCGCCAGGCGAAACAAAAACGTCGTAGTTCTTGCCGGCCTCTGCCGCCGAGATGTCAACCGTTGCTTCGCCATAGTATAGCGTCGACGTGGCAATGTCGGTCTCGGGGAAGGCGTCGACGGACACGGAAAGCCGTGTGCCGCCACCGCCAGAGCCAACGTTGCCATCGATCATGACTGCGGGAATTTTTGTAAGTGCCATATTCAAATCCTTCCGCGTCGATCGATATATCCGCGCGTAGCGAGATAGAGGCTGCCTGCCGCGCCGGCCTTATGGCGAACCTGGCCTGATGCGTTGGTTCGCACCTCAAGGCCGGCCGACGCGTTTTCGCTGGCGTTCTGCATGTTGGTGACGTTGAACAGGGAATTGCCGACGCCTAAAGCCTGGTCACCCTCGTCTGGCGAGCTAATGAAGGCACCGACAGTGTCCGTGCCGGATGTGAACGCGGCATTGAGGATGGCGCGAACCTTGAATGCGGAAGGCACGCCGGCCAGCGTCACCAAGGCAGCGGTTGTTCCGGTGCTGTAAGCGGCTCCGCCGTTCTCTTTTACGGCCGTCTGCCACAGCACCTCGTCACCGTCCTGCGAGTCCGCAAGGATGTTTCCGCTGCCATCGGTCTTGGTGCTCCGGATTCGCCGGTATTTCGTGTACGCGGCCGGGATGTTTCCACCGATCGTCGGAGCCGATGCACTGGCGGAGCAACATACGTCCACAACGCCTGTGTCGGGCCGCTTAATGAGATACCAATAAAGCCAAGCACTTGTCGGCTTGGTTCCTGTATCCATGCCGCCATTGCCACTACCAACGGCCCAGGCGGCGTCCGATCGCTTTGTGATGGCGGATGCGAGGACCATGATGACAGGCGACGCGCCTGCGCTTGCCGCTTCGCCAGGCTGGAAAGTCATGTCGTTGTTGAGATCGCCAGCGTCTTGCGCGCCCCCTAAGCCATAGAGTCGGCCGGCGACGCCAGACGACACCGCGACCGCGGAATCCACTTCCGCCTTGGAGTAAACGCTCAGCTTTGTGCGGATTGCAACAATGTCAGTCGCTTTGATTTTGTCGGCGTCAACGGTTTCGCTTCCAGGCGTGCCAATATCGATCTTCCCGCCGAAGCTGACTTCGATATTGTTCTCGATGCCATCGCCGGGAGGCGCTTCGCTGAAAGTCAAAGTCGTGCCCGAGATCGAGTAGGACGATTTAAGCTGCACGACACCGTCGATGACGACCAGCGTGTTGTTCTTGGAACCGGGATCCACGGAGAGTGCAAAAACGGTTTGCGATCCATTGCCGGCGAATTGGTTCAACACCTGATTGTTGAGCGCCAAGGCCGCATAGTCGGCGGCAAGGTCTGCGGCCGCCTCGGCCGCCGCAACGATCGCAGACGACGCCTGGTCGCTGATCAACCGGAACTCGCTGCCCTGCTGGCGGCCGAGCACGATCATTCCGGCAGGAAGTCCGCCGACGACAACGTCGTTGCCCGGATTCGTTTTGACGGTGAGTGGCGAGCTGCCATTGAATGCGACCGTGACCGGGGACGCCGTGTTCGTTGCAAAGATCGGCAGCCAGACAAGCGCCGTTTCCGAGATTGGAATGTCAGTCGTGGCTTGGAGAGCGTTAGGCGTGCCGGCGCCGACGTTCGATGCGGGAATGAACGGGTATGGCAGATCGGCGACGCGTGCCCACGTGCCTAGGCCAGAGGCGCCAGATTTCTGGTAAATGCCATTATTGTCGGCAACCAGATCGCTAACCACCCACGCCATGGTGTTGTCATCGTGCGCTACGTCGGCAAGCAGAAGCGCCTTCGTCGAGAAAATCAGGCTATTGACGACACCAATTGAGCCGATGAAGTTGTCGATATTGGTGCCCCAAGCTCGAACATCTGGCTTTGATGGCTTGTGGTTTCCCGACGCCGGAATGCCGTCCGAAACGAAGTCGCGCCAGACCTGCCTAGCAGTTAGCGGCATTGAATTCTCCAATAAAAAAGCCGCTCGAAGGCGGCTGTGAAACTGTGATTGAGGTGATGAGGTGCGGGCGCTATGCCCAGCCCGTGCCGTCGCTGAACGTAGTCCCGTCGTCGAACGGGATGCCGCCGGCGTCTTCTGACGCATCGGCGGGCGGCGGGTTTGTTTCGTCTTCAGCTTCGGGCGCGGGTTTTGGGTCGCCTGCGTTGGCGTTGGTCTTGGTCATTGTTGATTTTCCTTTGGTTAAACGGCGAACAGCGACAGGTCGCTCAGATCTGCGTCGTCATAAGAGCTGCGGCCAGTCGCACCTTGGCGGTGGCAAGGTCGATGTTTGGCATAGGATGAAATTTCCAATTCGAGGTTATTCCGAAGAAGCGACCCACGCTGGTCCCATCGGGTTTGGTGGAAATTGACGACCGCCCCCCGTCATGCCACTCTGGCGCGAATTGATGAGGAGCGATTCACTTGCCACCGAAAAAAGGGACCAAGGCATACAAGGAAGAGTACGTCCGCATCCACTATGGCATCCATATGGAGTCGCTGGAGGTGGTTAGCGTCTGGGAGAGACGCGACGGCAGGCTCTCATTCGGCGACTTTTCCCACTACACGATGCCAGGGCGAAACCAGATCGCCGAGCTATTGATTGTGTTCAGTATTGGAGACGTGGTCACATTGCCTGTTGGCTACGACTCAACCAAAACTGAGGAGAGCCTCGAAGAGTTAGCTGCGCAAAAGCGCGCTGAGCGGTCTGCCAAACAGATGTGAGATCACATGGAACCGAAAACAGCCGCTAACGAGATTAGGTACGTCATCGAAGGTGAGTTGGCCGATGCCCGATCTTCAGCCCGAAATGGCGATAGCGATCGGGCGCGACGCCGGGTCGACGACGCGTGTGATCGTCTCGAATATATCGCCAGAATGCTTGACGCAGCAGCTAACGCCCAAAGCCACCCTCGCTCTTGATAGCCTTCCGCCTGGAGTTGACTAACGACGCCGCTTGCCGCGCCGTTTTGTTGGCGGTCCAAACTCTTTCAACGCCCACGGCTCGCCTTGCTCGGGGTGGCGCGGTATTTCCAGAAAGGCGTCACCAAGTCGCCGCCAGGCTGGTTCAGCGTCCTCCAGCGATGGGCAATGGTAGGCATCTGTCTCGATTCCGAGCTCGGCCAGTTCGTCGAAGAAATCGTGGCCGCTGGAGAAAACGAAAAACCACTGTTCGAGCCCTTCCGTCGAACGACGTTTATTTGCTTTGCGTCGAACTGGCATCAGCGCCTCGATCCGTAATCGGCCGTCCGCGGCGAACGTGGCGCGTCTGGACCATCCACGCCGTCTAGGGCGAGCTCGCGCAGCAGGCGAGCAAAGGCGATGCGCGCGTTCTGCATGATGCCGACTTCAGGTCTCTCTTTCGGTTGGCCGAAACGGTCTGTGAACGTCTGGCCGTTATGTTCCAGCACCTCTCGTGCGCCTTGAGCCTGGTCCCAAGCTTCGGCGGCTAGCTGCAGGAGCCTCAAGTGATGCTCCTCGAGATCGAAGTTAGCGAGAATGGAGCGCCACCATTTCTGCGTTGTGGGACGCAAATGCGCAGGCGCTTTCGCCGATTTTGCCATCGAATTTCACCTGTTTTTGGAGGGGCGGAAGCGCCTGGAACCATTGAGCGGTAGGGCATTCAGTCCTGCCGAAATATTTTTTGAACCGGGGCATGCTCGCTGTGCACGAATGGGGACGGGCGGTACGGGAGATGGGGCAGACCCGGAGACCCGACCCGCCCCTCCCTTGGTGTTGCCGATATGTCACACCTCGATGATGCATCGATATGCAGGGTATAAATCCTGATTTTTCGGGGCTGGACACGAGGTTAGCCCTCATAACTTTTCTATATTTCTGTGCAATATCAATGCTATAGTGGCCACCCATCGGCAGCCACCGGTTTCATCCTCGAGAGCACGCCGAGACTCGTTACATGCGCGCCGCGGTCCGCGATCGACACCTCGATTAGGTTGGCCCGCGCCACGATCCGCAACGGCCGCGCTCCTGATCGATCCCACGTTTCTTCAGTGGCTCGGAACGAGATCGACCAGCCGGTAAACTCGCCAAAGCGAGACCCATGGAGCAACCGATCGCCCACATCTGTGTGCGGGCAGTCGAGCTCCACCCATAGTCCGGTGTCGTCGCACCGGATGCGGAATGTCCCGTCTTCGGTAGTAGCGACCTGCTGTAAGGCGTCGTGGTTTACCCATGCCGGCGTTACATGCGGGATGATAAGAGAGTGCGGTCGGAAGACCTCGTCGAAGCCAGGGCGAACAGCAGATGGAACGTCCCACCGCAACGCATAGCCCGAGACGGTGCGACTGCCCGGCACTGGAGGGCGACCCGATTCGGTAAACCACATTACAGGCCGCGCTTCTTCGCCTCGGCCGCCATACGAGCCTTTGCCTTGGCGGCCGGTGTTTTTGACCGACGCTCGGCGAGGATCTTGGCTATCTCGAAGGGATCGCCCGGCAGGATCTCAGTCTTGCCGTTGACAACGACCGCGCGCTTTTCCTTGCCGACGAATTCGCGCCGATCGTTTGCCTCAACCAATCCCTTCCTCATCGATGCAGCTCCTTTGGAATTTTAGCTTTGGCGATGAAACCAGCAAGCGCCGCTTCATGAAGCCAGATCGAGAGCTTGCCGCCCTCGTGGCCAAAAATGCCGTGTGCTTGCATCGGCAGCAGGTGTCCGGTCCAGGCCACATCCTGGGCCGACAGCTCGTTCGTCAGCGACAGGAGAGCCTCGTGCTCCTCATGGGCGGCCAGTAAGGCGGCAGCAAGCGCCTTTACCCGCGCCGTGTATTCGCCACGAACTTCATCACAAATGGCCTTTGAGGCACCGAAGCGGGCCTTTGCTAGCCGATCGTGTGCGATATTGACGGCCGCACGCAAGTCAACCCGCTCGCCGGCGATGGCCTTCAAACGCGCGCTGACACCGTCGGGCGCTTCATCATCATCGGGTTGCGCATCGCCGAGGAGCTTGGCGACTCTACCTGTTTTTTCGGCAACGGCTGGCCTATGCCCGAGCCGATGCAGTAGTTCCGATTCTTCAGCATCCAATTTCCCGGCGGAGGCCTTGAGGCGGGTGACAAGCTCTTTCGCGGCCGCATAGGTCGGATCTGCCTCCGCCAGGCTGCGTACGCGGGTTGCCGGTTTTGCCGGCGCTGATTTTTGCATGCTTATGTCCTTGTGTATCGATCGCGCAGCCGGGGGCGGCCGGCGCGGACTTCTGGTGCTGCTGCGATGGCGGCATGAAGGCGAATGAATATATCCGGCCCAAGCCTGACATCTCGATCGAATGCCGGCCTCGGCTTGGGCAATGGCGAGTAGAAGGTGAGAGCAGCCACGCCGTGATCTGGGCCACGAAAGGTTGCGGAAGCACCGGGCGCCAGTGTGTCTATCGTGATCTCGAGCAAATCATTAGGCTTGTCGACGAAGCCGGCAAGCATCTTTCCGAAGGTCGGCCCGCCGGTGCCTGGCCGAAGGTTGAAGTAATCCTCGATGAGGGGCGAGCCGACGGCAATTGCAATCAGGATGGCGGCGATGTGTTCGCCGCTGATTTGGGTGGGCAGTCCCTGTACTGCAGGCAGGTATCCTGCCTGCCGTAGCCGCTGTGCGTGCCCCCGTGCTGCGGATGGCGGTAGACGAAGGATTTCGTCCAGCGCCTCACACGTTTGCCGGAGCGTCGCCATGTTACGCGGCCTGCCACATGAACTTGTCGCCGGGCTCCGGATAGACGTCCACGTCGGTGTTGGCCGGGATAGGCACACGGATAGAGCCAGCGGAGTTGGCGGACTTCCCATACGACAGCCAGGAGTCGGCCGATGCGCGGGCGCGGAAGATGGCGGCGCCAGAGGCGTCATTAATGTCAGGCGCAGAGTTGGTGGAGGCAACGCCAGTCGATGGCGCTTCCTGCCAGACGAGCTTGCCGAGGAGGGAGTGAGACGCATATCGCGCGGCGCTAGATCCTGCGTAGCCGCAGGTCACAGTGAATGAAGGCAAAGCCATCTTTGATTCCTTATTGTGTGAGGTTTTATGAAAGCGGAAGCGCCCGCAGAGCGGGTGGCTCTGCGGGCGCTCGATCAACCGCGCCGATACCGGGGCAGCCGGCAGCGCAGGATTTTCGAAAGAAAAGGCCGGTCACGCGAACTGCAAAGTGATCGGCAAAATTAAAGGCGCCGAAGCAAACCTCTCATAAGTTAGATTCGGTATGGCCACTTTGGGTGCACCTAGTCTGCGGTGTCCCAGTCGATGAGCAAGCGAGCCGCTTGCCGAAGGCCACACAACAAGCGGTCTTTGCCCACGGCCTCGGCCTGCTTTCCCGAAAAGCCGCCTGATGTGCCTATATGTAGGAAGCCCATGCCGGCCGTGGCGTCATAGACGGCTTCGTAGTGCTCTGGCGCCATCCGCGCTTTGATCCATGCTAAGCAACTACGAGCGTCGAAATTGTCGTTCGCTGGCGTGACGATATCTGTTGCCGCCGTCTTTCCGGGCTTCTGGCCTCTGGGGTCTCGCGCCTTGCGATCGCGCGGCGTGGAAACATTATCGGGGTGCTTCGGATGGGACGGCTTGACCCACGTATCCTGGTCACTCCCGTGGTACTCGCGGTTCAGCCGATAGCCGCAAATGACACCAACATCGTTGAAGCGGAAACGACCGTGTTCACGCAACTCCGCGACTTCTCGCTCCGGAGCGCACGGCAAACTCAAGGGATGCGGATCGAAACACCGGACCGTGCCGTTGGTGAAGTCTTCTAGGATTTTACCGGCTGATCGGCCTGAAACCTCAACAATGGCCGGGCCGCCGATGTAGTCCCCTTCATCAGCGGCAGACGGACGGGAGTATTGGCCTTCTTCTGCCCTAGCATAGCCGACGTCGGATTCCGCCGAGGCAAGAATTGCATCGATCCGGTTGAGTGTTTGGACGGCTAGAAGATTTTCTTCTGGCGATGGAAACAATCTGCCGGATTTTGCTCGAGCCATCACGGGCGCGCGCTGGGTGTGCTGAAAGTTGTCGTTTGCCGCGATATAGGCGAACGACTGCGCCGGCTCGATGAGCCGCGTTGAAGATTTCATCGATACAGTTCCTATGAAGTTTGCGTTGCCGTCCGCTTTGCGCGGATCTCGTCATTGGGGCGGCTGGCCGTTATGGGCCGATGAATGTGATGGTGCTGTAAATATACAAATTTGTCAATCACGCCATTGACATAATGACTGACTTGTGCATCGGCGACGATTGCGAATTTTGGGGATACGAAAAATTTGCTGCCAGACCGGTCCTTGGCGGAACCGATATAGATCGCCGACGTACCCCCTCCGGCACGCCAAAAAGCTTAATGTTTTCTCGCGCGCGCGTTACGCGTGATCGCGCGCGTGTAAATTCCTGTATTTGCACTAACGATGAGGGAGGGCTCCGGTCCGGCTGGAGCCGTCGGAGAGCGATCTGAGGCACCCCTCAGGGTGTTAGTAACTCACGGCGGCAGTTTTCGCTGCGACAGTCTTCTGTCAAGCTTCTCAAACAGATTCGAGGAAACAGATTTGTCCCTACTCAATTCAGATTGCCCGCGCTGCCGGGCGAAGCACGTAACGTTCGATGTTGAGGCCCAAAAGTCGCGTGGCATTGTCGAATCTGTTTGGGAAGAGAGATTCGAAATCTTCGCAGTTTGTCGCCATTGCCATAGGCCAACTATATTCGTGGTAGACAATAAAACCGCCGGGTCAGAGGCGGCATGGCGTGACGTTATGTCAGGCGTTGTCAAGTACACCGGCTATATCAATGATCACTTCAAGGTAAGGGGACACGTCAGCCTGAAAGACGAGGATACCGATCCCCCTCCAGAGCACGTTCCGGAGGAGCTAGAGGCTGTCTATAGGGAGGGGGCGACTTGCGTCTCCGTGCAGTGCTGGAATGCAGCTGGCGCCATGTTTAGACTCGTCATCGATATGGCGACAAAGTCCCTCTTGCCTCCTGAGGGCGAGCCGCCGGTAGCAAAAATAAGACGATCTCTTGGCTTCCGGCTCGAGTGGCTCTTCCAGAACGGAAAGCTGCCGACCGACCTGCAAGAACTCGCAGAATGCATCAAGGAGGATGGCAACGATGGGGCTCACGACGGGACCCTTACGCAGAACGAAGCGCTTGACTTGAGAGATTTCACATACACCCTGCTGGAACGGCTCTATACCGCCCCGAAGAGACTGGAGCTCGCCGCTACGCGTCGTAGAGAGCGTCGCGGAGATGCCTAAAGGGGGTGTCGTGACGGGAACGCGCCGATTCGCTAGCGAAATATTATTCCAATACAAGACCCAATTTCTAAGGGGTTCTAGCGATGTCGGTCTCGTCCGGCTCAGAAAAAAATTCCAATTTGACGTCGTGGTCATGTTGACATCGTGAATCACTTGGGTATAAATGCGATCATAGAGAGTTTCCCCCAAAAGTAACTATTGCGTTAACCGCGCGACTCGTGCGACAGAAAAGGCGTGGCCGAAATGATTCGGCCACGCCTTTGTGTGTTTGCCGCGGACGCCCAGCTTGCCGTGAAGCAAACCGTGCGCCCGAAGCGGTAGTCTTAGCAACTCCGTATCTAGCGCCCTTGGGTCTTTCTTTCAAGCTGGGAGAAAAGGCCATTGAAAAATGAGCAAGCAACCTCCTCTTCGTCCAGGCGTAGAAGCACCTCGCTCTGGACAGTATCAGATCATCGGACCGCGTGGCGGTGCCGGACCGGAAAGGACAGTCGTTCGCGGCGAGCCTCTCCCGCCCACACCAAAGCCTGGCTCTGGCTATCGCTTGGTGGATCCTACTAAGCACGGCAAGTGATCGAGAGAGGCGACGGCGGGATCGCTCCCGCCGTTTTTCGTATCAGCGGCGGAGTGTCTGATGGAAGCCTATCTTGGCAAGGCGTTAGAGTTCTTAAAAACAAGCGGATGGCAAACCGGGTCAATAGCCGCGGCCGATGCGCTGTTCATATACCTGAGTTCCACAGGCGTGCTACCAGAGCTAGGGTCATCGCTTCTGCTCGCCGCCTGGATTATCTTGTTTCTTTCAATTGCGCTGACGGTCGCAGCTATCGGTCAGAGCGTCCAAGTGAAAGGAAAGGCGTATTTCGCATCTCTGGCAGTGCGCCAGAACATCAGGAAGCTGGAGAAGGAGTTTCGTGATCAGGTGCCGTATCTCTCTGGTAAAGAACGGCAGATCTTCGGATATCTCCGGCACCATCGTATAAAGACTTTCACAGCGGATCATGACGGCGGCTATGCGGCGACACTACTCGCACGCGGATATATCAGATACGCGGGTGTCAGAGGACAGAGCTTCGACATCGACAAGTGTCCGATGCTGGTGCCGGACTATGTCTGGAAGGTTTTGGAGGAGGAACCATCGAATTTCCCCTATGCCCCGGACATGTCCCATGGCCACGAAGCGGATCCTTGGCGGATACATTGGATGGCACGCTAACTGCAGCCTTCGCGGCCCCTCTGTAGATTATGGCGTTCTCGCTACCCCCCATGCCGGCCTTCGTCGCAATTTCTATCTGCGATGTCGTTTAGTTGCATTTTAATCTGGTACATCAAAAAGTTTCCACACCACCACTTTGCTAAATTTCTTCCACACCACCACCCCACCCCACCATAAAGGCGGGGGTGTGGGTGGTGTGGAATGGGGAATCTCCACACCTTCTACACCTCTTCCACACCTCACAAATCTGAGGTGTGGAAGACTGGAACGAGGCATGGCCGCTCAATCCCTTTGTAATCTGGACGCTGTTCGATGGTGAAATGCCCCTGCTGTTTCCACGCGTCGAGCATTCGCCGGACTTCCTTCTTCTCGGCGGGAATGGCCATGTTCATCCGCAGAGCTTCAGCAACCTTGAAGCCGGCCCACTGCGACGACTGGATATTGTCTCGGCAATCACCGCCGTCTATTTTGCGCTTGATGGCTTCCAGTTCTTCAGCGGACACAAACGCGGTTGCTTCCGACTTGGCCGGCCAGCGCCAAGGCTCAACCACGCCGATCTCATCGCCCGTCTTCACCAGGCCTTTGCCGTTCCCAAGCGGCACGGATACGAACCTGCGCCACTGACTGCTCGATGATGCCGCGGTCATGTTGGTCTTGCCGAAGTCTACGCGGAAGAACCCGTGGTGATCGTCGAGGCCGGCTTTCTCGCCCTCCTCCTTCGTCATCCCATTGATGGTTCGCACCGACCGCGCAGCGTCTTTCAGGGCGCCACCGCCACGAGCAGAGTCGGCCGTCACTTCGAAGTTGCCCTTGGTGACATGGTGGATGAGCTCGACGCTGCAGTTGCCCTCATCGGCTACTTGACGCCACGCCTTAGCAACACGCTGCATGAGGTTGTTGTCATTCTCAGGAACCTCATGGGTCGAGACGAATGGGTCGACGAGAACAATGTCGATCGCGTTTTCACGGATGGTGGCAAGCATATCATTTACCATCGGCTCGCAGACTTTGAAGTCGCGCCCTACCTGTCGCATGATTACAAACTCCTGATCACGTCCGGAGTCGGTGAAAAGGCGATCGGCGATGCTTTCTTCGGTGACGTTGAAGTGCTTTGCAGCAGCGACAAAACGGCGGTCGATTTCATCCTGTGGATCCTCAGCATTCACGTACCAAACACGGAGAGGAGCGCCTAGGCCCGCCTGTCCATCAAGCAGCGGGCGGCCCGTTACCATCGATAGAGCTTCCGATATGGCATGCGCCGACTTACCACCGCCGCCGGCGCCGACGGTGATCGAGAGATAACGACGGATGTAGTGTCTGGCATGAAGCCATTCGCGTTCCGGAATCGAGGCAGGGTCTTTCAGTCGAAACGGACTGGCGACGAGCCGCTTTGGTTTTACTGGCAGTTCAACGAACTTGCTGCCCAACCGACTCGTGAACAAGGCCCGACCATCTGCGAGAATCTGGATTTTGCCAGTGAGACCACCGACGACGACGCCGAACAATGTGCTGCCGCTTATGAAGGCATCCTTGGCGGCGAAGGCGGCCAGGTAAGGAACAAGCCGCTCGTCATGCTGCGGCGCGTTGTCGTTTGCCGCCACCGGTTCGCCCTTTGGCTCATCGCTAGCTGCAGGATCAACATCGCGCTCGGCGAGATTGGCGCGCGCCATCCGCTCAAGCCACTTCGGGCGATGGCCGGCCACGAATCCTTTGCGATACGCCAGGATCTCAATCTCGGCTTCAAGCGGCGGCAGGCCGCGCCATTTCTCCTGCAACGGCTTCATAGCGGTAATGGCATCCGTTACCAGATCCACGGCCGCTTCGCACGGCTCGCCGTCGATCTGCTGGACAATGGGAGTTCCGCCGCGCCAGAGCGTAACCACACTGGCATCAATTCCCTCGTCGAAAAATCGAAAAAACCCATCGGTGAGGACCGCAAGCCGATCGATATTGTCAGGCGTAAGCAGATGTTCGCCTTCGTCATCCTTGCTTGCCCAGTGCGAGAGCTTGATCAGGTCTTCGCGCGTTATTCCGGTTAGGTCGCTGGCGTCGGGAACAAGAACAACGTCGCCGCTCAACTTATGGGCCAGTTCGTTGACCTGATAAAACGCGGCGCGATGCGGTCGCGGGTCTGGCTTAGGCTGCGGTGCGGTCATCGGCGGTCATTGCCTCGTATTGGTCAGTTGCAAGTCGGGTGATTTTGGCGGCGAGGCTGCTGGCAAATGTCGCCACCCGCCGAGGCCCGGATTGCGGTGCAAAAGTCAGCAAGCGACCATCGCGCATTCGAAGCAGCCGCAAGCCGTACAAGCGGCATTCATCGGTGAGCGCGAGATCGAAAACGGCGATGGCTCTATGACCACCACTCGGCTCATCGATCGGTCTGAATTCAAGGATTTCCATGTCTCTCCTTCACGCGCACAACGGCGCGCCCGCCAGCGTGCCCGGCAGGTGGTTAAGTCTGTGATTGGATGTTCTGCCCTGCCCTTTCGGTGGGACCATGGCGCAGAAAAACATAAGAAGCGGGCGGAGAAATTTCTGGTCCTACTTTCCGCTAACTCATTGATCTTCTGGATTAGTGGTTAGCCCTCCGGGCCCACCATTTTTGCCTCCGCACGGCCGACATCGCACCCCCTTCTTGGGTAAATCCGCCCGGACTCGACGAAAGCATTTAGTTATCAATCCCTTCGCTCGACGAGCGAAGGACGCCGGGCGGTGATTTTGCAGCGGTCGCATCGAACGGCACATCAAAATCGAGCTAAACTGAAGCTGGTAGTCTCTGCGCTCTGTCCGACGAAGGAGACGATCGTCGCCTCTTCAGGATGTCGCCTTGGTAGATGAAACCAGGACCTGGTCGCTGGGAATCCTTGTATATCCCCTAGCTGCTGATCTGCCCTTCCCCTTCAACGCCTTCGCTCCGGGGGTGCCGCTGCGACCTGAAACGCATCGATCTTCTCTTCAATTATCCGGAATTCGGGAGGCGATGACGTCAGGGAAGACGACTTCCGCACGGAAGCCACCTTCGACGCGGTTCTCCAACGTGAGCGTCAAATCGTACACTGCTGCAATCTCCGACACGATGGCAAGACCCAGACCAAAGCCTGGTTTCAGACGGTCGAGACGGACACCCCGGCGCGGAAGATCGGGCAATCTCTCTGGCGACACGCCTGGGCCGTCGTCCTCGATCATGAGACGGGAATGCCCACTATGTCGAACCGCGCTGACATGGATCCTGTTCTTGGCCCACTTGCAGGCGTTCTCGAGCAGGTTTCCCGCAAGCTCGCGGAAGTCGTGCGGATCGACGGGAACGCTCAAGTCCTCGGCCACGTCTATTTCCCATGCGAGGCGTTCGCCTGCCTCAGTGTGTCGGAGCATTCGAACGGTCTCGCTGATGATCTTCTCGACGTCGGCATCACCACTTCGCTGATCGGGGCTCGGGGTGATACGGGCTCGGGCGAGCTCGTGCTCGACGTGCGAAAGCATGGTCTCGGCAAGATGGTCGAGTTCATCGGCGATCTCGACCTCGCCCTTCTCCCGGAGTGAGTACGCGTTGTTTGTGAGAACGGTCAAAGGCGTCTTCAGCCCGTGGGCGAGATCACTGGCCCTACTCCTGGCCTTCTCCATCGCCGCGGCCTGGCTTTGCAGCAGCTTGTTCAGTTGGTTGACGATGGGTTGGACCTCGCGCGGGTAGGCCCCCGCCAGCCGGCTGGCCCTCCGGTCGCGGACAGCTTCAAGATCACGACCGATGCGGTCGAGAGGTCTCAATCCGATCCAAAGCTGCCCGATCGACATCAACACGAGGAGCGCCGCAAGAACGGCGACATAGGGCAGAATGTCGAGAGCAAATCCAAGGCGAGCACTGTCGACCTCGTCGGCATTCACCGCCACTGCGATGCGTATGGGCCTCCTGCCCTCAGGTGCGGCCAACGACAGCACGCGTTCCTGAACAAGGACATCTTTCCCCTCCGGCCCGGAGAGACGATATTGGTGCATGATACCGACAGGATGTGACTCCTCCGGCAGAGGCAGGACATAGTCGAAGAGCGAGGAAGATCGGACCTCCGCCTTCCCCACAGGATCGTCGATCTGCCAGTAGAGCCCCCCATAGGGTATCAGGAAACGATTGTCCGGAGGGTTCTCGGGCACCTGCAGCCTGCCTCCGGGCAAGAAGCGGATCACAGCCGCCAGACGGTTTATGTGTCCGGTCAGCTCGCTCTGCACGCGCTTGCTGTAGCTGTCCGCAAAGATCTGGACGAGAGCGACGGATGCTGCGGCAAGGCAGATCGACACTGCTATCAACGACGTGATGATGAAGCGGCTGTGAAGCGACCTCATGTCTCCTCGCCCGAGGCTATCTGGTATCCGAAGCCTCGGCGCGTGATGATCGCGTCCCTTCCAAGCTTCTTTCTCAGCCGTCCGATCAGGACTTCCACCGAATTGCTCTCCCGCTCAAAGTCCTGGGTGTAAAGCTGCTCGGTAAGCTCGAGCTGAGAGATCGCGCGACCGCGGTTCTGCATCAGCACCGACAGGCATTTGTACTCCATAGGCGTGACATCGACAGGCATCCCGTCCACCATGACCGCGCGTCGACGGGGGTCGATAGAAACGGGACCTGACGATAGGACCGCACTGGCGTGCCCGGAATACCTGCGCAGGACTGCGTGCAGCCTGGCGAGAAGCTCGGCCATGCGGAATGGCTTGCCAAGGTAGTCGTCGGCGCCAGCATTGATGCCCTCGACGCGCTCCTCCCAGTTGCCGCGCGCCGTCAAGATGATGACCGGCATGTCACGACCGTTCGACCGCCACTTCTTGAGGATCGTGAGGCCGTCGATCTTCGGCAGACCCAGATCAAGGACGACGGCGGCGAAGTCGTCATGCTCGCCGGCGAACAGGGTGGCTTCCCCATCGGATTCGTGGACGACGTTGAAACCGGCCTTGGTGAGCTGGGCGGTCACGTCACGGGCTATGAGCGGGTCGTCTTCGGCGAGCAACAGGCGCATCATTCGTTCTCGATTTCGACGATCCTGCCTGACGCGGCGTCCACTTCCACCTCGGTGACCTGACCGCTGCCCCTCAGAATCCGGAACTCATAGATTATGCGATCGTCATGCCGATCGACACTGACATCGATCAATTCGCCGGGCAGCTTGGCGAGGACTTTCGCCTTCAGTACGGCCAGAGGCAGAATCTTCCCTTCGTGGACCCGCTTAGGCAGGTCGTCGTGCGACGGCAGGTCATCCGCTTCGCGGGAACGAGCAGGCAAATCGTCGGCATGTGCGCTCCATACCGGAAGCGACGGCCACAGAAGGACAAAGCAGACGAAAGCGAGCGTGCGGGGCGGGTACATCGTCGGAGAATATCCTATCGAAGGTGACAATAACCTGACAATCGCGATCAGGTCGCCGTCAGGTCGCGCCCCATAGGTTCGAAGCCGACCAGATGAGCAAAACCGCTCCTGGGATGATGGAGAAAACCAATGAAGAAGATCATGTTCGCAACCCTCCTGCTCGCCACCGCGTCGATCGGCGTTGCCCGCGCCGAAGAAGGTCAGAATTGCACGCAGGCTCCCAAGGACAGGTGGCTGAGCGAGGACGGCATCAAGGAAAAGGCCAAAGCCGAGGGCCTCGACGTGCGCCGGGTCAAAATGGAGGGCAGTTGCTACGAGGTCTACGCCGTCGATGCGAAGGGCAAAAAGGTCGAAACCCTGTTCAACCCGGAGACCGGCGCAGTGGTCGGCAACGAAAGCGAATGACCATGGGCAGGATGGACATGGATGCGGCGGGCGCTTGCTCGCCGCCAAAGATCAGGGTCTGGGACCCGGTGGTGCGGATGTTCCACTGGGGTCTGGTGGGTCTGTTCGCCTTTTCCTATCTGACCGGTGACGAGTGGAAGCAGGCGCATATTCTGTCGGGCTACGCCATCGTCGGCCTCCTGCTCGTGCGAATCATCTGGGGCTTCGTCGGCAGTCACCACGCGCGCTTTTCCAATTTCATGTACGATCCGGTCACGACCCTCGGCTTCGTGCGTGACAGCCTGGCCATGCGCGCCAAGCGCTACATCGGCCACAATCCGGCCGGAGGCGTGATGGTGTTCGCGCTGCTCGTCGCGATCTCGGGCATTGCCGCTACCGGGTACATGATGACGACGGACACCTACTGGGGAGTGGAATGGGTGGAAAGGGCGCATGAACTGCTGGTCGATGTGACGCTTGGCCTCGTCGGTCTTCACATCGCAGGCGTCCTCCTGGCAAGCATCGAGCACAAGGAAAACCTTGTCCGAGCGATGATAACCGGCAGGAAGCGAGCCGATTGACCTGGATCGGCGTCGCGGCCGAGTAGGACCTGAAACCATGGAAGGCACCTGGGTTAAGGACTTGTTGCTCGCTTGACCGAGCTGATCTCGTCCTGGCGTCTACGAACGACCACGGGGCGCGCAGGTGGACATCCTGGCTTCGTCAGCGGCCTGAATGAAAGCTTGGCGCGCGGTCTCCTGCGAGACATGCCCACTTACGGCCGCGGCGCAGATCTCTCTCGCGAGTGCGTGTTTTCTTCGCGAGCCTTTCCATCGGTTGGCGAGAAAATCGAGCGCCTCGCTCGCTCCGCCGACAGCCTGAGGGACGCTCATGACCACCTGGACGAAAACGGGTTCCGACCAGGTTCGTTCTATCTGTTTCTGGGGAGTTATCCTCGATCTCCTGAAGGTTTCGGACTGCGAGCGGGGCATCATCAAGAGGGCCGGACCACGATCAGGCGCTGGCTGATGGCTTCAGGATACCGGGTTCGAACGGCGTGGACGTTGATATCGATCAAGCCAGGCACGATCGCACTTTGAAATCACCTTGTTCTTGCCTTAGCCGGCTCGATCCTCCGTGTCGCTTCAGCCGCGATCGTTCCTCGGTGACACAGGTGGCTGGCGTAGCAGTCATGGCGCGGCGCGAAGGCGATCGGTCCGTCCTCGACGACTCGAACCATACAAGTGGTTTGATCCAGCGCAATGTTTGAAACCGGTGTGCATCGTAGCCTCAAAGGGCGCTCCAACTCGTGGAGGACAATACTCAAAGAGGAGAGTCGGGATGTCCATGTTTAGACTGCCAACGATCACTATGCTGGCCTTGCTCGGTGCCGTCGGTGCCATGGGCATCGCCTCCGCCCAGACGAAAAGTCCAGACCCGGCCCAGTCGGAGGAGAAGCCCGCGGCCGAAGGATCGGAAATGATGCCCGGCATGATGGGCCGCAACATGATGTCATCGGACATGAATGAAGGAATGCGCATGATGGGGCCAATGCGCGGTCATATGATGAAGATCATGTTCGTCATCGCCGATACTGATGGGGACGGCGCAATTTCTTTCGAAGAGTTGACCGCAATCCACAAACGCGTCTTCGACGCGATCGACGCGAACAATGACGGCAAGGTCACACCTGAAGAAATGCAGGCGTTCATGCAAGACATGTGATTGGACACCGAGCATTTGCCGGCCGTTGCATGGGAGCCCAAAGGAGACTTCTCATGACCTACACGCTCGATAGAACCCTCTGGGCGACCGGTTTCGACGATGCGGTCGGCAGGACCAAATCCGCTCTCATCAAGCACGGTTTCGGTGTTCTGACGGAGATCGATGTCAAGGCAACCATGAAAAAGAAAATCGACGCCGACATCGAGGACTACCTCATCCTCGGAGCCTGCAATCCGCGCATGGCGTTCGAGGCGATGAAACTGGAACCGAAGGTGGGGGCCATGCTGCCGTGCAATGTCATCCTGCGCGGGGTCGATGGCGGCAATGTCATGGTGAGCGCCATCGATCCGGTCGCATCCATGCAGGCGATCGACAACGAAATGCTGACCAATCTGGCAGGCAGGGTCCGCTCGATGCTCACCCAGGCGGTGGCCGAGATCTGACGATTACGAGTTCCGGCCCCGAGCCCTGAGGGGTCGAACTTGCGTCGGCTCCTCTTTCGTTGCGACCAGAACCGCAACATCCTAAAAAAACTCACGCCGTCCTCAAGCTGGGCGTGCAGGAAGGGGCGGAAAGTTACTCGTCAGACTGCGGTGCCAACCAGCGCACCGATCCCCGCCGTCAATGCCATAGCGAAAGCGCCCCAGAAAGTGACGCGCGTGGTGGCCCTCCAGACGTTGGCGCCGCCCGCTTTCGCACCGATAGCGCCCAGCAGCGCGAGGAAGGCCAAAGACGCGGTTGCAACGGTATAGATCAGCACCGAGGCGGGCGAAAGTACCACCATGAGCAGGGGTAATGCGGCCCCCACCCCAAACGTGACGGCCGACGTCAAGGCCGCCTCAACCGGCCGGGCCGCCATGTGTTCGACGATACCGAGTTCGTCGCGCGAATGCGCGTCGAGAGCATCATTAGCGGTCAGTTGGATCGCGACTTGCCTGGCCAGCTCGTCGGTAAGACCGCGTTTGACGTAGATCTGCTTTAGCTCCTCGTACTCAGCTTCGGGTTGCGTCTCCAACTCGATCCGTTCTCGCGCGAGATCGGCTTCCTCGGTGTCCGCTTGGGAGCTCACCGACACGTATTCGCCGGCCGCCATGGACATTGCGCCCGCGACCAGACCAGCGACGCCTGCTACCAGGATCTGCGAGGGTCCGGCGGACGCGGTAGCGACGCCCATGATCAAGCTCGCCGTCGAGACGATTCCATCGTTTGCGCCGAGGACGGCAGCCCGTAGCCAGCCGATGCGGGAGACCAAGTGATGTTCCGAATGCAGTCTGCTCATGCGCGTCTCCAGGACAAAGTCGATTTTGACGTAGTGAGTGCGAGATCAACCGATGAGCGCAACGTCGATCACGAGCAACGCGGCACTCGCGATCACACCTGCGACGGGCACCCAGAACGGGCAAATGAATACACCCGGAGGCAGCGCTATGGTCTCGGTCATCTTTATGCGGATCAGCGCCAGGTTTACCAAAGTGAACAGCCCCAAAGTGCACTGCGATGTCAGCTTGGCGAGACCTTCGAGCGGTACGAAGATAGCAAACACAAGGATCGCCGTAGCCCCGATCAAAGTGGCGACGATCGGCGTTCCCGTGTGAGGGTTCAGGCGTCCGAGCACCTGGGGGAGGTTTCCCTGTTGGACCAGGCCGTAGATCACCCGAGAGATCATAATCATGTGCACGATGATCCCGTTTAACGTCGCGATGATCGCGATCGCACTCATGGTCACGAGCGGCATGCCCGTCAGGCGTTCAAAGACGAGTGCGAGCGGCGCGGGCGACCTTGCCAGTTCGTCCGGAGGAACAGTGACCACAGCGACCCATGTGACGCCGGCATAGATGACGGCAGTCAGCCCTAACGTCACGAAGAGCGCGCGAGGCAGAGTCTTCGACGGCGTCTTCATCTCTTCGGCAATGTTGACCAGGTGTTCGAAGCCGATGAAGGAGAACACCGCAATCATGGCGGTACCGAACACGCCGACCCAGGCCGTGGGATTGCCGCCGGGCCATGCCTCCGGCAGGCGTTCGATCAGGCCAACACCTTCGGAGAACCCCGCTCCGACGATGAGGAGCAGACCACCGACCTCGATGAGCGTCATAACACCTGCGAAAGTGATCGAGCTGGCTGTCGCCAGGCATGAAATAGCAGCCATTGTCAGCACGACGCCGGCGATGATCGAGGATCCAGGAAGCGGAAGGAGGACGCCTACATATCCAGCACTACCAGCGCTGATCGTCGCTGCCGAGATGATCGCCGTCACGATGACCAGCAACCCGGTCAAGATCGTGAACCATCGCAGTCTAAATGCCCTGTCGACATAGGCGGCTTCACTTGCGCTGACGGGCATTCGCGTGCCGAGTTCCGCAAACGAGGCCGCGCTCAAGCCCATGACTGCGGCGGCACCCAGGAACGCAAGCGGTGCATGCATGCCCGCCCGCCCGGCGGCGACGCCGACGAGCACGTAAATACCCGCGCCTATGGTGACGCCGAGACCGTACAGGACGGCGTGCGACAGGGTTAGCGTGCGTGCTAGTCTCGGCCGTATCCCGGCGGCTTCGGCGGTCGTTGAATTCACTTCGCGCTCCCATTGTCGCAAGCACGTCCTCCTGAATTCAATACCGGATCTCGGCCATCAAGGATTTGACCACGATCAACTTCCGCAGACTTCCAGTTGGAAAGGCACCGGTGTGAACGTCCGGTTATCCTGGCGCTCTTCGAAGGAGAGGCGGAATTCTGGCACGCGGCGCCGTGCCGAGGCCAGAGAAGCCGGAGCGCCGGCAATTGCGTTACATCAATGCCGAGTTGAGACGAATGGAGATAGATGATTGCAATCGTGGCGGTCCGCGAGAGATGGAGCAGGACATGACGGCACAATATTTTCTCCCGCTGGCAACATATCCCGATTCAAGTTCCGGATTGATCATTTCGAACGCCGTAACGTTTGCTGGGTATTACAGCGCGCATCTTCACGCGTGCGCGCTAACAGTCGCGATTCCGCACATCCCCAACGCATGGTCGTCTTTGCTGCTCGATACTCCGAAGATGATCGAGCATGCCGAGATTTTGAGCCGCGATCGTGCCGCAACGCTGGTTTCAGCGGCAACGAACCTCGCAGCGAGCGCCGAGGTTGAATTATCTTGTCGAACGGTGAAAACCGCCTTGCCCTTATTGCACGACACGGCAGCCACGGAAGCACGTTTTTTCGATCTGGCTATTCTCGAATGTATCGCAGACGTTCCCGATACCCGTATTGTCGCCGAAGCGGTCATATTCGGATCCGGCCGGCCGGCCATCATCTTTCCCAAAAAGACCCTTGCGGGCCCAATCGACCATCTGGTCATCGCCTGGGACGGAAGCCGAGCCGCCGCTCGGGCCGTCAACGATGCAAACCCTTTCATTCACAAGGCCAAGCGGGTCTCGGTCCTATCTGTGACGGGCGAAAAGCCGCTGCCGGAGCCAAGCGGAGCGCACCTTGCTGAGATCCTGGTTTCGAGCGGCGTCAATGCAAGCTCAACGGCCGCTCGGTTTACTTCGTCATCCATCGGTTTGAGCATTCAGCAAACAGCACTGGAACTGGGCGCCGATATTCTGGTCATGGGAGGATTTGGACACTCGAGGTTACGCGATTTTGTCCTTGGCGGAGCAACCGATGGCGTGTTGCACGAGCCTCTTTTGCCCGTCCTCATGTCACATTGACGAACTGCCCCCGTCGTAGCTTATGACTGGCTTCGGCTGCTATCGAGCGGCGGGACCTTACCGGGTTCGAACGGCGTGGACGTTGATATCGATCAAGCCAGGCACCTTCGACGCGAAATACGAAGCTTGACAACCATCAATGACGTCCTCCTGGCGAAGACGATAATCGGCGAAATCACATACGGAGTTCGCCATGAATATCCCCGTTCCTCCTTCTCCTCTCCCTTCGTCCGCTTTAGAGGTCGCGATCCCTGCCTACTGGACGAGGTCGCCCTCGGAGCTCGGCGCTGCATTCGCCACGTCCCTGCAGGACGGGCTGACGACCGCCGAAGCCGAAGAACGCATGCGACGGTTCGGACCGAACTCTCTTTCCGACGAAAGCCGTGGAGGCATGCTGGCAGACTTGGCGCGCCAGTTCAAAAGTCCGCTCGTGCTCGTGCTGGTGTTCGCAGCGCTCGTCGCGGGTGGCGTCGGCGAAGTCCACGACGCCACCATCATCGGCATCATCATTCTCGCTAGCTGCTTTCTGGGCTTTCTGCAGGAACATGGCGCGCAACGAGCGGTCGAGGCGCTGCGACAGCGAATTTCTCTCACTTCAAAGGTCCGCCGCGACGGCGCCGACAAGGTCGTGGCCGCAATCGGCATCGTACCGGGTGACCTGATCCTGCTCTCGGCCGGGAGCCTCGTGCCCGTCGACGCAGTCGTCATCGTCGCGCAGGATCTCAACGTCAGCGAAGCGACGCTCACCGGAGAGACTTTTCCTGTAGCGAAGGCGCCCGGCGTTTCAACAAAAGACGCCGGTCTTGCAGATCGTTCCAACTGCGTGTTCACGGGAACCTCGGTTCGGAGCGGCACAGCGACTGCCCTTGCGATCGCGACCGGCCCCCGCACGGAATTCGCACGGATCGCCAGCGCCGTCGCGCGTCAGATTCCGGAAACGGAATTCGCGCGAGGTGTTCGGCATTTCGGATTTCTGATGACGCGGATCATGCTGTGCATCGTCGTCGTCGTATTGGTGGCGAATCTTCTGCTTCACAGACCTATCGTGGACTCTCTGCTTTTCTCGCTCGCGCTCGCCGTCGGCCTGACGCCGGAACTGCTGCCTGCGATCATCAGCGTGACGCTCGCGCGCGGCGCGCGGACGATGTCGAAGTCTGGCGTGATCGTCCGCCGCCTTGATGCAATGGAGAACCTTGGCAGCATGGACGTGCTTTGCACGGACAAGACGGGCACGCTCACCGAGGGCGTCATCCGCCTCGACAGTTGCGTCGACCCGCAGGGCGTCGTCTCGCCTGAAGTGAGGCGGCTGGCACTTCTGAATTCAGCGTTTCAATCGGGAATGAAGAACCCTCTCGACGACGCCGTGACGGCCACGATCGCGGCCGGGGAGATTTCGTCCGACGCCCGCAAGCTTGCCGAGATCCCCTACGATTTCTCGCGCAAGCGTCTATCCGTAATCGTCGGCGGAAAGGACGGGCCACCGCTGTTGATCTGCAAAGGAGCGGCCACCAACGTGATCGACGTCTGCGCCACCGTCATGACCGAGGGTCGCGAGCTGCCATTGGACAACTATGTCCGCAATCAGTTGGACGACGTCTGCCGGCAATGGGGAGAAGCAGGCATGCGCGCGCTCGCAGTCGCCACCCGGCGCATATCCGAAGCAACTCCCGAAATCTCGCGGGAAGACGAATCCGGACTTTGCCTGCAAGGTTTCCTGCTCTTCTCAGATCCGCCGAAGGCCGACATTTCAGCCGTAGTAGCAAGCCTCGTCGAACGAGGGGTGCGGATCAAGGTGATATCGGGAGACAACCGATATGTCGTCCAGCATCTCGCGTCGTCGATCGGAATCGACGGTTCCCGCATGCTCACGGGGAAAGAGGTCGGCCGCATGAGCAACGAGGCACTGTTCAGCCGTGCGGGGAAAACCGACCTGTTCGTCGAAATCGACCCAAATCAGAAGGAACGGATCGTGGCGGCCCTCCGCAAGGCCGGACACGTGGTCGGATATCTTGGAGACGGGATAAACGATGCGCCCGCCCTTCACGAGGCGGACGTCGGGATTTCGGTGGACGGCGCGGCCGACGTCGCCCGCGAGGCTGCCGACGTCGTCTTGATACGGCAGGATCTCGCGGTCCTTTCGAAAGGCGTGGACGACGGACGCAGGACCTTCACCAACACGATGAAGTACATATCGATCGCGACCAGCGCCAACTTCGGCAACATGATCAGTATGGCAGCGGCGTCGCTCGTGCTGCCATTCCTGCCGCTCCTTGCCAAGCAGATACTGTTAAACAATCTGCTGTCGGATCTGCCGGCGATGGCAATCGCCACGGACAAGGTCGATCAGGCAGACCTTCGACGTCCGCAGCGTTGGGACATCTCCCGCATCAAGAGGTTCATGCTCTGGTTCGGCCCGCTAAGTTCTCTCTTCGATCTGGCGACGTTCGTCGTCCTCCTGGCAGTGTTTTCCGCCGGACAGGACGAGTTCCGCTCCGCATGGTTCGTTGAATCGCTAATGACGCAGTTGGCGACCATGCTCGTCATCAGGACGCCCGGTCCGATCTGGAGAAGCCGACCCAGTCCGCTGCTATTCGGCACGGCGATCGCCGTCGGTGCGGCGGGAGTGACCATCCCCTACACCCCGGTCGGCGGGCTTTTTGGGTTCGTTCCGATCCCCCTCGAAATTCTCGCAGTGCTTTTGGGTATCACCTCGATCTACGTGACAGCTCTCGAGATCGTGAAGATCTTCTACTTTACGACGCTGTCAAGGGAGGACCATTCACGGCCCCAAGCGTCGCGCCGTCGGCCCCGCACTCGAACAAGGCGCCGTTGAAAATAGGCGCGATCGCTCGGCGCGGGAGCGCGGAGTCTCAAAATGCACTCATATTTCGTGGTTGCCAGCGCCATCGAACTTCGCGGCGTCCCTGATTAGCCGGAACTTCACCTGGGTCACCCTGAGGTCACGATACCAGTCCACGATCGCCCCCCAAGGGTCGACGATCTTCGCCAGTCCCGAGACGAAGGCGACCACGGTGCCTATCTCGGTCTTGCCGGTGACAACATAATATCCCCCCAGGACGAAAATGCCGACATAGCCCAGTTGCGCCATGAGATTCATGAGAAAGTTCATGGCGTACTTGTAGCGGTAGATCTCCATGTTGGCGGCGAAGATCGCTCCGATGCGCGAAGTCTGAGGATCCTCATCCTGGCCACCTTCGATCGCATGCACCATGCCTTCGCTGACGTCGCGCATGATGGCGACCTTCGCCTCGACCCGGCGGTTGATCGCGGCCTGCAACATTGGGACGAACGCAATCTGCGGGGCGAAGGTCGCTGCGACGGCCAGCATCATCAGCGGCTGGAGATAGATCAGATAACTGCCGACGGTGACAAGGATGCCGATCTGCAGCAGCGGCTCGGAGATGCTGGTCCCAACGAAACCGCCCACCGGTTCTGCTTCCGCAAGGACGATCGACAGCTCGACGCCTTCGAGCATGGATTCTGATGGCGGCGTCTCGGCCCGATGCAGAACACGCGCCCGCAGCCAGAGCGTGCCCTTCTCGCCCACCCAGCTTCTGTAGAGATTGAGGGCGAATTTTATCGCGCCCTCCAACACTGCCACCGCGAGATAGAGGGATACGAGGAAAAGAAGCGACCCGTATGACGCTTGCTGGGTCGCCTCATTGACGATCCGGCGCTGGAGTTCGAGAGGCGCCGCGCCTATGATAAACAGAACCAGGGACAGCCCGGCGATCAACGCCTGATGACGCCTTCCCATCAGCCAGATGAAACCGAACAGTTGGGAGGGCATCGAATCCGCCGCGCTTCCGGTCTTTTGCGAGACGCGGCCGGGCAATTCAATCCTGGAGGGCCAAATGTTCATCGCGCACTCACGGGTCAGAGAGAGAACGCTCGACGCGCCCGCTTCGAGAGTCGTCGGATGGTTTCACCAGCAGGACGTCCACGACCGTCCCGACCATGAGGATCAGGATGACGAGGAGAAGCCTCGACATGACGGCGTCTGCGATGACCCTGACAAACATGACGGAAACTCCAGGGACGATTTCATCGTTTGAGGGGGCTCATCATGCGGAAGCCAGGGTGATCTTGTTCACCACGCCGCCGACGCCGCGGACGCTTTCCGCCGCCACCCTGGCCGCTGAGCGCTCCAGCTCCGTCTCGACCTCTCCCCTCAGGGTGACCACCCCGTTGGAGACGGTCGCATTGACCATGGGGGGCGTTATTTCGAGCTCGGCTTCCAGGCGGCTACGAACGGCGGTCCATAGGGCCTCGTCGCCGGAAGCGGTGCACTGTCGTGGAACATCGAGAAGCGCTCGCATCAAGTCGCGACGGCTGATCATTCCGGCGAGCCTGCCGTTCTCGACGACAGGCAGGTGTTTGATGTCGTGGGCCTGCAGGAGTTCCGCGAGCTGGCTCGCGGTGGCGGTCGGGGCGGCGCTGATGACAGGCGTCGACATCACGTCCTTGACGCGCCAGCTTCGCGCCTTCACATAGTCCGCCAGTGCATCTTCGCGGTCGCGCGTATGCGGTACCGCCCGTCTCGCCCAAGACGACGCCACCCGGCGCAGCAGGTCTCCCTCGGTGACGATGCCCGTGAGCCGCCTTTCGCCATCGACGACGGGCACCGCGCCGATCTTGCTGGCGTTGACGATCTCGACGGCTTCCCTGACGTTGTGTCCCTCGTCGAGCGTCGTCACGGGGGTCGTCATGATGTCTCTAGCAAGCATCGCGCTGTCTCCTTGTTGGTCGGACAATTACGGAGCCAACACACGTTGAGCGCATTGACGTGGATCAAGCCCGACACGAAGCCGCGGGAGGCCGTCTTCGCGCGTCGTCGTCTCCGGAGCCTTCCGACGAAGTGCGGCATCAGGCTCGCCGGCATTGCAACCTTTTGCAGGATCAACACGTTATGGTTCGGTTTCGTCCTCGCGCTGCACACCAAAGTCTTTCCGCGCCGTCGCAAGGAGTCTTATGCAGCATTCCGTCAAGCTGGTATCCGTCGGTACAGCAGTTCCGCCACATGTCATCGATCAGGGTGACGCGGCGCGAGCGTCGCACACCGCGTTCTCATCGCGATTTGGCGATTTCGAAAAGCTGGCAAGGGTGTTTGAAACCTCGGGGATTCGACGCCGCTATGGCGTCCGGCCGATCGAGTGGTATCTCGAGACGTCGGGATGGCCCGAACGAAACCTCGCTCATATCGAGGGAGCGGGTGCGATGTTCATGTCCGCCGCCTGCAAGGCTCTGGCGTCGGCGGGCCTTACAGCAGTCGACGTCGACACGATCGTAACGGTCTCCTCGACTGGTATTGCGACACCTAGTCTGGAAGCGAGAGTAAGCAGAGATCTGGGTTTCCGGGACGACGTCGAACGGGTGCCCGTCTTCGGCCTCGGCTGTGCCGGCGGAGTCTCCGGGCTTTCAATCGCGTCACGGCTGGCGGCATCCCGGCCAGGCTCCGTCGTGCTGGTAGTCGCGGTCGAGACCTGCACATTGGCATTTCGCATGGACAAGCTTACGAAGGCGAACATCGTGGCGACCGCCCTCTTCGGCGACGGGGCCGCCGCCTGCGTAGTCCGAGCCAGCGAGGCCGGTCTGGCCGAGATCGAATTTGCAGGCCAGCATACGTGGCCCGAAACGCTGGACATCATGGGGTGGAGCGTCGATCCGGAAGGTCTAGGCGTAATCTTCGACCGTGCAATACCACCGTTCGCCGAAACTCACGTGCTGAAGGGCGTAACATCGATACTCGCCCGATCAGATCTCACTCCTGCCGACGTTGACCGGTTTGCGTGCCACCCCGGTGGATCCAAGGTCATCACCGCCTTGGAATCGGCACTTAAGCTGAGCCAGGGAACCCTCGACAAGGAACGTGAGGTTCTCTCGGATTATGGGAACATGTCGTCGCCAACCGCGCTGTTCGTACTCGAGAAGCTTCTTGCGCACGGACTACCCAGGAGAACTGTCCTGACGGCGATGGGACCGGGCTTCACGCTTAGCTGCCTCTCGTTGAGGGCTGCAGCATGATCCCCTCGATCATTGTTCTCGCCGCGGTCCCGCTGGTGCGGGTGGTGACACGGTTGAGATGGGCGTAGATGAAGTTGAGGTCCGGCGTCGTTCCCAAAGGTCCGAGAAGGGGGCTTGATTTGTTCCGGCCGAAGCGGCTCGCGCAGAAGTTAGCGGTCGATGAGTTCGTGCTCGCGAGCGGTGAGCTGAAGGCTGCTATGTTCAGACCTGTTCGATCCTTAAAGCCTGTGCCGGCTGATGACTTCGATCGCTTCTTCGGCGATGACCTGTTCCTCGTCGGTCGGAATGACAAGGGCGACGATTTCGCTTTCCCTCGTGCTGATCACGGTCGCATTCATCTTGTTCGCGGGCTCGCTCAACGAGAGACCCAGCCAGCCCAGATGGTGGGCGACGCCACTGCGTATTTCCGGTTGATGCTCGCCGACGCCGGCGGTGAAGACGACGGCGTCCACCCCGCCTAGAGAGACGGCAAGCCTTCCTATCTCGCCGGCGATCCTGAAGCAGAAGAGGTCGAGGGCTTCCCTGGACGCCGGATGAAAGTCCTCCAGCAGGACCCGGACGTCGCCGCTTTTCCCGGAGACGCCGAGCAGCCCGCAACGGTGGTAGAGGAAATCCTCGAGACGATCTGCGTCGTGACAATTGTTGCGCAAAAGGTGGACGACAGCGCCGGGATCGAGCGACCCCGGCCGGGTCGACATCGGAATCCCGTCCAGCGGGGAGAAGCCCATGCTTGTGTCTATGCTCACGCCGTCGACCATTCCGCAAAGGCTCGCGCCGCTTCCAAGGTGGGCGCAGACGACACGGCCGGCGGCCAGGTCGGGATCGTGTTTCCTGAGTTCGCCGGAGACGTACTTATAGGAAAGACCGTGGAAGCCGTATCTGCGAATCCCGGCGTCGTGCAGCTCTCTTGGAATGGCGAGCCGTGCGGCAAGACTGCTCTGCGACGAATGGAATGCGGTATCGAAGGACGCTGTCTGCGGTATGTCCGGATATGCGCTCCGGACTTCGCGGATGATGGCAAGCGCAGGAGGGAGGTGCACCGGCGCAAGATGCGTCAGGTCTTCCATTCTGAGCACGACCTTGGGTTCCAGCAGAACGGGGCCATCGAAGACCTGTCCCCCCATGGACGATGCGATGGCCGGCCACCACGGGGTCGAATCCTCTGCGGACGATGCAATCAACGACCTGCGAAACCAGCCGCGCGTCGATCGCTGTCCCGGACGGAAGATCGACAGTCTCGTCCCCGTCAGAAAATCGGAAGGCGAATCTTGACTGGTCTCCGAGCGTGGCAATACCGCCTCCCAGCCGGAGTGCCCGACCGTCCTTCAGCCTGAAGACGCCGACCTTGAGGCTGGAGGAACCGGCGTTGAAAGTGACGGCAACCCTATCCATGGCCCGAAGTCCTGGAGCGTGCAGTCCCAGCCGACTTCGCAGCCACCTTCGTTGCAGCCTGCCCGGCTGCCTCCTTGCTTGCCTCTTCGAAGAACTCGCATGCGTACTCCAGGGCGGCCGTCTCGTCTTCCGGCGAAAGACCGAACGGCGCGCACTGCTCCTTCATGGCCCGCAAGACCTTCTTCTTCAACGCGGCGACCGCAAAGGCATTCTTCGAAGCGAGAACCTCCCGCAGGCAGGTTATAGCGACGACCTCGAGGACGATAAGCTTGCCTTGCACCTCCCCCTGGGTCGGTATCGCGAAGCGTTCTCCGCCGCGCTTGCAGTCACGATCCATGATTAGCATCGAAATCTCTCCTCCCTTCGACCGCCGAAACATCTTCCGGGTCCAGTGCGCGTCGAAGCCTGCGCAGCACGACCGCGCGGCCCCTCTCGTCGGCGACGGATTTCAGACGACCGGACAGGTCCAGAACGAACCGCTGATAGTCGTTGTTCCAGTCCGCCTTGCCGGGCACGACCGGCTTGATACGTGCGGGCGTCGTGTCTTCGATGAGGCGTGCACCCGCCGGTGAAAGCTCGTAGGCGTCGTCCAGCGACGGGCAGACGACCTTTGCGGAAACTTGCTTCGAGAGACGCGCGGACATCGCTTCACGAGCGCTCTCCTCTCCATGGACAAGGAAGACTGCGTTCCGGATCGGCTCCCGCTCGGCAACCCACGCATCCAGTTCGCTTGCATCCGCGTGTCCGCTGTAGGCGTCGAGCGTGGCCATCCTGGCGCAGACGTGAATCTCCTCGCCCTGGATGCGGATATCGGTCGCGCCCTCCTGCAAGATACGGCCGAGCGTCCCCGCCGCCTGGAACCCGACGAACAGCACGGTGCACTCCGGCCGCCAGAGCCAGTTCTTCAGGCGGTGGCGGATCCGCCCCGCCTCGCACATTCCACTTGCCGCGATAATGATGTGAAAGCCACGGACGAGATCGAGCGCCTTCGACTGCTCGGCCGTCTCGGTGAAGCGGACGTTCGGCGCGTTGAGCGCGCGAAGGAACGCCTTGCCGTGATCGAGGTCGGCCGCATGCTTCTTGAATGCCTCGGTCGCTCGCGACGCGAGCGGCGAGTCTATCATGATCGGGCACCGCGGCACCTGTCCTTCGTCCATGAGGGCGACGAGATCGGTCAGCACCTCCTGCGATCTCTCGACGGCGAAGGAGGGAATCAGAAGAACCCCGCCGGGGCTGTTCGAGCTCGCCACCACTTCGCGCAGTCGGTCCCGTCGATCCTTCAGAGCGTACTCTTCCCTTTCGCGGTCTCCGTATGTGCTTTCGCAGATGAGGTAATCGACCCCGGAAGGCGCCCGAGGGAGATTTTCGAACAGTTTATTGCTCGCGCCGACGTCCCCCGAGAACAAAATTCTTGTCGCCCCGTCGGCGCCGGGCGTCTCGACTTCGATCGATGCGGAACCCATCAGGTGACCAGCATTCCAGTAACGGAACCTTACGCCGCCAACGGTCTCCCGCCACTCGCCGTACTCGACCGCGATGAACTGCGGCAGCATGCTGCGGGCGTCGTCGGCGGTATAGATGGGCTCAACCGTCTCTCGCGCCCGTCTGCGATTCCTTCGGTTGAGCTGTCGGACCTCCGACTCCTGGATGTGACCCGAATCCTGCAGCATGATCGTGCAAAGGTCGATCGTTGCTGCCGTTGCAAAGATTGGCCCGCCATATCCCGCCTTCGCGAGCTTCGGAAGCAGGCCCGAGTGGTCGATGTGCGCATGTGTGAGCAGCACTGCGTCGACTTTCTCGGGATTGAATGGGAGCGGCTTGTAGTTCAGTTCCTTTTCCGATTTGGACCCTTGAAACATCCCGCAATCAACGAGAATGCGCCCCCCGGCCGTCTCGAGCAGGAAGCACGATCCGGTCACCGAGCCCGCGGCGCCGTGGAAGTGAAGGATCGGATTGGCCATGACAGCTCCTATGTGTTGTCGGGCACTTTAAGGCACCCCGGACGACCGCACGTTGACGAAGGTCAAAGACATGTTCGGTGCTCGCCTGACGTTCGGTCGATTGGGAAGATGCAGGTCGTCGCCGGTTCAATTGACCGAGCGCAACGCCGGAAATTTTGGACGGCACATCATACCCCGCGGGGCCAACGGGCTTCGGAATCCAACAGGACATAATCGACGAGCTGGCGTTCGAACCCAGCATCGACGCCGCCCATATCGGCGTCTCGGTGGAAGATGGCATTGCGACCCTCTCCGGTCATGTGTCGACCTGGACGGCCTGGTCTGTTCCAGGCGTTGCGACCGTCGAGAACCACATCTGCATCAACTGAAAAAGAGGGAGGGGTCGCCCCCTCCCTCTCTCCGCGCCCACCGTACGCCACCCCCTCGGCGCAGCGGAGGGTTGACCGTCAAGCCGCCTTGACCGTGATCTTCTTGTCGTTCTTCTGCCGCTCGGGCGTCTTAGGCAGCGTTACCTTGAGAACGCCGTTGGAGAACTTCGCCTCGATCTTCTCGCTGTCCACGCCGCGCGGCAATTCCAGGCTTCGGTGGAACGATCCGTAGCGCCGTTCGGAAAGGTAATAGTCGTTTTCCTTTTCCTCCTTGGCCTCGTTCTTCTCGCCCTTGATGGTGAGCACACCGTCGGCGAGCGTGACGTCAAGATCCTTGGCGTCGACGCCCGGAAGCTCGGCGGACAGCTCGAAGGCTATGTCGGATTCAACGAGATCGACGGCGAGCATGCCGCGCGAGAACGCGGCCGGCATCCTGCTGAAGGCCCGGTCGAAAATCGACGGACTGCCGAAGTCGTTGAACACGCGGTCGATCTCGGATCGGAGGCTGTCGAGGGTCCACCAGCGGTCGGCAGGCGCCGCCGGCCTTGCTTCGGTCTTAACGGAAAGTTTCGTTGCAGAGTCTGCCATTGTCATTCTCCTTCTCTCAAGAATGCCGTCGTTCACAGGCGGCGACGCGCACATAGAACAGTCCATCGCGTTCTCAGTCTTTGATCACCGTCAAATCACCCTGGCTTTTGTCATTCGAGTTTCCCCGAACTGGCGATTGACCTGGGACAAGGCCCCAACTGCCGGACCATGCGAACATTTCCTCTCTATCGAGGAGGAAAGCAGTCATGACATCGGGATATTGCGTCCGCCTGCTCCACTTGGACGATGCGCTGATCGCCTACAGCCTGATTCAGGTGGCGGCTCCGTGCTTTTCTGCCGACGATTGGGCGCAAGTGGTGGCGAACGCCGATCGGTGGACGCTCGTCTCGTTAAAGGATCCGGCAGGCTATGTGCGGGGGCTGGCCGCCTACCGGATCGGCGCGCATCCGATCGCCGGACGATTGATGGACGTTCCGATCTTCGCGGTGGCGAGCGTCATTGACGACATGACCATCACGGACCTCCTGTTCACCTCGCTTCGAAGGCGATCGGCGGGATGCGACTACATGCGGTTCTGGGCGCAGTTTCCAGGTGATTTCTCAGAGATGGAAAGCGAAGACCGATTTCGTCGGTGGGATCATGGCCTGATGTTCAGGATCGACCGGAAGCCGTCTCCGGCCTTGCTGTGAAGAGATATCCGACGCCACGAACAGACTTGATCAGGCTTGGATTTGCCGCATCCGTCTCTATCTTGCGCCGCAGCCTGACGATCAGTGCGTCGATGGTGCGGTCGAAGCCGTCGCGGCCACGCTTGTGCGTCAAGTCCATCAGCATGTCACGCGTCATGACACGCCCTGCATGGGTGGCGAATACATGCAGCATGTCGAACTCCCCCGTAGACATCGCCACTTCGTCCCCGGCCGGGTTCGTCACCGCTCTCCGTTCCGCGTCAAGCCGCCATCCAGCGAAAAAGAGCACGCCTGCTTCCGGGGGTGCGGCTTCGTTGGAAACTGTGCGTCTGCGCAGGACCGTCCTCACGCGGGCGAGCACCTCCCGGAGATGGAATGGCTTGCCAATGTAGTCGTCCGCGCCGACCTCCAGACCGACGACGCGGTCCATGACATCGTCGCGGCCGGACAGCATGATGATGGGAACGTCCGACCCTGAACGGATTTCCCTTGCGAGCTGGAGCCCGTCGCAGTCTCCCGGCATGACGACGTCAAGCAGAACGGCGTCGAATTTCGCCCCCGCCATTCTGGCGCGCATCTGTGAGCTGCTGCCTGCCACGTCGACGTCGAATCCCTCCTCGCCGAGATATTGCGCGAGCATTCTTTGGATCCGGACATCGTCGTCCACGACAAGTATGCGGGTCCGTCTGACAGTTCCGCTCGTCATTCCAGCATTCTTCGCTTGTTACGGATTGTTACACAATCGCACCAAGTCTTACGCTTCTCGCATTCCGGTGTCATCAGCGTTCGGTCAAATCCAGGCCACGCAACGGCAGATGGAGCCACGACATGCAAGCGGTATCAAACATCCATTCACTCGAACGGCCATTGTCGCATGGAATGATCGACTTCGCCCCGCTGTTCATGCGCCAGACCGTCGAGACTGCCCAGTCGGGAACCACGATCTTCTTTGAGGGCGACGCCGCCCGGCACGTGTTTCGCATCGTCCGCGGGAACGTCCGCATATGCCGGTTCCTTCCCGACGGCCGCCGCCTCATCATCGGTTTTCTTGGTGCAGGCGACCTGGTCGGACTATCATTTCGCAACCGCTACATGTTTGCAGGCGAGGCTATCGACGAGGTTGCCTTCACCCGGATGAACAAGCGGACGCTGGAAGAGGAACTGCAACTCGTGCCTGATTTCCGGCTTCAGCTCCTGTCGCAACTTCGCGACGAAATCTCCGCAGCGCAGGACCACATGCTCCTGCTGTCGCACAAGAACGCCGAGCAACGCGTCTGCACCTTCCTTCTTCATCGGCTGGAACGGAGCGAGGGACGGGACGGCCGAACGATTAGTCTGCCGATGGTCCGTGCCGACATCGCCGACCATCTCGGCCTGACGATAGAGACCGTGTCGAGGACGCTTACCAAGCTGGTCGCCAAGGGCATACTATTGCCTGCGGACAAGCATCAGTTCAAGGTTGCGAGCCGGTTGGCACTGGCCCGCACCGCCGACGAAGACCCGGACGACGTGTTCGAGGACGTAGACGCAGGAGCACGCTGTGGTGGAACACGCTACCAGTGAGACAGACCTGGACCGGATCGTACGCATGTTCGACGGCGCCAACCTGATCGTCCACGGCTTCGACGGCGTCATCCAGCGCTGGACCTCCGGCTGCGAGCAGCTCTACGGATGGTCCGCGGCGGAAGCCGTCGGAAAGGTCGTCCACGATCTCTTGGAAACGCAGTTGCCGGCGGGCATCGACGAGCTTCGCGCGGAAGTTCGTGCCAACGGCTTCTGGACGGGACAGGTGTCGCACCGGCGAAAGGACGGGGGGCGGCTGGCGATCGTGACACGTTGGACGGTTCTGGATCTTGGCAACCCGCACACGCTCATCGTCCAGTCGAACAACGACGTGACCTTCATGCAGCAGGTCGAGGACGAGCTGCGGGAGCGGCAGGCACACCTCCAGTCCATCCTAGCTACGGTCCCCGACGCAATGATCGTGATAGACGACAAGGGTTGCATCGCCTCGTTCAGCACCGCGGCGGAAAAGCTCTTCGGTTACTCCGCGCACGAGGCGATCGGGCAGAACGTCTCGATGCTGATGCCGTCTCCGGACAGGGAGGCGCACGACGGATATCTGGATTCATACATTCAGACCGGACGCCGCCGGATCATCGGGTACGGGCGCGTGGTCGTCGGCCTCAGGAAGAACGGGACCACCTTTCCGATGGAGCTCTCGGTCGGCGAGGCGGTCGCCGGCGGCAAGCGGACGTTCACGGGCTTCGTCAGGGATCTGACGAGCCGCCACCGCATTGAAGCCGAGCTGCGGCAGTCACAGAAAATGGAGGCGGTCGGACAGTTGACCGGAGGGCTCGCGCACGATTTCAACAATCTGCTCGCCGTCGTCAGCGGAAATCTCGAAATGCTGGAGGCCCGTCTTGCCGAGCCGGGGCAGTTGTCCCTGCTGCGAGAGGCGCAGTCCGCGGCCGACGACGGCGCCAGACTGACCTCGCAGCTTCTGGCGTTCGGAAGGCGACAAGCTCTCGCACCGACGGTGCTGGACGTCGGCGCCCTGCTTGGAGAATTTTCAGACCTCGTCCAGCGAACGCTCGGCGACTCCGTCGAGCTCCGGACGATCATTCCTGGACGGCGGCTGAGCGCAATGGCAGACAAGGCGCAGCTCCAGAGCGCGCTTCTCAACCTTTCGATCAACGCCAGGGACGCGATGCCTGCCGGGGGCCGTCTGACGATCGAGATATCCGGCGTCGAGATCGACGCCGACTACGTCGGGATGTACCCGGCGATCCGCCCCGGCAGATACGTCCTCATTTCGGTCACCGATACCGGCACCGGAATGACATCCGAGGTGATGGAGAGGGCTTTCGAACCGTTCTTCACCACGAAACCGACGGGCTCGGGAACGGGGCTTGGACTCAGCATGGTCTACGGTTTCGCAAAGCAATCCGCAGGGCATCTGCAGCTCTACAGCGAACCTGGCGAGGGGACGACGGTGCGCCTCTTTCTTCCACGCGCCGACGCCGGAAAGGACTCCCATCCGGACGAGCAGCAGGCCAAGGACGCCCCGTCTCACGGCACCGAAACCATCTTGGTCGTCGAAGACGACGCGAGAGTTCGCCGAGTGACGGTCAGCCGTCTGCAGACGCTTGGCTACCTCGTGATCGAAGCTACGAACGGGATCGACGCGTTGAAGGAGCTTGAGGCGGGGCATGACGTAGCGCTCCTGTTCAGTGACGTGGCTATGCCGGGAATGAACGGCGACGAACTGGCCCGGAAGGTCCGGGAGCGCTGGCCGAGGGTGAAAATTCTCCTCACATCGGGCTTTTCGGAGCCCCATGCTGCGGAGAAGGAGATCGAAGCAGGCGCCGGCTGGCTAAAGAAGCCATACACGGCGTCGGAGATGTCGACCCGCCTCAGGCTGCTGCTCGACGCGAGGCATGGTGGCGATCCTGCGTGACGGCGGGGTTCCAACTCAGAGAAGTGAGGAGGACTCCCATTCGCGCTGTCGCCATTGATATACGGAACATCGAGCTCGATATATCGGTCTTGGGGACAGATCCAGTCAACCTGGATCGGGTCTCCAGGGACAACATGCTTCTCCTGAAGCTCGCGACGGAGGCAGCGCATCGGCAGGTGCAGATTTCGTTTCGAAGGCGAGATCAACGCGGCAGTCGGACAGCGCCGAAGAGGCGCTCTGATCTTCGACCTCGGGATTGGTGGTGTATGCCAGGACGTTCGCAGCGGCGCTCTTGCTGCTGAGTGGGCGGAGCGGCTAACGTCAGCCGCTCCCAACATTCGATCACTCGACCGTCAGCCGGTCGTCGAGAGTGCTGATCCCCGGAGCGGACCATGCAGCGCGCTCTGCTGCCTGCCGTTCCGACCAGGTCTTCACCTTGCCAGATAGTGTGACGTTTCTGCCTTGGACGTCGATTCTTATGGAATCGGCCTCCAGAGCCGCGTCGCGCTGGAACGCATCCTCTATGCGTTTCTTGACGTCCACGGCCGTGATACGCGGCTTGAGCTCCACGAGGTTGGATACCCCCACAACGCCGGCGAGATCGCGCACGCCGTCGTAGGCTGCCTTCTTCTGATATTGCCACTCGACCTGGCCCCGCAGGGTGATCCATCCCTTGAGGACCCGCACCTGCACCGAATCCTTTGGCACGGAGACATTCCAGTCGAGCATTTTGACAGCCCTACGAGCGATGTCGTCGTCGTCTGTTTCCTTCGGTCCGAAAATCTGGACCTCTATGTCGGCAGCTATTCCGCGTACACCCTTGACGCGACTAGCCACCCGCTCTGCGGCTTCCTTCTCCGCGTAGGTACGCACGTGACCGGTCAGGGTTACAATCCCGCTGTGGACCGCGACGCCGATGCCAGCCGCGTCGATGCTGGGTTCGAATTCCATTTCGTCGAGAATGCTCTGTCTGAGATGAATGTCGTTCATGACAACCTCCGTCAGGTTTGCGGCGTGCCGATGGTGCCAGCGCCGCAGAATTTCGTCGTTGATCTTCATCAAGCACGAGAGCGAACTTGCGATCTCATCGGACCGAACACCGTCTGCGAGGTCGCTACTGGGTCTGGACGTCGGCGGCCACGAAGAGGCGGTGGCCGTTCCTCACGACCGTGACGAGCGCGCGGGCATGCTCCTTCACGAGAATTGCGAGCAGTTGGCCGACGTCCGTTACCGGCTGCCGGTCGACAGCGACGATAACGTCGTCTGGCTGCAGGCCGGCCTGTGCCGCGACCGAACCCTCGGCGACGACGACGACGCGCGCGCCGAGACCGTCGGGGGAGTTCGCCATCTCGACGTCGGCGAGAGGGCCACGGGAGATATGGATGGTACGAGGAGCGGCCGGTTCGGCGACCGGTGCGGCGGATACCTCAGGAAAGGCCTCTATCCTTCGGCTGGCGCGATCGATCTGGAAGGACGGCTTGGACTGCAATGGTAGCGATCCCACAAGCCTACGTACGTCGGACGCGCCACGCACCGTCCTTCCGTCGACCATTCGGACGACGTCGCCCGGCTGAATTCCTGCATTCGCAGCCGGCGAACCAGGCCGGACTTCGCTGACGAGCGCCCCCGGCCCTTCATCGACGCCGAACGCCTTTGCAAGACCGGGCGTCAGGTCCTGAGCGACAATTCCGACCTCGCCGCGTACCAGCTTGCCGGTCAGGATGAGCTGCCGCATCACGATACCGACAGTCTCGGCGGGCACTGCAAAACCAATGCCGATGCTTCCGCCGGCGGGGCCGATGATCGCGCTGTTGATCCCGACGACGACGCCGTCCTCGTTTACAAGTGCGCCGCCCGAGTTGCCGGGATTTGTCGATGCATCCGTCTGAATGAATCCTTCGTACCCCTCCGATTCAACGGCGCGGCGTCCAAGCGCGCTGACGATGCCCATCGTGGCGGTCTGGCCCAGGCCGAAGGGATTCCCGATCGCCACGACGACGTCGCCGACATGGAGCGAGGACGCGCTTCCAAAATCGGCCTGAACAAGATGATCGGGTGGAATTTGAACGACGGCGACATCCGTCTCGGGATCAGCGCCGACGAGTTTCGCTTTGAAGCGTCGGCCATCGGAGAGCGCCACCTCGATTTTCGAGGCGCTTGCTATGACATGTTGGTTGGTGACGATGTAGCCGAGGACCTCGTCGATGACGACACCCGAGCCGGCCGATTGGAAGCCGTGCTCTGCCGGCGCGGCGTCGTCAGGTAGTCCGAAAAACTTTCTGTAGAAGGGATCGGCGAGCGTCGCATCCGCGTCGTCGAGTTCCTTGCCCTGCACCGAGATGCTGACGACGCTCGGCACGACACGCTGGAGCATGGGCGCGAGCGACAGGCTGTTTGCAACGGCCGGAGCCGACAACAGGCTCTCACCTGCGATGAAGAGCGCCCCCAGGGCTAGCAACGAACGCGACATCTCTGTTCTCCTCCTGCGCCGCCGGCTGTCGACGGACGTTTGACGGAGAAGCTTCCGTTTTGACCGAACGATCCGCATTGATCCTCGTCAACGAGGATGGCGGCTATGGCACGATGATGGCTGCGCCGTTGATGCGGCCCGCCCGCAGGTCGTCGAGAGCCTCGTTTGCATGTTCAAGCGCGTAGACGCTGGTGACGCATTTGATCTCGGCCGCCTTCGCGATGGAGAAGAATTCCGCCCCGTCGCTCCGCGTCAGGTTCGCCACCGAGACGACCCCCCGCTCACCCCAGAGCAGACGGTAGGGCATGCTCGGGATGTCTGACATGTGGATGCCGCCGCAGACCACCGTTCCGCCCTTCCGCACTACGTCGAGCGCCATCGGCACGAGCTCGCCAGCCGGCGCGAAGATGATGGCGGCGTCGAGCGGCACCGGCGGCCTCTCACCGGAGAACCCGGCCCAGACGGCGCCAAGATCAAGCGCGAACTTCCGGCCGGCCTCGTCTCCAGGACGCACGAACGCACAGACGCTCTGGCCCCGATGCTTGCACACCTGCACGAGGATGTGGGCGGCCGCGCCGAACCCATAGATGCCGATCGTCCGCCCCTCGCCCGCCATCTTCAAGGATCGCCACCCGATGAGGCCAGCGCAGAGAAGAGGTGCGGTCGCCACCGGGTCCGTATCGTCAGGCAGTTCGAACGCGTAGCCCGCCTCGACAACCGCATGCGTCGCGAAGCCGCCGTCGATGGTGTACCCAGTGAAGCCAGGCTCGTCGCACAGGTTCTCGCGACCCTCGCGGCAATATTCGCAGTGCCCGCAGGTGTGGCCCAGCCAGGGTACTCCGACTTTTCGACCGACAAGACGATCAGGGGCACCCTCGCCGGTTGCGATCACGGTTCCCACAATCTCATGCCCCGGAACGAGAGGAAGCTTTGGCTGGGAGAGGTCTCCGTCGCAGACGTGAAGGTCCGTCCGGCAGACGCCGCAGGCCTCCACCTTGACGACGACGTGGCCGGGCGAAGCTGGCGGGTCCGGCCGCTCCACGAGACGGAGCCGCCGCCCCACCTGTTCGAGTACCATCGCCCTCACGCTTCCCTCCACCGGCATGTGCCACGCTCTAATCGTATCACGACCTTCGCGACCTTGGCTTGATCCCGGTCAAACATCCGGATTGATGCTCGTCAAAGACGGAGCGCCTTGGAGCAGATAGGCTTCTGGACACAGCGCCACGACCTCATCCAAAGGAGACGGACATGCGCGAACAAGAAAAGACCCGCAAGGCAGCAACCGACATAGCCACGACCATTCCTCCAGTCGAGCGAACGTCCGCAGACCTTGTTCTCGAACGTCGGGACGAGGATCGCTGGGAGGTGACGGCGGCCACGCCGCGAGGCCAGGCGTGGGCGAGAGACCATTTCTGCTGCGCGCTCCGGCAATCCTTCACTGGCACCATGTGTCTCGACATCATGAGCGCCGATCGGCTTCTCAAGGAAGCGCATGACGATGGACTGACCACCGAGTTCGTCAGCCTGTCTGGAAAGGACATATACTGACATGTTCGCCACAGTCGTCTGCGCCATCGGCCGAGGATCCCGGCAACGCATGCTCCAGCTCGTCGAAACGGCCCGCGCGCAGCTCGCGCCCAACGGAAGCCTCCACCTCATTCACGCGGTGGAGGGCCTGCCCTCGTCGGCATCGCCGGACGATTGGGCGGTCGAGGTGATGGCCGCTGCCGAGACCAGACTTTCGGAAGCCCTGCGGTCGACCGGCACTCCTGCTTCGATACACGTCCGGGCGGGCAACCCGTCGCAGCTCATCGTCGCCATCGCGAAGGAGATCGCCGCCGATCTCGTCTTGATCGCCTCTCACCGGGACGACGTGCTCGACCGGGTCTTCGGCTCAGTCGTGGACCATGTCGTGCAGCGCGCACCATGCTCCGTACTCGTCTTGCGAACGACCCGGTGAGCCGCGCGCTTCAAACAACCGTCTTCGCTTCAGCCTCCCTGACCTGACCGGCGGCGGCGTCTCGATACAGTTCGGCGGCCTGCGACAACGTTCGTGACCCGGCCTCGCACAGCCGCGCCACCTCCCTGGGATACTCCTCTAGCTCGCTCTCAACGTAGTCCGAAAGGACCTCGACAGCATCACTGTTGTCAATACTACAGACAAGTCGAGCCAGGAAATCGAAGTATCGGAGCCCCCGTCGCGCGGCGGACGCCGTCAAATCCGTGGTGACCCTCACCGACGCGGCGCAGATCTCGTCTTGAAACAGGAACCCCGTGCGAACAATGGGCGCGAGGTTGGCGTTCAGCGTGGCGCTGCGATGCAGGCTGGGGGGATATGGCATGTGGTGCTCCTTTTGTGGGATGTGGTCTCGGCTCGAGCTTCGGCGTTCACTCCGTTCTGACTGCGCTCCGTCCCGACACGGCCGTGACGGCAATGCCGTAGAAGACGTGAGGAGAACCATCGAGCATTGGGACCTCGTGGGGCTTCATGGAGCCGATCTCCCACCAGTCCGAATACTTTTGGAGAAGCGACCACGCATGGAGCCTTTCGCTTCGTCGCGCGTCGCTGTCCGGAAACTCCTCGAACCGACCGTCGACGACGACGCTTTTCCAACCGCCGGCGGCAGGACGCTGCTCGACGTGAAGGCAGACCTTGTCGTTCCCCCGCATCCAGTCGAGCTTCTTGCCAGGCATGGTGAAGCTATAGGCAACGCCGCTGGAGAAGGCGAAGTAGATTGCCGCCACGTAGGGCTGGCCATCCTTGCAGCATGCGAGATGACCGAAGCGCTCGTTCTCAAGGATCCGGTAACACTCACCGGGGTTGATCTCCGTCAGCTTGATCGTCATGACCGTGTTCTCCAGCTTTAGTGAAGGCACGATCATAAGAGCATCGTTGCGCCGCGGCCTTGACAAAGCGCAATGCAAACTCTCTCTGCGGCATGCATCATGACGGCTGTTTAACCTCAGGAGGCCAGCATGAAGCCGCAGTTCCATCTTCCTTTGTCGACCTATCCCGACGCGAGTTCCTTCGCCATAATCGACAATGCTATTGGCCTCGCTAGGCAGAATGACGCCCATCTCGTCGCCAGTATCCCGCAAGTCCGGATCCCCCAGGTCCATCCGCCCTTTCCCACCGTTATCGATGTCGAGACATGGCGAGGACAAGCAGAGCGGTATAGCCGGGACAGCGGGACTTCGCTGCGGGAACACGTCGCCGACGCTATTTCGGAAACTGGCTTCGAGGTGCGAATCCACGGATTCGAGGTCAGGGAACCGTTCGTCTATGAACGCTTTTCTGAAATTGCCAAGTGCTACGACCTTTCCATCGTCGAAGCCTCCGAGCTCTCCCGACAACTCCCCGAAACGCTGCTATTCGGAAGCGGCCGTCCGCTCGTGCTATTTCCAGCCACCAGCGACTACTCTCGTGTGGACACGATCGCCGTCGCCTGGGACGGCAGCGCCACCGCAGCGCGCGCCCTTTCCTGCGCACGGGTCTTCATCGAACGCGCGATCAAGGTGCAGGTCATCTCGATCACCGACGACAAGGACATCGACGAGGCGAACCGCGCCCTCCTGATCTCTTCTTTGAAGCATTCGGGACTCGACGTGGATGACGTATCGATCCAGGCATTCGGCGAGACCGCGACGGCCGCCATTCAATCGGCCGCGCTGGAACGAAAAGCAGACCTATTGGTCGCGGGCGGATTTGGCCATTCGCGGCTTCGTGAATTCATCCTCGGCGGCGTCACTCGGGAACTGCTCGTCAAGGCAGAACTGCCGGTGCTTCTCGCCCATTAGAGGGCGCGAAGGGCGTTGAGAATGACCGCCACGTCGATGGCCTCCTGAAGCAATGCGCCGCCGACTGGCGGAAGGTATCCCGCTCCTGCGAACCCCATCGCGAGGAGCGAGAGACCTATGCCGGCATAGATGCTTTGAAGCGCGATCTTGCGCGAACGACGCGCAATGCCGATCGCCGTCGCTATCTTGGTGAGGTCGTCCCGGACGAGCACGATATCTGCGGCCTCCGCGGCCGCCGCAAGGTTCTCGACGCCTACCGCGATTCCTACATCGGCTGCTGCCAGCGCTGGCGCGTCGTTCACGCCGTCGCCGACCATCAGCACTTTCCCGTGGACGCGTTCCTTTTCGATGACTGCGACTTTGTCCGCGGGAGCGAGCCTCGCCGCGACGTCGTCCAAACCCAGAGAGCGAGCTATGGCTGTCGCTATAGCCAACTCGTCACCAGAAGCCAGGACTACTCGAGAGATTCCTGCCGCCCGGAGCTGGGTGACGAGTTGGACAGCGTCTTCGCGAAGCCGGTCTTCGAGCGTGATCGTGCCAGCCGGCGTGCCGTCAAACAGTACCTTGACACGCATTGCGCTGCCTGACCCGTTAGGCCCGGACGGCGGCGCCTCTCCGAAATAGGCGTCTCCTCCGACGCCGACGCGCACCCCCCCCGACGATTCCGGAGATTCCGGATCCCGCGGTCTCGGTCACCTCCGATGGGCGGCTCAGTACTAACCCACGTCTATGTGCCTCGTCCACCAGCGCGCGTCCGACCACATGGCCCGATGCCTGGTCCAGCGAGGCGGCCAGCCGCAGGATCCTGTCCGGATGCTCCGGGCCCTCTATTACACCGACTTCCGGCTGTCCCGCAGTGAGCGTCCCCGTCTTGTCGAACACCGCTACTGTGACCTGTGCGAGGGCCTCGAGAGGTCCCGCGCCCTTCACCAGAACGCCCTCCTTGGCGGCTTTTGAAGTGCCGGCTGCAAGTGCGACGGGTACCGCCAGGATCAACGGACAGGGCGTGGCGACGACAAGCACGGCCACGATCCGTGACATGTCTCCGGACATGAATGCAGAGACTCCTGCGACCGCGATCGTGGCGACCAGGAACCAGACCGAGAAGCGGTCGGCCAGGCGCATCAGCTTCGCCTTGGAACGTCTCGATGCTTCTACGAGCCTGACTATTCCGGCATAGGTGCTGTCCTCGGCGCGGCTTAGAACGCGGATTTCGATCGCATCGCCCTCGTTCGTGGCGCCGCTCGAAATGTTGCCACCCCTGACGATTCGCACCGGGAAAGGCTCTCCGGTCAGCACCGCCTGGTCGATCGTCGCGACTTCGCCGACGAGCGCCCCGTCGGCCGGTACGACGTCGCCCTTGCGTATCAGGAGCACGTCGTCGACCGCGATCTTCTCGATCGGAATTTCTTGGAAACCGGTTCCGTCAAGCCGCATGGCCGTCCGCGGAACTTGCGCCAGCAAAGCCGACATGCCCTCGTCGGCGCGACGATGTGCGTATGCCTCCAGAAACTGACCGCCGGAATACATGAGACCGACGATCGCTCCGGCGAGATATTCGCCAAACCATAAGGAGAACCCCATGGCCAGGGCCGCGATCAGGTCCAGACCGTATTCCTCTTTCTGCAGCTTCTTGGCGATTTCAACGCAAAGAGACAGCAGACTCAGGCTGGTGCAGCCCGCCAGGATTAACCGATATCCAGGGCCGTGACCCGCGAGATAGAAGGCGAATGCGGCCGCAAGCGCAAGCAGCGACGACAGCACCAGAAGGCCCGACCGGGAGCCTCCTTCCCTCAGTCGCGACAGCCCGCCCTCAGGACACGTCCACCTACCAGCCCACCAAGCCGCCGCTGTAGCCACCTCTCACCCTCCCATCAATCCAGAAGCCTCAGCGGAACGATTTTGCGCAATCGATGCAGAACGGCGTATAGGGAACCGCCGCGAGCCGCTCCTTGCCGATCGGATGGTGGCATTTGACGCATCGCCCGTATGTGCCGTCGTTCAGCCGGTCGATCGCCGCGTCGATGGCCCCGATCTGGTCGCGCCCCTCGGCTTGCATCTCGCGAAGAACCTCATCGTTTTCAACCTGGGTCGCGCGCTCCTCGCTGTCCTTCTCTAGCGCGACGCAGAGATCCGCATCGATCGCTCCGAGACGACGGACAAGGTCATCCTTCATCGTCTGCAGGACGGTCTGTACTGAGCTTTTATTCATTTTAGTGCCTTCCAATCTTGCCTGATCAATGCGGGTCCACACGCGGCACCGTCGGGAACCGATCCAAGCGCAGCGCGTGACCGCATAAAGCCGCGGTCCATAAATCGGCTCCAGCATATCTCAGTTCGATCGAAGCTCCTTGATCCCGGTCAATGCCTCGTGCGCGGGAGCACATAGGTTGTCGGGGGAGCCTTCAATGAAATCGTCGCGACAAGCCCGGAGCCCATGATGAATCTGACGGCGCAGACACCCGCCCCCACGACGCCTGCGGTGATCGGACTGACAAGCATCGAGGCCGAGGAACGCCTCGCCGAGCTTGGACCCAACATGCTGCCCGAGCCTGAGCCCCCATCGCCGCTGCGGGTCTTTCTCATCCAATTTCGCAATCCGATCATCTACATCCTCTTGCTGGCATCGGCGCTCTCGTTTGCGACCGGCAGGATCGAAGACGGCCTGTTCATTCTCGTCGTGCTTCTGATCAATGCCTCCATAGGCACCTACCAGGAGTATTCTGCGGATCGAGCGGCCGCCGCCCTTCGAAGGCTCGAGCAGCCGTCGGCCAGGGTCATACGGGACGGCGTGGCTTGCAGGATCGAGGCCAAGCGGCTGGTCGTGGGCGATCTCGTTCTTCTGGAATCCGGCGACCGAATCCCTGCCGATCTGATGCTTGTCGATGCAAGTGATCTCCGATGCGACGAGTCGCTTCTGACCGGCGAGTCGATGCCGGTCCCCAAAGGGCGAACCGTCGAAGGATCGTCGGATGAAACCGCCAGTTCCATGCTGCGCGCGGGTTCCCTGGTGACGCGCGGGCGAGCCAAGGGCGTCGTGACCGCTACGGGTACCGCGACCATGCTTGGCGGCATCGCAGCCGAGTTGGGAAGAGCCAGTTCGTCGCAGCCCCCGCTTGTTGCCCGTCTGGCGAAGTTCACGAATGCGCTCGCGGTTTTCGTAGGATTGGCAGCTTTGGTGCTGGTCGTCGCGGGCTTCATGCGGGGCCTCCCTCTGCACGATCTTGTCATGATGTCCGTAGGTCTGGCGGTGAGCGCTGTTCCTGAAGGGCTTCCGATCGCGATCTCCGTCGCGCTCGCCGTCAGCATGCGGCGGATGGCCGCCCGCAACGTCATCGTCCGACGCATGCCGGCTGTTGAGGCCCTCGGTTCGACCACGATAATCGCCACGGATAAGACGGGGACCTTGACCAGCAACGTGCAGACGGTGACCGAAATTCGCCTGCCGGACGGCACGGACATCGCCCTTGACGCCCATTCCGATCTCGACAAGTGCGAGATCAGGGCGAGCGGCCTGGACAGCGACCTTGTCCGCGAGAGGGCGCGCAGGCTGCTACGCGCTGCACTGCTCGCAAACGAAGGAACCCTGGCTCGCCGCGACGATCTGTGGGTCGCCGCCGGAGACACGGTCGACGTGGCGCTTCTTGCAGCAGGACGGAAGGCCGGGCTGGGACAGGAAGAGTTGAACGACCGATACCCGCTGGCGGCAAGGATCGCCTACGAGCCCGAGCACAAATACGCTGCATCCTTCCACCACGGCAGTGATCGGATTCATGTCTTCGTCAAGGGGGCGTCGGAGGTGCTCATAGAAATGTCTGATCGCATGGACTCCGCGGGAAGCGTAGTCGAAATCGACCGTGCGTCGCTTTTGGCGCAGAAGGAAGAAATGGCCGCTCGAGGCCTCAGGGTGCTCGCGTTCGCCGAAGGGGAAATCGGCGCGTCCCTCGCCGGAAGCCTCGGACACGGTCACCTTGTCGATCTCGTGTTCTTGGGGCTGGCCGGACTGCAGGACCCGGTCCGGCCTGAAGTGCCGAACGCTATGAAAGACTGCCACGCGGCGGGCGTGGAGGTCGTGATGGTGACCGGGGACGACCCGCGGACCGCTGCCGCGATTGCCCGAGATGCCGGCCTGAGCTTTCACGCGGGCCAGGTGGTCTCGGGCCACAACATCGATGAAGCCGCGCGAGCGGGCGACCAACGGCTGGACGAGATCACAAGAGAGGCCCGCATCTACGCCCGCGTGCAGCCAGCGCAGAAATCGGCGATCGTCGCATCCCTGATCCGCAACGGCCACATCGTCGCCGTCACCGGAGACGGTGTCAACGACGGTCCGGCGCTGAAGAAGGCGCATGTCGGCGTCGCAATGGGCCTCAGGGGAACCGAGGTGGCGAAGGAAAGCGCCGATCTCGTCGTCACGGACGACAACTTTGCATCCATCGTCGCGGGGATCGCAGAAGGCCGGGCCGCCTATCGCAACATCCGCAAGGTAGTACTGATGTCGGTCGCAACAGGCGCCGCCGAGGTCCTGCTCTTCATGCTCGCGCTGCCGTTCGGCCTGCCCATGCCGCTCCTCCCTGTTCAGCTCTTGTGGCTCAATCTCGTGACAAACGGCATCCAGGACGTCGCGCTTGCCGGCGGCAGGCCGGAAGGAGACGAACTGGCGGGGCCGCCGCGTTCTCCGCTCGAACCTGTCCTCGACCGGACGATGATCCGGCGCGTCGTCCAATCGACGGTCGCGATCGGCGGAGCAGCATTCCTGGCGTTCCAGTGGATGATTGCGCATGGATATGGCGTTCCCGAAGCACGCAACATAACGCTTCTGATCTTCGTGATGTTCGAGAACGTCCAGACCCTGGCATGCTCCTCCGAAAGACGATCGATATTCTCCGTCGATATCCTTCGGAACCGATTCCTGCTCCTCAGCGTGCTCGCCGCCCAGACGATCCACATCTCGGCGATGTACGTGCCGTGGCTTAGCGGAACGCTCGGCCTGTCGCCGATCACGCCTCTTGAATGGGGCCTCAGCATGCTGATCGCTAGCTCCCTCGTTCTCGTGACCGAGGTAGACAAGTTCGTCTCCCGGCGACGCCGCGATCGTTCATCCCATGCTTGACGAAGATCAAAGAACGTCGCCGCAAGTGCCGTTATCCTCTCGATATTCAAAAAGAGAGGTGATCGAAATGTCCATTCGCACGGTAATGAGCATCCTGACTTCCAAATATTTCGACGAAGACCTGAAGGCCGCCGTGGAGTTTTGCGGAGCCTCCGGAGCGCATCTCAGCGCGGTCGTGATCTGCATGGGCGCGTCGCCGATGATGGGAGAATACAACTCCCTGTCGACCGTCTGGCTGGAAGAACGCCAGCGCGAAATCGAGGAACTCGTCAAGAAAGCCGAAGAGATCAAGGCGTATCTCTCGCGCACCGAACTCTCCTACGATGTGCAGGACGTCTATACGGAATATGCTTTTGCGCGGGAGGACATTGCAGAACGGGCGCTCTATGCCGACGTCGTTCTCGTCGGCCGCCAAGCGTGCAAGGACGAGGAACTCCAGAAGCGGGTCATGGATGGCGCTCTGTTCCATACGCCGACGCCGGTCATCATCAACCGCGGACGGCGGCCGCTCTCTTCCACTTCCAAATCGATCGTACTGGCATGGGATTCGAGCGACGAGGCGTCGCGTGCCGCAAGGCAGGCCCTCGACCTGTTGAAGACGGCGGACTGCGTCTACGTGACGATGATCGATCCAGTCTCGCGAGAGCGGGTGAATGGAGAAGAACCAGGCGCCGACATCGCGAGCTTTCTGTCCCGTCACGGGGTCAAGGTTCAGGTGGATCGCGTGGCCAGCGGCGGAAACACGGCCGACGAGGTCCTGAGGCAGCATGCGATGGACGTGAACGCCGATCTGATCGTCATGGGAGCATACAACCACCCTCGGTGGCAGCAGACGCTCTTCGGAGGCGTGACGCGCAACATGATCGAGCAAAGCAGCATGCCAATATTCATGGCGCATTGAGGGGGAAGGACACGGCCGCGCTCATGCGCTGCCGTGTCGGAGTGGCGGCATGTCGCTTTCAGACACGATGGGTACGACCATCTCCATCAGCGACGCCGCCGCTGGTCTCTACAAGATGGTCAACGTGTTGGTGTTGCAAGGGTCGCTCGCTCTTCATACGCAAGGGTCACTTCTGGCCGGAAGTCGCGGCTCGCCGGCTGTCGAGCCCTTCGCTTGGCGCCTTAGCCCGGCACCACCGTCCCCCAGTTCCGATACAAAATGTAAGCAGCGACCACGAAGATGAGCGCTGCGAACAGGCGGTTGAGGATGTTCTTGTAGGCGCTGAGCCGGGTGGCGAGCAGCATGCCGAGTACGCCGCCGACAATGCCACCGCCAATAAACTCGGAGGCAAGCCACCAATCCACCAAGCCTGAACTGGCATAGCTCAGGGCCGTCGCCAGTCCGAACGCAGCGACGGAGAGGAGAGATGTCCCGATCGCGTTGATCATCGGCATGCCCGTCGCCAGCATGAGGCCGGGAACGATCAGGAAGCCCCCGCCGATCCCGAAGAAACCCGATGTAGCGCCGGCGGCGAGTGCCACGGCGGCGGTGGCAAGGCACATCTTAAGATCGATGGGCCGACATTCTGCCGATACTGGCTTCCTGGGCTTCAACATCAGGACGCCGACGACGAGCATGAGAATGCCGAACAGGAAAATCAGGCGATCTCCGTCCATCGCCTTGCCGAGACTGGAGCCGCCGAGGGCGCCGACGACGCCGAGCGCGGAGAAGACGGCCGCGCAGCGCCACCAGACGTGCCCCTTGATCGCGTGGCTTGCGAAGTTCGCGAAGGCATTCACCGAGACCGCAAGCGCACCCGTTCCGATGGCGATATGCGGCTGGGTCACGCCAACCACGTAGAGTAGTAGCGGCGTCGCCAGGATGGACCCGCCGCCGCCGAGCAGGCCGAGCATGAAGCCGACGATTCCGCCGGAGCCAACTGCCGCCAAAATGGAGGTATTCACGTCCGTCTGCTCCATACTCTGTCATACAAGGTCATCCCGACCAGCATGGCGATGACGAACAGGAACGTCTGGGGAAGGCCGACCGATAGGGATGCGACTGCCGGACCGGGACAGAAGCCACCGATCCCCCAGCCTAGGCCGAACAAGGCCGAACCAACGACCAGCGGAGCATCGATCCGGCGGCTCGTCGGCACGTGGAAGCTGTCGTCAAAGGCTGGATGCTGCATCCGCTTCATCACCTGCACGCCGATAAAGGCGACGACGACGGCGCCGCCGAGAACGAAGGCAAGGCTCGGATCCCAGTCCCCGAAGACGTCGAGGAAGCCTTGGACGCGGACAGGGTTCAGCATGCCGGACAAGGACAGTCCTAAGCCGAAGACAACGCCCGAAGCGAGCGCCGCCACGAATTGGTTGATGTTCCGGTTCATAACCCCACACCTCGCAGAAATGCGACGGCGACCGCGCCAGCCGTCAGGAACGTGGCGACCGCTACCATCGACCGCGGCGACAGGCGGGCAAGCCCAAGCACGCCGTGGCCGCTGGTGCAGCCCGATCCCATGCGCGAGCCGAAGCCGACAAACAGCCCCGCGACGATGAGCAGCGGCCAACCGGTGGTGATCTGCACGACCGGCCAGCCGCCGAACATGAGCAGATAGGCGAGCGGCCCGAGCAGCAGCCCGAGCGCAAAGGCAAGGTTGGTCGTCAAACCGATCCCTTGAGCAAGACGCCCGACGATCCCGCTGATCCCGGCAATCCGGCCGTTGAGGAGCAGAAGCATGAGGGCCGACACGCCGATCAGCATGCCCCCGACCAATGAGGGGAGGTACGCGTTCACTTGTCATCCTTTACGCAGAAAATGTCATAGAGGGCGGCGACCAGTTGCGCGGCCTTCTCTTCCGTCAGGCGGTAGAAGATCTGTTTCCCCTCCCGCCGGGTTTCAACAATCCCGGAGCCACGCAGCACGGTCAGGTGCTGCGACAGATGCGGCTGGTGGAGGTCGAGCTTCTCTTCAAGCTCGCCGACCGAATACTCGCCTTCCACCAGGGTACAGACGATCATCAGGCGCGCCGGATGGGACAGCGTCTTCAGGAGGTTCGCTACCTCTCCGGCCCGGCTGGCCATCTCGGCGGGGGAAAGCCCCACCCTCCTCATCGCCTTTAGATCGGTGGTCATTCCCATGCTGCTCCCTGTAATGCATCGAGCGGAAATTTGAGGTAGCGCTGGCCGTTGGCTTCCGGCTCCGGCAGGCGCCCGCCGCGGATGTTCACCTGCAGGGCATGCAGGATGAGCTTCGGCATCGGCAGCGTCTTGTCGCGCTTCGTCCTGAGCGCCACGAATTCTTCTTCCGTCACGCCAGCAAGATGGCGGTTGAACTTCTTCTGATCGGCCACCGTGCTTTCCCAGCGAGGTGCCCGACCGTCCGGCTGGTAGTCGTGGCCGGTAAAGATCCGCGTCTCATCCGGGAGCGCGAGGATGTCCTGGATCGACTTCCACAGGACGCGGGCGTCACCGCCGGGGAAGTCGGCACGTGCCGTACCGCTGTCGGGCATGAAGAGCGTGTCGTGCACGAAGGCAGCGTCGCCGATCAAAAAGGTGATGGAGGCGAGCGTATGTCCCGGAGAGAACAGCACCTTGGCATCGATCGAGCCGACCTTGAACGTCTCGCCATGGGCAAACAGCCGGTCCCATTGCGAGCCGTCGGTGGCAAGCTCGGGCCAGTTGTAGATGCCCTTCCACAGCTTCTGGACCTCCACGACGCGCTCGCCAATCGCTGTCTGCGCGCCAGTCTTCTCCTTCAGATACTGGGCCGCCGAGAAGTGGTCGGCGTGCGGGTGGGTGTCGAGGATCCACTCGACCGTCAGCCCGTTGTCGCGGACGTAGTCGAGGATCGCGTCGGCATTGATGGTTGCCGTCGCTCCGGACTTCTCATCGAAGTCGAGTACAGGATCGACGATAGCGCACCTGCGGGTCACCGGATCGGAAACCACATACTGGACGCTCCAGGTCCGCTTGTCGAAGAAGCCCCTTACCTGCGGCCTGCGGGCAGCATGTTGCACGAGCCAGGCTGCGGCGGCGCTGGTGTCGAAGCCGCGGTTGCGTCCGAATTCGACGACCTCGTCGGCAGGCATGCGGCCGTCAAGGACCTCGCCGATCAAGTAGAGGCTTAGCGACCGAGTGCCGGTCTTGCAGTGGGCGAACACGGGTCCGTCGGATTCGTCGACGGCGCGCTGGAACGCACGTATGTCCGCCTCGGTGATCGTGCCGGCCGTGACCGGGACGAACGCATAGGACAGGCCGCAGTGCTTCGCTTCCTGGCTTTCCGCTTGCGTGCCTGGCTGTGCAGGATCCTCGCCGTCCGGTCGGTTATTGATGAGTGTCTTGAATCCTTTGTCGCGGAGCGACTGGATCTCCACAATACTCGGCTGCGACGAGACAGAAAGCTTCTCGGAAATAGCGGTGATGGGCATGATTGGCTCCGTGTTCGAAATCATTATATGTTATAATATAATTTATACCGATATATGATCAAGGTCGGGCTCGAAAGTTTCAGCGCTTGCCCTGTAGTTCCCGCGAAAAGGAGGACCACCATTGCCACGACAGCAAATCCAATCAGCAGCCTTTGGTTGTACGACGACGGAAGCGGAGACAGTACGGCCGCCTTCGTTCCCGGAGCCACTTTACCGCGGGCATAGCGCTTACTCGGCTTGAGGCGGTCAACCGCGCGGGACGACAGCCTTGGGCCCGAGCTCGCGGATAAGCCGGGCGCCCCGGATGGACGGCGAGCGATGCGATGACGCGGGCTGCGGGCCGATGTCCCCCTTGGGCCCCGCATCCAGTCCTTGCTGCGTCCGATAGGTGCTGGCTCACGGCGTCCTTCGCACCATTCGCCTGATCGGTCATTTGGCCCTGCTGCCCGGAAGCCCTAACTAGCCGTTCCCGTGACAACGGAAATGACACCGGAATGGCATCGGATCTGGCAACATCGGGCGCTGCGACTACGGACGCCCCTGGATGCTTGCGATCAGCCCCGCCGCGAGGAATCGCAAAATGATTCATGGCATTGCAGAGTTCCTGGACGCCTGTGAACGCGTTTGAAGCGATCGGGTCCTACGCCTCATAACCGCTTGGTTGGGGGTTCGAGTCCCTCCGGGCCCACCACTATTCCTCTAGTTCGTTTGGTTGTTTACTCACATATCCGACCCCACGACCTCGAACGGACCCCAATATAGCGGGTGGGCGAATCGTCCCGCGTCGACCGCCCTCAGGTCGCGCATCGCATCGCCAAGAGCGGACGCATACGATTTGTCCGCGGCTTTGGCTCTATTTTCGAACATTTGGGTGGTAAGCGCCGCCGTGGCCATGGAGTCGACCGCCCAATGCGAGACGACAAGGTTACGGGCTCCGGCGAAAAAAAACGCCTTCGCAAGTCCCGACAGTCCCTCGGCACCCACCTGCTCCGGCGCGGCGGTGTTGCAGGCGGAAAGAAGAACGACATCAGCGTTCAGGTTCAATGCCGCGATATCGCTGGCCGAAAGATATCCGTCATCGATCGCCGTCGCGGCGGCGGGAGGCGTCATGATGAGGCCTGCCTCCTGAAGGCCGCTAATTTCGCCCGCGAGCAGGCCGTGCGTCGCGAATGCCAATGTCTGGAAACGGGTAAGGTCTTCTGCCTTGAGCACCGTCTCCGTTGCATTCTGCCCGAGCAGCAGTGAATCATCGGATGCGTTGAAGGTCTTCTGGAGCGCACGCAATTCATCGGCCGTCTCCGGAAGACGCGGTAGGGCACGGATGTCGCTGACGTTTGCCCCGCCCCTCAAGGTAGCGATTTTCATCGCATCCACGCTGCCGCGTTCGGTGTCGGGATCGCCGTCAAGCGTCGGGTCGCCGATTCCCAGGAATGGCCGGTCACCTGCCTTCGCGTTCGCGCCCGCCCTGAGCATCGTCAGGGACGCAACAGACGGGACTCGGGTCACGACATATCTGTCCGAAAACCACTTCCCATTGACGAAGTCGTCGCGCTGCATTTCGGCAGTCAGCAACACCGCAAACGGTATGCTTTCGAGCGCGCCGTCGGGGACGAGGATGAGATGCTCGGGCGGCTTCGACCATTGCGCCTCGATCGGCTCGAAGAGCTGTCGATACAGCTGGTAGGCAGCTTCGCTGCGGAAAGCCGGAAGACGTCCACCACGAAGCTCAAGGCCACGCCGAAGGTCGCGGACCAGGCCATCGACGTCCTCGGAAGACATAGCGGTCTTAATCACGGTCGCCTTGGTCGAAGTCACGGCCATAACCAGATAGTTCTCGCCCGTGTTCAGGAACGCGATCAGCGCCTCTTTCTCGGTTAACTCCTGCGCAACCTGCGCGGCGGGCACGGCTACCGTGCCCGCGATTTCGACGTATCGGGGAAACTGCTTCGCGAGTTCGACGTCGAGTTCATCGACTTTGGCGGCCAGAGCCTTTCGGTCGTCTTGCTGTTCCGGAGACATTGTCAGCCATTGCTGGCGCAGTTCCTCGCGTTCTTTGGCAAGGTTCGCGAGGGCCGGCGATACAGCCGAAAGCCTGCCCGCAAGGCGCGCTATCGTCGCGCCCGTTCCGCTCGGCTTCATCATCTGAATGATCTGGAACATGGCTTCCAGATCGTCGGGAGAAAGATCGGTTCCATCGACGAGAACGTCCAGAGCCTCGGTCAGAGCCGGGCGGGCAATGCGGACGATCACTTCCCTGGTTTCGTTGCGCGAAAAGCTCTGAAGGCCAAGGACAAAGCGGATGTAGGAAACCAAGGCCTTTGCGTCCTCGCGAGCAGCCGGGCGGTCGTGAAGTCTTTCGTTTGCGATGATGCGTCCGTGATAAGCACCGATTACCCTTTCCCAATCGAGGCTCGATTGCGCTTCCTGGCCCCCACCTCGTCTGCTGTAAGACAGCTTTTGCGGGATGTGTTTGCTGAAGGCCGTGTTGGCCAAAAGCGGTTTCTCAAGTATCAGCCACCGCCATCCATCCAGGTACGTCTGTTCCTCGTAAGCTTCTGAGAGCCAGGCGCTGAAAATCGTCTGAGGCGCGCTGGCTGACTGATAACGCTCGATCGCAGGCCCAGCCCACGATCTGGCCATATCGATTTTGCCTGCCTCCAAAAGCGCAGTCGAAAGAAATGCTGCGTCGAAATCCTTCGAGAATCGATCATCGCGCCGGGCGTTTACTGGCATCTGCTGAATATAGGTTTCGTAGTCCCGCGGCTTTTCGAGGAATTTCCGTTCTCGGCTCGAGAGCTTTCTGTCTTCGAAAGCGGTGCTTTCTCCGGGTGCGAAGACCATTTTCGCCCATGGGCGGACTTGTTTGTATTCGGGTTCGTCCAGCAGCTTTAGAAGCCTCCAGTCAGGCACCGCGAAAAAAGGTTGGCTCTGAATGGACTGTGCGATATTTGGCGTTGATTTGAGCTCAGCGCGGAGAGTTTCGACGTCAACTGACTTTTCTTCAGTGCAGAATGAAACACGTACAACGGCTGGCAATTCCCTCGGTTGCTGCGCACATATGGCCTGAGCGACCTTCGGACCAATCACGGGCAGTTTTGAAACCGGGCCGGGGCCATCTTCTTCCTCGCCTGGTTTCGGAATTCTTGCGCCCAACGTTTTAAGTGCCGCCTCAAATCCTATTGGGTCGTCGCGAATTATCGAGGCGTAGAAGGCCAGTTCTGCAGGCGGATCGGCATCGATATCCGAGAGCCTCTCGTAGGCGGACAGGAAACTATCGGGCGACCCGTAGTATGATTCGAACGTCGACATTTCGCGCAAGCTCTCGACAAGGAACTTCTTCCCTTCTTGAGACTGTCCGGCAGCCGCTGGAAGAAGCTCGATGCCCATTTCAAGATAGCGAAGACCCTGCCCGATGTCGCCTTGCGACCTCATCCAGGCGGCCCACTGCACCGAATTCGCGCAGAATGGAGGTATCCCGCCATAAACCCTATCGTAACCGTCTGCGCTCTCATATCCGTTGTAGCTCCAGGGAATGAGCCTGCAGAAGTAGGCCGCTTTTGCCTTGTCGCCGGTGTCGTAAATCCCTTCCCATTGCCCCAGGAGGGTCATGAGATTATTACGTCCCTCGGCAATGAACGGCATAAGGTTGCGGTCAACAAAGAACCTTGTTGCCACATGGTCGTAGGGTACCATGTTCGGGGCCTCTTGATATTGATCCCAACCGACGGATTTCCCGGCATCTGGGTCGTCGTATATGAAGAACGGTGAGGGCTTCATTCGACCTATGAAAAGCTTCTGATCGCTCACACTTTTCGCCGCATTAAACGCCGAAGCGAGTTCGGCGTAAGCACCTTTCTCGTCGCCCCCGGACGCAAGTTCAGATGCCCTGGCACGTGCAGCCGCGAACGTTGCTATGAGCGGGTTCCCATCGGTCTCAGCGATCCTCAAGCGCCTGAGCGGACCTTCGAGACTTGCGTGGCCATCCCCTGTCGGCACGTTGTAGACGTTCCTCGCGATCTTGATTTCCGCCTCAGCAACCTTCCGCTTTGCATCGGCTCCATCAACGGCATCGAACAGCGTCGGAAAGAACTGAAGCTGATAGGCGTTGTCGTTGAACCGTTTCCAATGGATGGCCAAACCATTCCGGAGTGAGGCTTCGGCACTCTTCTTGTCACCGAGCGCAAGGTACGCCATGCCCGCGAACCTATATGCGCGGGCCCGCTGGATGATGAAGCCGTCGTGTTCCCCCTGGTAAGGCTTCAGCATATCCGCACCTGCGACAAGGGCCGCGGCAGCCCGCTTGAGCTTGTCGGTCTTCTGCGCTCCGCTCAGATAGTTCGCCTGCTTGAAGGCGGCTTCCCCGATGTCACAGAGCAGCACACCAACCTGAGGGCTCTTCTTGCCAGGCGGGACTTCGTTCATCGAAATCAGTCGACCGAGGACGACTACGGCGTCGTCAAGCTGGGCTGACGTCGCATAGTCGGTTTGGATGATCTCTTTTACAGACGAGTGCTCAGGCCCGATCGTCATGCCTTCCATGGCCGAGGCAGTGATAATGCTCCAGACCAGAGCGGATGCGCCCAGAACCGCGACAAGCAAGATACGGAAAAGGGTCATGGCCAGTCTCCGAATTCGATTGCGTCCGTCAGGGCTTCTTTCACCCGCGGGTCGAGGTTTAGCGTCGAGATTTGCTGGACCCCTTCGAAGGCCCAGTCTCCGCCGCTATCGGAGATCGCGGCAACGATCCTGGAGGCCCGATCATAATCGTCGATTTCGGCGTCGCCGGACGCTGCATCGAACCGGGATACACCGTACAGCGTATAAGAGACGACCTCGTCTCCGGCCGTCAGCTCCAGACGGATGGCCGTTTCATTCTTGACCGCAACAGTGACGGTTCCGCTTCGGCCGCTCTCCGTGACCACGCCTTCGGCCTCTCGTCCATTGGGCGTGATCGCGACCAGACGGAAGGGCGGCTTGCCATCCACCCACCGAAGCTGGAGTACGCGATCGCCGACGACAACAAGCGGCTTTGCAATGTTGTCCAACGCGGGCACGCGCGGTTTATAGGAATCCCGGCTACGCATGGGCTTTCTCTCCCGCTCGGGGTCCCACCAGCCAAGCATTTCCGCGAGCCGCTGGTATCGACCTGCGACCTCTCCCGCCAAGCCGGGGGCCGAAACAGCATAGTCGGACGTTATCTTCGCCGTGCATCCTTCTTCGGCCTTTTCCTGGTAATCAGGCGAAGCCAACCATTCGCACGTGCCTCCGCGGTTGATCTTCACGAATCCACGCTCGGGAACTTTCAACCGGTCTCCTTCTTCGAGGACGGTCCCGAGTTCGAACTTCATCGGAGCCCCGGCACGCGCGCCCCTCAACTCGTTCCCGGGGCCGTAATCCACGATCAGCGCCACACCTTCCGCGGCGTTACCGAATCGTCCCGGCCAGAGAATGCTGACCGTTAGAATTAATAAGCTTCCCCACGGCAATCTCATTTGCGGCGGCCCCCTTCAGCCGTTGAGAAATGATCTCCATCCACGCCCGTCTATGAAAATTCCCCTGCAGATCGACTCCAGCGATTCAAACGCGATCGCCAGTACCCAGATCACGATACCGTTCTGGGTCACCGAGTGAGCCGCCACCGGACCCCAATGAATGTTGCACACGATGTAGATTGCGATGCCAAACCCCAGCGACATGGGTCCCGCAATCAACGGCTTCAGCGCCATTGTCAGGAGTGTCACGACACCTCCCACGAGCATGCTGCAAACAATTACAGCTGTGGTTTTGCATGGGGAGTTGGCTTCGATCACGTTCGGTGAATTGGCAACCGCATTCGCTATAATGCGCATGCCCTCCATTTCTCCGATCGGCGTGTCGTGAAAGTCGCCGTTATCGGCGTAGCTGTTTCCAATTATGACGAAACGGCCTTTCAGCGCGCTTGCTGCTACGGGCCGTTCGGCGAATGGAAAGGCCGATAGCTGCACGAGGGCGGGAGCGCCACTCTCCGGAATCGTCGTCGGTGATATCGCTGTGTTGCTCCGGGGAAAGGAAAACTGGATCGGTGCGCTTTTCTCCAGCGTGAGAAGCCATTCCGGTATCTCGGAGAATTGGCGCTTTGGGCAATCGATGCCTTCGCGAGCGCCGAGGTAGTCCTCCGCCAGTCGCACGGTCTTGGCACCGCCCTTATTGTAGGCAAAGTGAAGAAGCTGAGGCGCAAGCAATGCCCTGCAACTGCCTTCGGGAAGTTCCCACAGATTCCAATTTCTTATTTTGAGATCGTCCTGCTGTTCAAAGAGAACATTGACCCAATAAAGAGGCTTGCCGTCCGTGAAATGTCTGTCGAATGAAATCTGCCCGAGGGGCCGGGTTTTACCGTCCTCGCCTATGGAAAGTTCTTTCGGAAACAACAGCGGAGGATCGTGTTCACTCCATTCGGCTAGCAGATTTTCCAGCGCTTCGGCGTCTGCTTGGGAGGTTGCGGCCGAAATGTCCAAGTCGACCAGTATCGCGGCAGGCTTCTCCTTCCTTGCTGTGTCCACCAACCCCGCGATTAAAGATTTACTGAAGGGAAATGGCCGATGCCATTCGGCAAAGCTAGGGTCGTCGATGCGTACCAGAGTGACAGGAATACGAGGGGATGGCAGGAGGCCGAGACCTTCGGCGATTGCATGAATGGCATCCAGGGAAGGATTTTCTGTTATTCCTTCGACGACGTTCTTCAACCGCACTGGCACCAAAACCGCAAAAACGGCAAACAGCAACAATATCGTAGATAAAAGTTTGTAACGTCTCCGTAATCTCATCGCCATATGTGCGCCAAATATACAATAACCCAGCAGGATAAAAACACGGAAGTAACTTACACACAATCACGTTCAATTACTTAATTTGGGTACTTCATGTTTACTTCGCACACCGATATCGATACGTGCTTTCCCATACCATACCCTCGCCTGATCGTAACGCATTGTTGCCGCTGGCATTCGGATTGGCTCTGAGCCGATCCGAACTGGAGCAATTTCTTCAATCGAGCGCCTGGGCACCGGCAAAAGAGAACTCGGGTCGATTTGGCTGTCACCAGCGCAAATCAGAACCGCAGCGCCGTCCACCCCGATGCGCTCACCATTATATTCGCTGTCTCGGGTAGTTTCCCCCTGCGATCTTCGCTCCGCCGTTAACCCGCTTCGCCGATTTTCCAGCCTCGAAGAATGTAGAAATAGGCTCATGAAGACCCGGCCGACGCGGAAAACCCAATGAGCGGCATCATCCCTATATCGTTGTCCAAACAAACGACATCTGTAGGCGTGTCCAAGGCAACCTTGATCGTCGCAGCGAGTGCCGGCGAAGGGGTTTTCAGCCAATAACAAAATCTTGATCGACAACATCAGTTATCGGGACGCCTCATCGGCCCTACTTGCCAGCATTATACGGACACTTCGGACAGTGAGGGGTGGGGAGATGCTTCAAACTTGCAAACTATCGGCAGCCATGGCAGCCGCCTTCGTCATTGCCATATCGGCATCGTCGTGCACCACGAGCTCAAACGACTCGGTGCAGACGGGTTCGGTCGGCTATACCGCTCAGAGCGCTGACTTTGCCCTTCGGCCTGCCTGCCGCGATGGATTCGGCAACGATCGTCCATGCAGCTATTAGCGCTGGAAAATTAGAGTCTGATTGCGGCGATAGTTCGCTTCCGGCGATGGCCGGGATCACACGACGTCGCCCGGCTGCGTCATGCCCGACCGGTGCACGTTTCTAATAGCTACAAGAACGGCCATCACTCGGTCTGAACCCACCGCCACACGCCGGATTAAGCGGCTGACGCTCATAATAACCGCCGCCGATCGACGACGTCTGGTCGAGATTTCCGGACGACGTGCAGCCCGAAATGATCGTGGCAAGGCTGATCAGCGTTCCGGTCGCGATAGATGCGAAAAATCGGTTCATCTGAGCTTCTCCTTCGGAGGGGCATGGCTTTACCCCAAGCGGGCAATCTAGCACCCACGGCGAATACCGACGAGGATTTATAGCAGCCGACCGCTCTGGAAGGCCGCTTCTAACGTCAATGTGATCACCTTTTAGGCCAGCCACCCTCAAGCCATGCACTGTCACATAACTGTCATGCAAAATTGCCCATTGTTACGGCAGCCTGGGCAAAATATATGCTGCCGGCTAACAAAAAAAAGAATGAGTGAACTGCCATGAGTGCCATACATAAACTTTTCAACCGCAATCTCCTGACCCGCTTCGTGGCTGGTCTCGGTGCGGTTCCCCAGCGTATTCGCGACGCACGCGAAGAGCGCAAGCCCGCCATCCACCCATCCTTCATGGACGATTTCGGCGCTTAATAGGACAATTGGCGAGTCAACAGACTCGTCTGCCCCGCGATTACGTCCTCCAATGTCATCTCAGTTGATATCTGATGGGAAGCCGCCAGCGGCTTCTGATCAACTTGCGGCGTAAAATTCCTTGCGGAACCAGATCCGGTCAACGGGCCGGCCTCCCGCATGCCCGCTGACCCTGCCGAATTCGACATATCCGAGCTTCGGGTAAAAATCCGGGGCCTGGGTCGAGAGCGTGTCGACGCAGGCCGCGACCGCGGCGCGGCGGCGCCCCTCTTCTTCGGCCGCCGCCATCAATTTCGTGCCGATGCCGCCCTGCCGCAGCGATTTTGCGACCCACAGATTACCGATGAAAAGAACCGAGAAGGAAACGGACGCCGTTATTCCGGCGATAAGCCCTCCGTTCTCTCGCCAAACGATGGCAAAAGCCTCGCGTCTGATCCCAGCGCTCTCGTTGAAGGCGTTCAGGCCGTCGGAAATCGCGGTGGCGATCTCGGACGGGACGGGATCGAGCGTTTCGAACATTGCTTCCTCGTTGTCGATGGTCGCCATATGATAGCGAGCCGTCGGTTCCGGTCCAGCCGTTTCGGCTCTTGAGGATCGGCGGACGTCCTGCAGGTTCAGGCTCCGATACAGGCATCCCTGACATTTTTTTCTCGCTACACATGCGCCTGTCTTTTCCGCCGTAATAGCTTCACAATCAACCGACAGAAAGCTCTTCCGGGAAACGACAACCAAGGAATGAAAACATGGCGCCGATCTATACCAGAACAGTCCTGATGACCGCCCTTTTGGCGCTGCCGCTCGCCGCCGCAGCGCCCGCCTTCGCGCAGGAGATGAAGCCGCGCGAGCCGGTGATTTCGGTGACCGGCGATGGCGAATCGTCCGTCGCTCCCGATATGGCCATCGTCAATTTCGCCGTCGTCAAACAGGCGAAAACCGCCCGCGAAGCGCTCGACGAGAACAACAAGGCGATGAACGACGTGCTTGCCGCGCTGAAGAGCGGCGGCATCGCCGAGCGCGACCTCCAGACCTCCGGCTTTTCCATCCAGCCGCAATACAATTATCCGCAGCCGGTCGACGGCCAGCAGCAGCAGCCGCAGCTGATCGGCTACCAGACCATCAATTCGGTCACCGTCCGGCTGCGCGATCTCGCCAAGCTCGGCGCGGTGATCGACCAGTCCGTCAGCCTCGGCATCAACCAGGGCGGCGACATCCAGTTCACCAATGACAAGCCGGATGCCGCCATCGAAGAGGCGCGCAAGGATGCCGTCGCCGAAGCCGTCAAAAAGGCGAAGACGCTGAGCGAAGCCGCCGGCGTTAAGCTCGGCCGCATCATCGAGATCAACGAGAATGTGCCGCGCGCAATGCCGCAGCCGGTCTATCGCGCCACGATGATGAAGGAGGCCTCCGACGCTGCCGTTCCCGTCCAGAGCGGCGAGAACAATTACAATGTCAGCGTCACCGTGACCTTCGCGATCGAGCAATAAGCATTACAGCCCCGCGCGTCATTTCAGACGCGCGGGGCTCGGATTGCTGACAAAGTCGGCCACTGACCTTCGTCATGCTCGGGCTTGTGCCCCAAGCAGTTACCTCGGTTGATCCTCGGCACAAAGGCCGATGCTGTCCGGCTGGCGCCGACGGCTGCCGCTCACAAAACAAGTCCCCTCCCCAACCCCTCCCCACAAGGGGGAGGGGCTAACATGCCGCCCCCACTTCACATGACCTCCATCGTAGCAATCCGTAGAGCGGTAACAGCCAGCGACACGTCTGCTTTTTGGTCCCGCCTGGGCCACAGCTTAGCCCCTCCCCCTTGTGTGGAGGGGTTGGAGAGGGGTCTTGGATTCATACACAAGGCCCGCGATGATGCCGGAGGAAAGAGCGCAGTCAAACTGAGCGCAAAAGAAAACCGCCCTTGCCGATCCGGGGAGACGGGCAAAGGCGGCTCTTGGCCGCCGCATCGGGGAGACGGGGCGGCGTTTTCTTCTAACGATTAGCGGCGCAGGGCGGGGCAGCCGCGCACATTGCCGAAGCTCATTTCATCTTGGCCGCGACGCGTCCAACCCTGGACGATCACACGGCGCGGGGTGATGTCGACGACCCGGGCGCGACGAAAGCCGTAATCCCGAGCAAGGTTTTCGGCGAGCTGCGGATTGCAGCCGCGCGATGGCCGGCCATAGCCCGGCCCAGGAGGCGGACGGCGGTAGTCCTGCGGCGGACCACGGTCCTGATCGCCAATAATGATATTCAACTGGGCGGCGGCCGGGACCACCGTGCCGGCAAGGGTACCGGCTGTCAGCATGACGGCAAGACCCGCCTTTGCCAGAAACTGCATCATCGAAAAACCTTTCGTTTGAAAGTCGGTGCGGTCGAGCCGCCCTCCCCATTGGTCCGCATCACGCCGAAGCGTCATTTGGGAATCACTCATACAGGTCAGAGAAGAGACGGCTGAAAGTGTCACCGTCAAGGCAAAACAGACCGGAAGCGCCGCAGCGGCGCCTCCGGCTGCAGTCCTCAGCGCCGGATCAGCGGGCAGCCGCGGACATTCGCGAAGGTGATCCTGTCCCAGCCGCGGCGTTCGCGTCCGGCGACGACAACCACCCGCGGCGACATGCGGGTGATGCGGGCATCGCGCAGGCCGAAATCACGCGCCTTGCGCACCGCGTGCATCGGCGAGCAGCCGCGGATCGGACGATGGTATTGCGCCTCGACGACGAAGTTCGTCTGCGGTCCGGCGGCGGCCGCCGTGGAAACGGTGGCCGGAATAGTGCAGAGGGCGAGCAGAGCGGCAAGCGAAGCCTTGGTCAGGAAATGCGTCATGTTGTGTCTCCGTCGATTGAATTCCAAGCTCTCCCTTCAGGGATTGCCTCGACAGTAGACCCAGCAAACTGAATGGCGTTCGAACCGGGCATTCAGTTTGCATTCACAAGAGTTAACCCGGTTTCAGGTGCTGAAATGCAGCACGATTTCGCGCCGGTGCGGGCGGTCGCGATGTTCGAAAAGATAGAGCCCCTGCCAGGTGCCAAGCATCAGCCGCCCCCTGGCAACGGGAATGCCGATCGAGACCTGCGTCAGCGCCGCCTTGATATGCGCCGGCATGTCGTCCGGCCCCTCGGCCCTGTGCACGATCCAGCCCATCTCGGGATCGGAGGTCGGCGGCACGAGGCGGTGAAAGAAGGCGAGAAGGTCGGTGCGCACATCGGGATCAGCATTTTCCTGGATCAGCAGCGAACAGGAGGTGTGGCGCACGAAGATAGTGAGAAGCCCCTCCTCCCGCCCCGACGCGCTGACGAAGGCCTCCGCCTGGTCGGTGAATTCGTAAAGGCCCTGTCCGCGTGTGGGCAAGGTGAGGATCGTCTGGGGCAAGGCGCTCTCCTACTTCGAGATGAAATCTCTCGCGAGTTGGCGCGCTGATTGCCGCAAGTCAAGCTCGCGTGGGCAAAGTCAAGCTTGCCCGGGCAAGTCAATGGCTGGCTTGGGCGATCAGAGCTTGAGCATCATCTCGAAGCCGCCATAGATCATCCGCTTGCCGTCGAACGGCATCTGCCATTGGTCACCCTTGAGCCTCGGATCGGCCATCACCTTGGCATTGATATCGTCGCGCTCCTGGCGCGAGCCGTAGACGATCCAGGAAAATACCACCACCTCGTCCTCCTTTGCCTGCACGGCGCGGGGAAACGAGGTCAACTCGCCATAGGGTACATCGTCGCCGACGCATTCGACATAGTCGAGCGCGCCATATTCCTTCCAGATCGAGCCGGCGAAGGTCGAGAATTCCTTGTAGGCCTCGATATTCGCTTTCGGCACCGCGACGATGAAACCATCGACATAAGACATCTCGTTCCTCCTTTGCACTTGTCAGCAGAGAAAGATAGGAGACCGGCCGATCAGGTCCAGGGATGAAGCACTTACAGGTTTTCGCGGTCGATCGAACGAAATCGCGAAGTAAGAAATTGCACCGACATCAATGCGACGTATAAGTAGAAATCTTCAGGTTCTACCCGTCATTTCGTCCGCAGGTTTCCCATGCGTGTTATTGCTGTATCCGTTTTTTGCTTAACTCTGATCCAAATCGCAACCGTTCACGGCGCGGTAGATAGTCGCTCTTCTCATCTGCAGGCGGTCAATGGGGAGGATAAATCCTGCTATGCCGTCAACCGTGCATACGAAAACACGCACAATAGCGGGCGCTACAGCTTTACTGTGTCGGAGTTGAAAGAAGATGGCCATCTCAGACCTTACATGGAGGCGCGAGCGATAGACGGAGTCTTCTATTCCAGAATCGAAAATGGCGTCTGGGATGAAGATAAGCGGCTGCCCATTCGTACCCCCCTCGATGCAAATTCGGGACTGCCAATCTTTACGTCCTGTAAAGAGCTCGGGAACTCGCAAACCGAAGAAGGCCTGGCTTTTCACTATTCCGCATACTGGCACCGTTACAAATGGAGTGCGGCAATCGACATCTGGATATCGAAGACTTCAGGGAAGTTCCTCAAGACAATCAGCCGCTATGATCAGGGCGCGGGAGAGATGCCATTTCCAGTGGCTGTCCAAATAATGGATTATGACAGAGCCCACGCAATGAAACCGGTAGTCCCACCAACCTGTTGGGCCCTTAATCTGGAGGCTTCGCCAGCCATCTGCATCGATCTCACCTCTCCGACTCCAATCACGGCCCATTGACCAGCTTGAGGATGAGCTGCTGGATATTGCCGCCATCACCCATTTCGATCTTGTCGAAGTCACGGCCGCGCTGGCGCTGCCGGGCGGAGATCTCACCGAGGCGGCGGGTCAGCTCGATCCTGATCTTCTTGCAATCGGGATCATCGTCAACGGTGAGGCCGATGCTTGTCGCCTCGATCTCCTTGACCATTTCCTTGATGGTCTCGCCATGCACCCGCTCATGCGCCTGCACAGCTGATATGAAGGCCTGCCAGCTGCTCTTGACGGCGGCTGGCAGCGCAGCAGATGGTTTCGGCAACGTATAGGTGATGATGAGCTTCGGCCGGTTGGTCACGATGACGCAAGCATTGCCCTGCGGTTCGTATTTCCTGGTCCAGGTCAACTTGAACGTCGTATGCGCGATCGCCCTGCCAGCACCGGCTTCAGGCCCTCGCGCGCCGATCGATTCGTAGAGCTCAGCGCCCGTTTTGCCAGATATCGAATAAGGCCGCACCTCTTCGGTCGCCTGCCACTCAGCCAGCGCCATGGCGGGCACCAACGTGAAAACCGCCGCCAGCACACAGGATAGAAAATTTGTCGTCACGCGGGGCTCCGCCGAATGATGTTTGGGGCGAACCTAACGGGAGCGGTCGCCGCTTTCAACGCGTCATGCATGCGCTAGCCCTGCAGCGTCTTGACCTTGGTGAGATCTGGGAAGAGCCGCATCCACAGGAGCACGACGACGATTGTACCGAGCCCACCGACAACGCCGGTGGCGACTGGCCCAAGCGCCGCCGCCATCATGCCGGATTCGAATTCACCGAGCTGATTGGAGGTGCCGATGAACAGCGAGTTGACGGCGCTGACGCGGCCACGCATCTCGTCCGGCGTCAGAAGCTGCACCAGCGAGCTGCGCACGACGACGCTCACCGTATCGGACGCGCCGATGACGAGCAGCGCTACGACGGAAAGTGCGATATTGGTCGACAGCGAGAAGACGATGGTGGCGACGCCGAACACGGCGACGGCGGCAAGCATCTTGCGCCCGACATTGCTCTCGAGCGGCCGGCGGGCAAGCACGATCGACATGGCGAGCGCGCCGACCGCCGGGGCCGCGCGCAGAAAACCGAGACCCCAGGGACCGGCATGCAGGATATCGCTGGCGAACATCGGCAGCAGCGCAGTCGCGCCGCCGAGCAGCACTGCGAAGAGATCGAGCGAGATCGTGCCGAGCATCACCGGCCGGCTGCGGATGAACGAGACGCCGGCAAAGACCGAGGCGAGCGTCACCGGCTCACGCTTGGCAGGGCTCCATTGCATGCGGATCGAGATGACGTTGAAGCTTGCGACGGCAAAGAGCAGCGCCGCCAAGGCAAAAGGCGCGACGGGGTGGAGGCCATAAAGCAGGCCTCCGAGCGAGGGGCCGATGATCAGCGCCGTCTGCATCATCGAGGTCGAGGTTGCGACTGCCTTCTGCAGCATCGAGGCCGGCACGATGTTCGGCAACAGCGCCGCCATGGTCGGCCGTTCGAAGGCGACGACGGCGCCGAGCACCGTGACGGCGACAAGGATGCCGGCCGGTGTCAGCCATTGCTGCCAGGTGGCGACCGCCAGCACCAGCGCCGTCACCGCTTCGATCAACTGGCAGACAAGCCCGATGCGCCGCCGGTCGAACCGGTCGGCGACATGGCCGACGACGAAGGTCAGCACCGCCATCGGCAGGAACTGGCACAAGCCGACGAGGCCGAGCGCAAAGGCGCTGTGTGTCTGATCGTAGATCATCCATCCCATGGCGATGCCAATGGACTGGAAGGAGAGCGAGGAAAAAACGCGGGAGGCAGCGAAGTTCAGATAGCCGGGGTGGCGAAGAACGCTCCCCGGCCCTTGGGATATGTCCATTGCGATGTCACCGGCCGGCAGCGCGGGTCCGCCAGCCTTTATAAGAGTTTTAAGAAGGTCGAGGCGGTGTTCTGCCCGAATGGTCGAATTGTCAATCGCAATGAACTGGTGTCACCGGATTGTGTGATACCTCGGCCTTAACGTGGTTCCCTGAAGATGCTGAGATAGCCGGGATCGAATTCGGCGATTTCCTGCAGGCGTTCCCAGTCGACGATGGTGATCGTCCGGTTCTCCCAGGTGAACACGCCCTCGCGCCTCAGCGCCTGCAGCGTCTTGTTCAGGTGGACGACGGAAACGCCGAGTACGTCGGCCATCTCGATCTGCGTCAACGGAAACTGGAAGCTTGCGCCGCGCGTCCGCTTCACCACCTGCAGCCGCACGAAGAGTTCGCAGACGAGATGGGCGATATGGGCGCGCTTGGAGCGCCGACCCATGGCGACGATCCACTCGCGGTGGATGGCGCCATCGACCAGCGTATCGAGCCAGAGCAGCCGGGTCAGATGCGGCATTCGCTCGGTGATCGCCTTGAGATCGGCGTGATCGGCGAAGGCAACATGACAGGACGACAGCGCGACGATGCCGTGATCCATCTTCTTGATCGGGAAAGCATGCAGATCGACGAAATCGCCGGCGACATGCAGCGCGGTGATCTGGCGGCTGCCATCGGCCATCACCTTGTAGCGCGCCGCAAAACCATCGAGCAGCAGCGTGCTGTAGCCCGGCCTGCTCCCTTCGGAAACGAGATCCTCCCCGGCAGCAAAATACCTGTCTTTGTCGATGATTGCTCTGAGATGGCTTTGCTCTTCGGCCGACAGCACATCTCGGCTTCCAAGGTTCAGCAGCAGGGGTTCAATCACGGGCTTGCCCGCCGATATCGCAAGAGTTCCTGATCATTTCGATGCGACCTATATTTTCTATAAGAATCAATGCCTAGCCCCGGGAACAATTGTCTTCATCTGTGATTTCTCCCTGGGATGCACAGGAAGAAACATGGCTCGCTACTATTTCGATCTACACAATGGGGAAGGTCCGACACGCGACGAGCACGGCACCGAGCTCAAATCTCGCGAAGACATTCCGAAAGAGCTGACCCGCATCCTGCTGGATGTGGCCCGCGACGAACTGCCCGCGGGTGATCGCATGACCATCGCCATTACCGTTCGCGACGAGAGCGGCGATCCGGTCACGGTTGCCAGCCTCGTCTTCAACAATGAATGGCTCGACGTCTTACGATAGCGGCCGCCGTTTGAGGGCTGCCGCGGTCACTCCTACGCATCAATCCGACTCGGTCGATGGGCGCGACGCTAAGACCCGCCTTCATAGCCGGCAATTAAATTTGACATAGTCTTTGATTGCTTTGGCCGCGATCGACGGCCATTCACAGAGCCGGCATCCTTATCGCGGCTATTTCGCGATTTCTTCGAGAATGAGCCGGATTTCAGCAAGCGGCCTACGGCTTTCATCGAAGAGTTCCACCGACATCATATTCAAAGGTGCAGTCGGCAAGCCTTCGGTGGCCATCTCCGCCAACACACGCCGCGCCTCCGCTTTCGCTGCTTCGATGGATTCAAAATCATATGCCGTCTCGGTCGTCCCGGCGCCATCACGATCGAAAAGTTGAAAGTAGAATTTCGGCACGGCATATCCCCCGCTAGATGAACCTAACGGTCCGGCGGACAACATGTTCCGCCGGAAAGGGTTTCAATGTCATGCGCCGCGTCAGAAAGCGCCGGCTTCCGGAGAGGCCATCTCCTCGATGCCGTCGACGCGGTCGGGATAGAAGGCGAGATGGTCCTTGATGCTGCTGACCGCGGCATTCGGCGCCTCGTAGGTCCAGACGGCATTCTTCGAGCGCTCGCCGCCCGGAATGATGCTGTAATAGGAGGCGTCGCCCTTATAGGGGCAATGGCTGCTATGGTCGGTGCGTTGAAGCAGCGACATGTCGACATCCTTGCGCGGAATATACTGCACCGGCGGATAGGAGGCCTCGCACAGCGTCAGTGCATCGCGCGTATCGGCAATCGTCTTGCCGCCAAGCGTGACGACGACGCGGGAGGGATTGTGCTCGACGGTGATCGGATGATCCGGCCCCGGAATCTTGATCGACTTGTCTGACATCGGGTTCGTCTCCAGGAGATATCGATCGCGTAGAGATAGGGCGGGCATGCCGCCAACCCAAGGCCCGGAACACCACCTTTGCTGAAGTCTCGCTCCCTTAGAATTCGAAGCGCGGCGATACCGGAGTTAGCATCGCCGTTTTCGGCGTCGCCGGCCAGTGACGTGCAAGCGCATCCGCAACTGCTTCGACCAGCCTGGCGATGTCGTCGCCGGCGGAAGCGTGCAGGGCCTCGGCAACGATCAGCACCGAGCGCGTCGTCTCCCGCACCGCCGAAAGCCCGCTCTGCCTATTCGTCCAGCGCCGCGCATGTGCCCTGTGCTCATCGTCTGCGAAGATCACTTCGTTCGCCTCCGGATGCTCGATTTCGCCAGCGAAAGTCAGATAGGTCTCGTCACCCTTGGCTCGCCGGACTTCGAGATCGCCAGCGATCTTTTCAATGTCGAAGACGGCGATCGGAATGGCGAAGGCGAGCGAAATCGCGTTGCAGAGATCGATGAGCGGATGCAGGCGCGGCAGCGCATGTTCCTGGCGGAAGCGGCGCAGCAGCGCCTCGGAAGCGCAGCGATATTGCGTCGGCTTCAGCCCCATGCGGGAAAAGCCGCGCCGCCAGGCCTGGATTTCGGGGAATTCGCCTTCCTGCGCTTTGGCCAGCCGGGCCTCGGCAATCGCGTTGAAGCTTGCGATTGCCGCCTCGACATCGGCATCCGCATCGATCCCTCCCGCGTGGAGCGCGCCGGCGCGAAGCTCCGGAAAGGCCTGCCACATGGCATCGGAATGGCTGAACTGCATGGTCTATCTCCCTCCGGCAAGTTTCACGCTACGGCTCCCGGCAAAGGCAAGCCCGAGTACGGCCGCAAGCACGCAGGCGATACCGGCGATCTGGCTGAGCCCGACCGGCTCGCCAAGGATGATGAAGGCAAGCATGACGGCGGAAACTGGCGCAACCGCGGTGAAGAGCGCGGCTTCGGTGCCGCTCACCCTTTCTGCTCCCGCATACCAGAGCAGAAATCCCCCGACGGTCGGCACTAGCGCATAATAGACGACGGCACCTACAGCGCTTGCGGAAATACCCTGTGCGAAAGGCGCTTCGAAAATGGCCGGTATGGCGGCAACGATGAAGCCAATGCCGGCCATCAGCGTCGACAGGGCAAGCGGCGCAATCTCCGTCTTCAGCTTTTTATTCAGCAGGATGAACAGCCCTTCGCAGACGACGGCGCAGAAGATCAGCGCATTGCCGGCCAATGATCCGCCGGCCGCATCCGGCGTGAAGGCGATCGACAGCACGCCTGATGTCGCAAGCGCCACCGCGAGAAGCAGCGCAGGCTGCGGCCGTTCGCGTAGCAGCAGGATGGAGATTGCGGCCGACACCACCGGCAGCGTGCCGATAATGACGCCAGCATCGGCCGCCGAGGTCAGGCTGAGGCCGGAGATCAGCAGCGTCGTGTAACCAACACTGCCGGCCCCGGCCTGAATGATGAGGATGAGGCGGTCATGCCGGGAAAACCTCGGCAGCCGCGTGCCGGTCGCCCGCATCAGCACGAGAAGGATAGGAAAGGCGATGGCGAAGCGCAATGCGGTGGCGCTGAACGGCGGCAGACCCGAAGCGATCAGCTTGCTTGCGATCACAGTGCTTCCGACCGTCAGCATCGCCAGCGCCAGATAGAGATAACCTTGAACCTGCATCGACATTCAGCGTCTCCTGTTGAATGCGCCGAGAAAACAGCAGGGATGGATCAGGGTCTTGAACGAAATTGCAGGTGCAAAGCAGCTGCTCAGAGAAAGGCGCCGGCATAGCGGCGCGGCGAAAGACCGTATTTGCGCACGAAGACCCGCGTCATGTGGCTCTGGTCGGCAAAGCCGCTGGCAAAAGCCGCTTCCGCAAGCGGCATGCCCTGAGCGATCAGCCGGCGGGCGATATGGATGCGGGCCTGGACGAGATAGGCATGCGGCGTCAATCCGGTCGCCTTGGCAAAACCGCGCAACACCTGGAAGCGGCTGAGCCCACTTTCCCTGGAGAGATCGGCAAGCGAGACGGCGGCGAGCGGATCGTCATCGATCAGATCTCGGGCCGCGCGGATCGACGCCGGCACCAGTGGCCGCTCTTCGATACCATAGCGCTCCCGCATAACATCGGCGACGATTTGCAGAAGCAGTTCGTCGTGAAGCAGCTCCTCCGCCGCCCTGCCGCCGGTCACCGCGCCAAACAGCGTTTCGAAGCGGGCGGCGATCGCCGCATTGCGGATGACGGGATGCGGAATTTCCGATCGCCCTACCCCGCTTTCGCTGATCTCTCGTGACAGACCGGTGACGATGGCGGGATCGAAATAGAGGATGCGCCACGACCGGCCCTCGCCTATCGGCGCGCCGTCATGCACTTCGTTCGGATTGACCGTGATGATGTCGCCGGCCTCAGCCTCCACCATGCCACGGCCGCTCAGCGACGCCTGCGCGCCGGCGGACATCAAGCCGATGCCGAACTGCTCGTGCGTATGACGGGCGAAGCAGTGATGCGTTTCCGCTTCCACCGCTTCGACGCCTGCCAGCGCCGAGCGCAACATCCTGAACTGGTTTTTCGCCATACTCTGTCCGCAGGTCCGATCGCCGGACACTCTGCCAGCCACAGTGAGATGACGCAATCATTGCGGCTAGGATGCCTGTCTAGAAGAATTCGTCGAGCAGCTGATAATAATCGAGCCTTGCCGGATCCGCGGCCGGCATGCCGTAACGTTCGAGGAAGGGCTGCACCAGCGCCTCGCCGAAATTGTGGGCGATGCTGCGGCAGGCGAGCGCGATATCCTGATAGCGGTCGGCGACGCCGAGACGGCTGCAGTCGATATAACCCGAAAATCCCTCTTCCGACGCGATGAAATTCGGCAGGCAGGCATCACCATGGGTGATGACGAGATCCTCGCGGCCCAGGCTCCCGCTTTGGAGTTCGGCAAACAGTGCCTCAGCACTCTTTCCAACCCGCGTCTCATCGAAATCGGTCTCGTCGACGATGCTGGCCTGCATCCGCGCTTTTGCCGCCGCGACACGCCTCTCCAGCCGATGATCGAACGGGCAGGATGCGATCGGCAGGCGATGCAGGTCAAGAAGGGCTGCAGCCAGCAGCTCGACCCGCGCAAGCGGCGTTAGAACCAGTGCACTGGCGAGATCACTCCCGGGTAGCGCGCTGATCAGCAACCGGTTGTGCACACCGTCGCTATCCTCTGCAATGATATCGGGACAAGGCAGACCGGAAGTCTGGAGCCAGCGAAGCCTGCCTGCTTCGTCGGCGAGTTCGCCAAAAGGACCGGCTCGTTCGACCTTCAGATAAAGCGTTGGCAATCCAAGCGCTTCCAGCCGGAAGACGCTCGCGGCGGAGCGGCCGAGCGCATCGCGTTCGAACCGGTAGCCGGCCAGACGGGCATTAAGCGCCTCCGCCGACGGCGGTTGATCCTCTTGGAAAATCGACATGATATCTAGGCCATTGATGCTGGCGCATTATCCCGACATAAGGGGACAGCGCAAGCCGCGCGACCGGTCAGGACACACTGGCAGACCGAACGGGCCTCCGCGACCCTAATGAACGGTTTCGGCGGGCGCGGCTTCGAGAAGGATTTCAAAAGCCTCTTCCAGGGCAGCCACGAGAATATCGGTCAGCTCGTCGCCCTTGTTTTCCAGGAACAGCGCGCTCACGGCTTCGTCCTGACGCTCAAAAAAATGCTCGATCTCATTCGACATATCATTGTCCTCTTCTTCACCGGATCATCACGGCCATGGGAAGAAGCTAGGTAGGGTTGCTTGCGCGTGGCTGTTGCCGGTGAGACGCAATCCAGGATCACGAGGACTAGTCACGAATTTCATATTTCGCATACTGACTGCGGGGGATCAATCCACCAACTTCGTGGGCAAATGACACGACTTTCGTCGCTTCCTCATCCACCTCGCAACGGAAACGAACCTGGTACCAGCCCTTGGCTGTGCCAAAGGCGGCATCTCTTACATCAAGGATGGTACCGGTTCGCAATCCAAAACTAGGCAATGCGGAAGGGAAATAACGCGGCGAACCGTGAACGAGTTGGCCCTGAAGTTCGGTGGTGCAAAGAGTGGCCACTCGCTCTTTGCGCGAAAGACCACTGACCGCAGTTTGCGCAAACAAATTGCCATCTTCCGTCCGTGAAAACAGAGTTTTTGCCTTGGGCAGATCGTCTTTAGCTATCACTTTCGGTTTCTCAGCCGCCAGTTGCTCCGGCGGCTTAGTCTGCTCGATGCTAGTATTGGCTTCGCCAGAGACGTCTGTCGGCGGCCCATTTCGCTCTGGGGAAACGTCAGTCGTCGCGACCTCAGGAAGCTTCACGTCGTCCGGCACCGGTTTTGACGGAGGCTCCTCGGTTTTTGGTTTTTCTGCAGCAGTCTTTGTCGGCATCTGCGCCGGTTCGGCATCGTGCTGCGGCGGAGTTGTTGCGGGTTTGGTTTCGCCCTGAGGAGAACTTCCCGCCAAAGACTTTTCGGGGCCGCTATTCCTATCGCCAAACTCGATGACAGGGTTCAGAGTCGGCATAGGCCTCGGCTTAGCTTGCTCGGGATTCTTGCTGGCCGGCGGCGGCGGAGGTGGCGGAGGCGGCGGAGGCGGTTCCTTCTTGGCCTCTTCCGGCGGCTTCGGCTCCGGTGGCTTTTCCTCGGGCTTGGGCTCCGGCTTTTTCTCCTCCGGCGGCGGGACGAGTTCCACCTTCACGCTCTCGTCTTCGGGAGGCTTCGGCTCGATCTTCGGCAGCCCGAAAATCAGAAGAGCAACGATAGGAATATGCGCAGCAACGGACGCGACGACGCCCCAGCGGATTTCAGGCCGCTGCTTTCCCGTTTCGTGCTGCGTTTCCGCCGGTTCTACGTCTTCTTCTGTCACAGCAGCGATGTGGCCTCTAAAACCGGCAGCATCAAGCCACAAAAGAAAAAAACCGCGTGATCGAGCAGCGATGAGGGTTATTGGTCGGCGACGCCATCGTCGGCCACCAGATTGTGCTCCTGCCATTCATCTTGCGGAATGGCATCGCCGACGAGGAAGGCAAAGGACACGACCTTGCCGGAGCCGGCATCCAACTCACATTTGAATTGGATGTTGTACCATTTCCGTTTGCTTCGGAAGGCGCCGCCCTTCACTTCGACGCTGTTGCCGCTGACCTTCTCCGCCGCCATCGCATAGGGCGCAAGCGCATCCGGCGCCATGGCCGGCTGCGCCCGGCGCACCTGCTCCAACGCCTCCAGGTCACAGAGCTGCAGATTGCGCTCGCTGCCGGCAAGGCCACGCAGTGCCTCGCGGGCGCGGCGGCTGCGCGGATCGGCAAGGACCTTGTCGGAAAACAGCTGTCTTGCCTCGACGAATTCCATCGGCTTTGGCACCGGCAAAGTGATCGGTGCCACTGAAGGCATTGCCGCGGCAGGCGGATTATTTGTAACCGGCGCCGCCGGCTCGGCTACGGGTTTTGCCGCCTCAGGCTTTGCCTGTTCCGGCAAAGGCGTCTTGGCGGGCTCGGGCATTTTCAGCGATTCCACGGCCTGAGGAACGATCTCCACCGAGAGACCGTCATCCGGCAATGGCAACGGCGGCTCGGCCTTCGGCAACAGCAGCAGAAGGAGCAGGATCGCGATGGCATGCAGCGCGAACGACGCCGCAGCGCCCCGCCGGATCCCGTCATCCCACTTGCCCGCCGCCAGTTCCATCGGTCAGCAAGCGGCTGTCGGACGATCGATGACGATCATGAAACTGAGGAGCGTTTTCATCGTAAGCTTGCCGAAAAGTCGGGCCGCAGCCTGCCGCGGAAATTGAAGCACGCCGCGACACTGCCAGCGCAGCCAATGCTCCGCAACCTTCAAGATCGACAATCGCCGTTTCCGGCTACCCGAGCGAGCCGATGAGATCCCGGTAGGCGGCTTCCGGGAATGCCTTCAGCGTCTCCGTGCGGACATTGCCGCCCATCGCCAGCGAGAGGGTAAAATGCGCCATGACGGCGTCATCGGGCGCCTCGCAGACGGCGACCATGTCGTGCCCGCCCATCGTCAGAAAGAACTGGTTGAAGGAACCGCCAACGCTGGCGAGCAATTTCTTCGCCGCATCGAGCCGTTTTGCCGAGTCGCGAATATTGCGGATGCCCTGATCCGTCCAATTGATCAAAAGAATGTAAGTGGTCATGTCGCACCTCCCAGAGCATGATGCCGAAAAGTTTCAGCGGTTTTCGGACGACGTCATGCTCTATTTCTTTGATGTGGATCTGGATTCAGATTTTAGGCCCGTCAGGCCTGAAATCACCCGGATCTAGCGGAGGATTAGTTCACGCAGTCACACGGCGACCCTCGGTCGCGCGTTGCGATCGATGCCTTCCCCCGTGGCCGGATTATAGGCTTGTCACCATGGAGGGACAAGAAAGACACCGGGGATCATTGGTATTAATCACGAAAAGCAAAAGCCGGGCATAACGCCCGGCTTTTCCAATCAGAACGACGTGGCCGAAGCCTTAGCTGTCGAGGAAGCTTCTCAGCTTTCTGGAGCGGCTCGGATGCTTCAGCTTGCGCAGCGCCTTCGCCTCGATCTGGCGGATACGTTCGCGGGTGACCGAGAACTGCTGGCCGACTTCTTCGAGCGTGTGGTCGGTGTTCATGCCGATGCCGAAGCGCATGCGCAGCACACGTTCCTCGCGTGGTGTCAGCGAGGCGAGAACGCGGGTCGTCGTCTCGCGCAGGTTTGCCTGGATGGCGGCGTCGATCGGCAGCAGCGCATTCTTGTCCTCGATGAAATCGCCGAGATGCGAATCCTCTTCGTCACCCACCGGGGTTTCGAGCGAGATCGGCTCCTTGGCGATCTTCAGGACCTTGCGGACCTTTTCGAGCGGCATGGCGAGCTTTTCGGCCAGCTCTTCCGGCGTCGGCTCGCGGCCGATCTCGTGCAGCATCTGGCGCGATGTGCGGACGATCTTGTTGATCGTCTCGATCATGTGCACCGGAATGCGGATCGTGCGGGCCTGGTCGGCGATCGAACGGGTGATCGCCTGACGGATCCACCATGTCGCATAAGTCGAGAACTTGTAGCCGCGGCGGTATTCGAACTTGTCGACCGCTTTCATCAGGCCGATATTGCCTTCCTGAATGAGATCGAGGAACTGCAGGCCGCGGTTCGTGTACTTCTTGGCGATCGAGATGACCAGGCGAAGGTTCGCTTCGACCATTTCCTTCTTGGCGATACGCGCTTCGCGCTCGCCCTTCTGCACCATGTGGACGATGCGGCGGAATTCCGAGATCGAGATACCAGTCTCGGTCGCCAGATTCTGGATTTCCTGGCGAATGTCGCGGATCGTCGTGTTTTCGCCCCTGGCGAATTCCTTCCAGCCGCGGGCGGCCAGATTGCCGATCGACTTCATCCAGTTCGGGTCGAGCTCGGCGCCCTGATACTGCTCCAGGAAGGAGTCGCGCTTGACGCCGTAGGATTCGGCCAGACGCAGCAGGCGGCCCTCGTTGGAAACGAGGCGCTTGTTGATGTCGTAGAGCTGCTCGACCAGGGCGTCGATGCGGTTCTGGTTCAAGGACAGAGACTTGACGGCCTTGATGAGCTCATCCTTGAGTTCCTTATAGCGGCGCTCCTGGGCGGTGGACAGCGTGCCGGAAGCCGACAGGCGCTGCTCGACCTGCTGGTCCTGCAGCTTGCGCAGCTTCTTGTAGGTCTCGGCGATCGTATCCAGCGTCTCCATCACCTGCGGGCGAAGCTCGGCTTCCATTGCCGCCAGCGAAAGGTTGGATTCGTCCTCGTCCTCTTCCTCCTCCTCGCCAGGCAGGCCTTCGCCGCCGACATCGGTGATGTCGTCGTCGCCGGAGCGGGCGCGGCGGGTCTTTTCCTTCTCTTCTGCGAGCTTACGATCGGCTTCGATCTTCTCCGGGCTCTGGAACTGCGGCGCAGCCTTGGCTTCAGGGCCGGAATAGGTCGTTTCGAGATCGATGATCTCGCGCAGCAGCGTCGTGCCTTCGTTGAGTTCGTCGCGCCAGATGATCAGCGCCTGGAAGGTCAGCGGGCTCTCACAGAGACCCGCGATCATCGTCTCGCGGCCGGCCTCGATGCGCTTGGCAATCGCGATTTCGCCCTCGCGGGACAGAAGCTCGACCGAGCCCATCTCGCGCAGGTACATGCGAACCGGATCGTCGGTACGGTCGGTCGGTTCTTTCTTCTTTGCGGCCGCCAGCGCCGTGCCGCTCGAAGGCGCGAGTTCGCCGCCTTCGCTCTCCTCGTCGCTGCCGGCGTCATCGTCATCGCTGCTGCCGGAAGCACCGGCTTCCTCGGCTTCCTCGTCCTCGATGACGTTGATGCCCATGTCGGACAGCATCGACATCGTGTCTTCGATCTGCTCGGACGTCACTTCTTCGGACGGCAGGACTGCGTTGAGCTCGTCCATGGTCACATAGCCGCGCTTCTTGGCGGCTTTGATCATCTTCTTGACCGCGTCGTCGGAAAGATCGAGAAGAGGGCCGTCGCTTGCGCCGTCGCGTTCGACTTCCGCGTCTTCGTTCTCTTTGACCTTGGTTGCCATTTATATCGTCGCCTTCCTGACGCTATCCAATCTCGCTACGGTGAACGGGCTGTCTCAGGGCCTGACGCGCCGCACGCGCCGCCCTCGAATCACCTTTGCCCACCTAACGGGATGACATTTAAAGCCTGATTAACCACGATTACCGGCACCGGACAGCAAAGCTTTCTTGCTCTTGGATTTCCGGCCATGGTTGCGCGATCCGCCTTGACCCAGTTCACCATTCAACAAGTCGAACGGTGATTCCCACATTTTTTGTTCTCGTCAAGCTTTTCCGGAAAAAAAGCCCACAAAAATACGGAAAAAGCCTTATCCACAGGCTTTGAACCGCGGCAGCGATTGCGAACCCTTATTTAAGATGCGGCGAACAAAAGACAAGGGCAGCAAATATTTTGCCCGCCGCACCAGTCGTTTCCACCATTTTCGCAGTTGCGCCCAGGATCTGTTCGCCATCGCCTGACGGATATCAGCTAACGCGCCGCGCCGTCATACGCCTTCACCGTCAGCGCGCCGATATCGACCGCGGGAATGCAGCGCAGATTGATCGAAGCCATGGCCGCGCCGTTCGGACCCACAGCCTCGCCGAACGGTGCGATGCCGCAATTGGCGCAGAAGTGATGCCGAATGACATGCCGGTTGAAAGTATAGGTCGAGACATTGTCCTCCGGCGTTTTCAGCACCAGCTTCTCGCGCGGCACGAAGGCCAGAAGTCCGCCCCGCCTGCGGCAAAGCGAACAATTGCAGTCGAGCGCCTCGGTGAATTCGCCTTCGACTTCGAAAGCCACGTTGCCGCAATGGCAGCTTCCTTCATAGAGCATGTCGTCTCCTCACATCCAGTCCATCACGACCTTGCCGGAATTGCCCGACCGCATCGCCTCGAAGCCGTCGCGGAAATCGTCGATGCCGATCCGGTGGGTGATGATGGGCGCGAGATCGAGGCCGCCCTGGACGAAGGCGATCATCTTGTACCAGGTCTCGAACATCTCGCGGCCGTAGATGCCCTTGAGATTGAGCATCTTGAAGATCACCTTGTTCCAGTCGATTTCGAAGCCCGCCGGCGCGATGCCGAGAATGGCGATCTTGCCGCCATTGTTCATCTTGTCGATCATGTCGCGGAAGGCTGGTGCTGCCCCCGACATTTCCAGCCCGACGTCGAAACCCTCCGTCATGCCGATCGCCTTCATCACGTCGGCGAGGTTTTCTTTCGATGCGTCGACGACATGGTCGATGCCGAGCTTGCGCGCCAGCTCCAGCCGGTGCGGATTGATATCGGTGATGACGACCTTGCGGGCGCCGGATCGCTTGGCGACGAGCGCGCCCATGATGCCGATCGGCCCGGCGCCGGTGACGAGCACGTCTTCGCCGACGAGATCAAAGGAAAGCGCAGTGTGCACCGCATTGCCGAATGGATCGAAGATTGCGGCGATCTCGTCGGAAATATCATCCGGGATCGGCACGACATTGCTTTCGGGAATGCAGACGAACTCACCGAACGAACCCGGGCGATTGACACCGACACCGAGCGTATTGCGGCAGAGATGCCCCCTGCCCGCCCGGCAGTTGCGGCACTTGCCGCAGACGATATGCCCCTCGCCGGAGACCCGCTCGCCGACATGATAGCGGGTGACCGCCGAGCCGATCTCGGCGATCTCGCCGGAGAATTCATGGCCGACCACCATCGGCACCGGAATGGTCTTCTGCGCCCACTGATCCCAGTTCCAGATATGGACATCGGTGCCGCAGATCGCCGATTTCTTCACCCGGATCAGCACATCGTTCGGCCCGACCTCGGGCACCGGCACATTCTCCATCCAGAGCCCGACTTCCGGTTTCGCTTTGACCAGCGCCTTCATCATGTTCGACATCGACAATATCCACCCTTACTTGGCGCCCGACTTTGCTATCCCCTCTTCTCCCCAGCGGGGAGAAGGTGCCCGTAGGGCGGATGAGGGGGTGACACGGCACGCCGTCAAACTCAAATCACACCCAGTTCCCGCCCTGTCTCGGCAAAGGCCGCAATCGCCCGCTCGACATCCGCCCGCGAATGCGCCGCCGACATCTGTGTGCGGATGCGGGCCTGGCCTTTCGGCACGACGGGGAAGGAGAAGCCGATCACATAGATCCCCTTCTTCAGCATCAGGCCGGCCATATCCTGGGCAAGCTTAGCCTCCCCCAGCATCACGGGGATGATCGGATGGCCTTCGCCGGCAAGCGTGAAGCCGAGCTTGGTCATTTCGGTGCGGAAGAGATCCGCATTGTCGGAAAGGCGCTTGCGCAAGGCATCACCGTTTTCGATGAGATCGAACACCTTGAGCGAGGCGGCGGCGATAACGGGCGCCAGCGTGTTCGAAAACAGATAGGGGCGCGAGCGCTGCCGCAGCCATTCCACGACTTCCGCCTTGGCGCAGGTATAGCCGCCCGAGGCGCCGCCGAGCGCCTTGCCGAGCGTCCCGGTGATGATGTCGATCCGGCCCTCGACGCCGCAATGTTCGGCAGAGCCGCGACCGTTCTTGCCGACGAAACCGACAGCATGGCTGTCATCGACCATGACCATTGCGCCGTATTTCTCGGCGAGATCGCAGACCCCGCCCAAATTGGCGATGATGCCGTCCATCGAGAAGACGCCGTCGGTGGCGACCAGCTTGAAGCGGCTGCCCTCGGCCTTTTTCAGCTCCTCTTCGAGCGCTGCCATATCGTTGTTGGCGTAGCGGAAACGCTTGGCTTTCGAAAGCCTGACGCCATCGATGATCGAGGCATGGTTCAGCGCGTCGGAGATGATCGCGTCCTCCTCCGACAGCAGCGTTTCGAACAGGCCGCCATTGGCGTCGAAGCAGGAGGAATAGAGGATCGTGTCTTCCATGCCGAGGAAAGAGGAGATGCGCGCTTCGAGCTGCTTATGCTCTTCCTGCGTGCCGCAGATGAAGCGCACCGAAGCCATGCCGTAACCATAGCGGTCGAGCGCCTGCTTGCCGGCCTCGGCCAGTTCCTCGTTGTCGGCAAGGCCGAGATAGTTGTTGGCGCAGAAATTCAGCACCCGCTCGCCGGTGGAAATCACGATCTCGCCCGCCTGCTTGGAGCTGATGACCCGCTCGGATTTGTAGAGACCGGCATCCTTCAGCGCCGAAATCTCGTTGCTGAGATGGGAGAGAAATTGCGAGGTCATGGACGGCCTTTCATGAAGATTTCCGTGGCAGTGGGGTTAGCATATCGCCATCCGCTTGTCTTCTTCAGCGCTGGACCGCAATCAGCAGGAACATAGGCCGGTCCATCTCCTCAGCCCAATCTGGATTGTCGTGGAGCTCATCTTCGTTCGGGCTCCACTCCTCGACATGGCGGAGGGTAAAGCCGGCCGCGATCAAGGTGTTGAGCGTCGTGCCGAGCTTGCGGTGCTGCTTGACCACGCCCTTGGCGAGCCAGTTGGTGGTGCGCGGACCTTCGACGGAATAGTGGTCGAGCGGCCAGATGCGCCGTCCTTCGGCATCGGTTGTCCAGGCCGGATTGGTCGGCGCCATGAAGATCGGATGCTCGATGGTGAAGACGAAATGCGATCCCGATAAAAGCGCGCGATAGACCGTCGCGGCGAGACCGGCGAAATCCTCGATATAATGCAGCGCCAGCGAGCTGTAGGCGAAATCGAAAGAAGCTTGAGCAAGCGTGAGATGCTCGAGATCGGCGACCTCGTAGGTGATCGCTGCTTCAGTCGTATCGGCCCTCGCTCTGGCGATCATCTTTTCCGAAATGTCGAGCGCAAGCACGCTTGCAGCACCCTGACTCACGGCAAAACGCGAAAACCAGCCGAAGCCGCAGCCGAGATCGACAACACGCTTGCCGGCAAGATCGGGCAGGAGCGCACGCACGGCCGGCCACTCCGATGCTCCGTCGAGCCCGTGAACGGATCGTCTCATGCCGCTATATCCGGCGAAGAATTCCGGTCGGTCGTAAATATTCTGGGCCATCGGCGCTCCTCCTTTAGAGGAGCACTACCATGCCCCCTCGCCCGATCTCAAGGATCAGGCGGGCTCGCTTAACCCTTGTCCTGCGCCAAGATGATCTCCAGGAAGGCATCGCCGTAGCGTTCGAGCTTCGCCTGCCCGACGCCTGATATGGCAAGCAATTCCTTGCGGCTTCGTGGCTTCTCGGTGGCAAAGGCGATCAGAGTCGTATCGGGGAAGACGACATAGGGCGGCACGCTGAGTGATTTGGCGATCGCCATGCGCTCGGCCCTGAGCGCCTCGAAGAGACTGCCGTCGGCGCCTGATAGTCCCGATTTGCGCTCGCTGCGATCCGCCTTCTTCGTACGCCGTTCCGAGGCCGGCCGGTCCTTGCGGAAGAACACCTGCCGCTCGTGCTTGAAGACGGAGCGCGCCTCCGGCTCCAGCTTCAGCGCCCCGAAGGCCTCATGATCGACGCGGATCAACCCCATGGCGAGCAACTGGCGGAAGACCGACTGCCAGACGCGCGCTGGAATATCCTTGCCGGCGCCAAAGACCGGCATTTCGGCATGGCCGAAACGTTCGGTCTTTTCGTTGACGTTGCCGAGGAGCACGTCGACGACATGGCCAGCGCCGAAACGCTCGCCGGTGCGGTAGACAGCGGCCAGCGCCTTGATCGCCGCCTCGGTGCCCTCCCAGGTCTCGACCGGTTTCAGACAAGTGTCGCAATTGCCGCATTGGCCGGCATGCGCTTCGCCGAAATGGGCAAGGATCGCCTGGCGGCGGCAGGAGGCGGTCTCGCAGATCGCCAGCAATGCGTTGAGCTTGGCGCGTTCGACCCGTTTGATCTCCGCGGCGGCGCTGCCTTCATCGATCATCCGGCCGCGCTGGATGACGTCGGCCATGCCATAGGCCATCCAGACCTCGGACGGCAGGCCGTCGCGTCCGGCGCGCCCTGTCTCCTGATAATAGGCCTCGACGGAGCCCGGCAGATCGAGATGGGCGACATAACGCACATTCGGCTTGTCGATGCCCATGCCGAAGGCGACGGTGGCAACCAGGCAAAGATTCTCTTCTTTCAGGAAGGCATCCTGATTGGCGTCACGAACCGCCCTGTCCATGCCGGCATGATAGGCACGCGAGCGAATGCCCTGCCCGTTCAGCCACTCGGCCGTATCCTCGACCTTGGCGCGCGACAGGCAATAGACGATGCCACTGTCGCCCTTGTGGCCGGACAGGAACCGCAACAGCTGCTGGCGCGGCTGGTCGCGCTCGACGATTTCATAGGCGATGTTCGGGCGGTCGAAGCTGGTGGTGAAGATTTCGGCAGAATCCAAACCCAGCCGCTCGATCATGTCATCGCGCGTATGCGGATCGGCCGTCGCCGTCAGCGCCACCCTGGGCACACCGGGATATTGCTCGCCGAGCCGGCCGAGTTCGCGATATTCCGGCCGGAAATCATGGCCCCATTGCGAGACGCAATGGGCCTCGTCGATGGCAAACAGCGCGATCTTCTCGTTGGCGATCAGCTCGCGGAAACCATCGGTCAGAATACGCTCGGGCGTCACGTAGAGAAGGTCGAGCTGGCCCGCCGAAAGCGCGCGGCGAACCTCGACGAACTCCTCGCGCGACAGCGACGAGTTGAGTGCTGCGGCGCGGATGCCGAGCTGCTTCATCGCCTCCACCTGATCCCGCATCAGCGCAATCAGCGGCGAAACGACGATGCCGACGCCGTCGCGGCAGAGCGCCGGGATCTGGAAGCACAGCGACTTGCCGGCGCCCGTGGGAAAGAGCACGACAGCATCGCCGCCGGAGACCAAATGCTCGACCACCTGCTGCTGCTTGCCGCGGAAGGAGGAATAGCCGTAGACCTGCTTGAGGATATCGAGCGGCGAACGGCCGGAAGAAAACAGCGCGCCGGAAGCGGAAAAGCCCGGTTCATTCCGTTCAGTCAACGACATCAGTGGTTCGCCGCCCCTTTGACGCGGCCGGAAAGCACACCGAAGCCATCGATGATCGCCTCCTGGTTCTCAAGGCGCACCCCTTCGAAATGCACTTCCTGCTGCGCTCGCATCAGTTGAACGATCGCCTCGCCGTCGCCGGCTTCTGTTGCCAGCGCGATCTCGCGCTCAAGCTCGATCTTCTGCCGGCGCAGCGCCTTCGCCCGCTTGTGGGAGGCCAGCGCCTGGCGGTATCCCTCACGCGCATCCTCCATCGCCGCCTCCTCGGTCGCGATCCACAGCCGGGCATTGCGCACCTGCTGGTCGAGGCTCTTGATGAGCGGGCCGAAGCCTTGGAATTCCAGCCTTTCGGTCAGGTATTCGCGCGTCAGATGCGGGCCGGCTACGGCCGCGGCCGCCCCCAGCATCGCCGACCAGAGCCGCTGCAGCTCGCGGCTGTCATATTCAATCGCGGCTATTTCGTCATAATCGTCGATCATCAGCGAGGGGTGATTGACGACGGTCAGCGCCAGCACGCATTCGCGCAGCGCCGTATTGTTCTGGTGGCCGCGCACGGGGCCTGAGCGGGCGAGCCTTTCTGAAATGACGCTGGGGCTTTTCGGCCCGGCCTTGCCCGCATTGTCGCGGCTCGTCCGGTAATTGCCATTGCCGTTGAAGCCGCCGCGGCGATCGCCATTGTTGCGGTTCTGGAACTGCGGCTGGAAGAAGACGTTCAGCCGGTCGCGAATATCCTGCTGGTAGTGACGGCGCACGTTCTCGTCGGCGATGACAGCGACCAGTTGCTTCAGCCGCGCCTCGAGTTCGGCGCGCGCCTCCGGCGTGTCGAACTTGCCGGAGTTAACCTCCCGGCTCCACAGCATCTCGGAGAGCGGCTTTGCCTGGCTCATCACCTTGTCGAATGGCGCGCGCCCGTCATCACGCACGAGATCGTCGGGATCCTTGCCGTCGGGCAGAAGCGCGAAGCGAACGGAGCGGCCGGGCTTCAGATGCGGCAGCGCCAGTTCAGCGGCGCGATTGGCGGCGCGGATACCGGCGCCGTCGCCGTCGAAGCAGAGCACCGGCTGCGGCACCATCTTCCACAGCAGCTCGAGCTGGTTTTCGGTGAGCGCCGTGCCGAGCGGCGCGACGGCATTCTCGATGCCCGCCTGATGCAGTGCGATCACGTCCATATAGCCTTCGACGGCAATAATGGTGCCGGTCGCATTGTCGTCCTGAGAATCACCGCGGCCAGGTCCCTGGATCGCCCGCCGCGCACGGGCGAAATTGTAAAGAACATTGCCCTTGTGGAAGAGTTCAGTCTCGTTGGAGTTCAGATATTTCGCCGGCGCATCGGCCGACATGGCGCGGCCGCCGAAGGCGATCACCTTTTCCCGCGATGAAAGGATCGGGAACATGATGCGGTCGCGGAAACGATCGTAGGAAACCGGCACGTTTTCATGGACAACCAGGCCGCAGGCCTCCATCTGATCCTTGGAGACACCCTTGCCGGCGAGGAATTCCTTGAGCGCATTGCGGCTGTCGGGCGCAAAGCCGAGACGGAAGGTCTCGATGGTGCGCCCCGTCAATCCGCGGTCGCGCAGATAGGCGCGCGCCCTTGCCCCATTCGCGGTCTGCAACTGATCCTGGAAAAATTGCGTCGCCATTTCCATGACGTCGATCAGCGAGCCGCGCTCCTTTTCGCGCTTCTCCATCACAGGATCGGCAAGCGGCATCGGCACGCCGGCCATATCGGCGATCTGCTGCACCGCCTCGGGAAAACTCAAGCCCTCCAGCTCGGTGAGAAAGCGGAAATGGTCGCCGGTGACGCCGCAGCCGAAGCAGTGATAGCGGCCCTTGCGGTCCTCGCAATGGAAGCTCGGTGATTTTTCGCCGTGGAACGGGCAGCAGGCCCAGTAATCGCCGCGCGAAACGTTGGTCTTGCGCTTGTCCCAGCTGACGCGACGCGCAATCACGTTCGAAATCGGAACGCGGTCGCGAATATCATCGAGAAAGGTGTTGGAAAAGCGCATTTATACCTCTTGATCAGCCTCCATATAAGCTGCTTTGCAGTTCCATGCCACGAAACTTGTCATGAAAGCCCGCTATTCACAGGCTATGTAGCCGTCATCGACGCCTCCGGTTATCCAATCAACAACGCGTTATCGCTCCCTGCGACAGGGTGCGACATTATTGTCCCTTCGGAGCCGGAATTCTGCCGTCAGAAAAGCTTGAGCAGGAGCGGCGCCCCCCAACAAAGTTGAGAGAAAATCTTTTTGAAACAAAAGATTATCCCCTCAGATGATTGCGCCTCATCATCCCTAGCGCCACCTCCCGAGGGTCCGCTTCGACGCCTCCCAAACCGCCGATTCCGGCAATTATTATTTTTTTGTAATTTGAATAAGCCTCCGCGCCGCAATAGGTTCGATCTCAACAAAGCGATCCCCGAGCGAAGCACCATCCCTACCCCCGGCGCCGCTTCGCAAGGGTGCCTTTGCAAATACCCTCCGGCTTGGGCTTCGGCCCTGCGTGCCGGTGGAAGCAAAGAGCAAGAAGGCAGGAGCGCCCCCAGCTCCTGCCTTCTTAAATTTTTGGCTCTCCTGCGACAACTCTCCCTTTGAAATTAACCGCTTATCGATAAAATCGTTGACAGGCGGCGCTCGCATGAAAGATGTATGCGCCGAACTCCCTGGACCTCTCCAAATGGCTTTTACCGCGGACAACCTTGCAGCAGACGACCGCTTTCTTGCCGCGATCCTGCATTGCGCCGATCAGATGCTCGCCATCTATCGCGAGAGCCCGCGCATCGCTTCGATCTTCGCCGCGCAGCAGCGCTGGCTGATGGCCCATGCCGGCTTCGCGCTTCACTACGGTTATTCCGACGACGGCAAGAGCGGCGGCCTCTATTCCGGCCGCTTCATCGATTTTGCGGTCAGGAACAACATCGCCAGCCGCAACACGGCCGCGGCCTTCATGCAGGAAATGCTGGCCTATCGCTTCCTGCGACCGGTTCCCGGCCCCGATAAGCGCACACGTTACCTCGAGCCCACCGAAATCGCCGAGCAGCATTTCACCCGATGGCTCGTCGCCCATATGATGATCCTCGACAGCCTCGACGGCGGTGAGCGCGCCGATAAGATCACCGCCAACCCCTCGGCGATGATGGCAGCAATCCAGCCACTGATCGCAAGGGCGATCATAGGAAGTGAAGCGGTGCGCAATCCGGGCGCCACCTTCAACCTCTTCAACTGGGCAAATTCCGGCGGGCTGGTGATGGACTATATGATCTCGCGCCTTCCCGAATTTCCAAGGACGGCCGATCGCGTCGTGCTCGGCCCTCTGTCGCTCAGGGAAATCCGCGAACAGTTCATGATCTCCAACACCCATCTGAAGCGGCTTCTGATGCAGGCAGCGACCATGGAGAGCATCGGCTGGACGGAACCCTCTCGCAAGGGCGACTTCTGGCTATCGGCCCATTTCATCCGCGAATATTGGAATTATCAGGCGGCGAAATTCGCCATCATCGATGCCGCCGCCGAAGCGGTGCTCGGGCCCGCGGTCCGTGACGAACCGCAGGCAAGACGGGTTCTCTGAGGCTTATCCGTTCAACAGTTCCTTGACGGTCGCCGATGCCTTGGCGAAATCCATCTGGCCGGCATAACGCTCCTTCAGCGCCGCCATCACCTTGCCCATGTCCTTGGCGCCTGCGGCACCCGTTTCAGTGATGATCGCCGAGACGTTGGCGCGCACTTCGCTGTCCGAAAGCTGCTTCGGCATGAAATCCTGAATGACAATGATTTCGGCGCGCTCCTTGGCGGCAAGCTCCGGCCGGGAATTCTCCTCGTAGATCTTGGCCGATTCGTCGCGCTGCTTCACCATCTTGGCGAGAATCTGCAGGATCTCGTCGTCGCTCGCCTGCTCCTTGCCAATGCCGCGATTGGCGATATCGCGGTCCTTGACCGCGGCCTGAATCAGCCGGACGGTGGACAGCCGCTCCGCATTCTTGGCCTTCATCGCCTCTTTCAGCTGGGTGGCGAGTTGATCGCGCAGCATAGTCTTCACTCCTGTTTTGATGCCGCTTCATAAACCACGCTGATGCGGCGGATCAAATAAATTGCGCGGTCAGTGCGATAAAGCGCAGGAAAACAGCCGCGATCTCGGCTACAAAGATTGACGCTAAGCGATTGCGTGGCTATTTACCGCCACCTGCACCAAAATTCGTGATCAGGCCTGAAGCGCGCGGCATTGCCGTGTCCACACGCCTGCGAAATCAAATGGCGACGAGCGCGGCAACGCGCCCACCTGCCGGAAACGGGATGAAGATGACCGCGACAGCACCCTGGACAATCGAAAAGCCGACCGCCCTCCTCGTTCTTGCCGACGGCACGGTCATCGAAGGCAAGGGCATCGGCGCCACCGGCAAGGTGCCGGCCGAAGTGGTCTTCAACACAGCGTTAACAGGCTATGAGGAGATCCTGACGGACCCCTCTTATCTCGGCCAGATCGTCACCTTCACCTTCCCGCATATCGGCAATATCGGCACCAATGATGAAGACATCGAAGATCTGACGCCCGCCGCCCGCCACGGCGCCGTCGGCGTCATCTTCAAGGCCGACATCACTGAGCCCTCGAACTACCGCGCCGCCAAGCACCTCGACCAATGGCTGAAGGCGCGCGGCGTCATCGGTCTCTGCGGCATCGACACGCGCGCACTGACCGCCTGGATCCGTGAGAACGGCGCTCCGAACGCTGTGATCGCCCACGATCCGAACGGTGTCTTCGACATCGAGACGCTGAAGGCTGAGGCCAAAGCCTGGAGCGGCCTCGAAGGTCTCGACCTCGCCAAGATCGCCTCCTCGGGCCAGTCCTCGCAATGGGCCGAAACGCCGTGGGTGTGGAATGAAGGCTACGGTGAACTCAAGGCGGCCGACGCGAAATACCACGTCGTCTGCCTCGATTACGGCGTCAAGCGCAACATCCTGCGCCTGTTTGCCGGCCTCGACTGCAAGGTGACTGTCGTGCCGGCCGCAACGAGCGCCGAAGACGTACTCGCCATGCAGCCGGACGGCATCTTCCTGTCGAACGGCCCGGGCGATCCGGCGGCAACCGGCGAATATGCCGTGCCTGTGATCAAGACGCTGATCAAGACCGATATCCCGGTCTTCGGCATCTGCCTCGGCCACCAGATGCTGGGTCTCGCACTCGGCGCGAAGACCGAGAAGATGCATCAGGGCCATCACGGCGCCAACCACCCCGTCAAGGACCATACCACCGGCAAGGTCGAGATCGTCTCGATGAACCACGGCTTCGCGGTCGACTCGAAGTCGCTGCCGGATGGCGTTGAAGAGACTCATATTTCACTTTTCGACGGCACCAATTGCGGCCTGCGCGTCCTCGGCAAGCAGGTTTTCTCGGTCCAGCACCATCCGGAAGCCTCTCCAGGCCCTCAGGACAGCCACTATCTCTTCCGTCGCTTCATCAACATGGTGCGCGAGAAGAAGGGCGAACCGGCGCTCGCCGAACGCTGATTTCAAGCCTTAGCGATTTCCGGCCGCCTAGGTCGGCCTTGAACTTGTTGACAAACCTCACTCTTCGTCATCCTCGGCCCTGTGCCGAGGATCTGCTACCTATCGACCGAAGGCAGATGCTCGGGACAAGCCCGAGCATGACGAAAGAGGAGTTGGTCCGCTTTGTCAGTAGCCCAAAGGTTCGCCCAGGCGGGCCTTTTTCTTTATCCGCCTATTGACCTCAGCTTAACTTGAGGAATTACAGATCTGCCTGCAGACATCTGATGCAGGAGAAAACTGGATGAGCGGAGCTTTCTTTCGAGTCGACAAGTTCATCGTGCCGGCGGCGGCACGCGAGGAATTTCTCGTCAAAGTGATGATGACCCACAAGGTGTTGGAGGCGCAGGACGGTTTCATCGATCACAGGGTGCTGGAGCAGGTCGCCGGTCCGGGCGAATTCAACTTCGTCACGATTGCCGAATGGGAAAATACCGAAGTCGTCGAGCGCGCGCGGGCAGCCGTGGCGGCCGCTCATAAGGCCGCGAATTTCGATCCGCAGGAAATGTTTTCGCGTCTCGGCATTCGTGCCGATATCGCCAGCTACAAACCTGTCGGGGCTTGAGGGTAAAGACGGCCCGCTAGAGCATGATGCCGAAAAGTGTCAGCGGTTTTTGGAGGACATCATGCTCTGACTATTTGGTTTAGAACGGGAGGATGTTAAGCCGACGCGGCCTAAAATCCTCCCGTTCTAGGCGTCGGCCGTCACTCCTTCGCGGCGAAGGAGAAGGTAGAAGCGCGCGCAGAGCATGACGGCGGCGGCTGCCAGCCCGACGAGGAAGCCGAACCAGATGCCGATACCGCCGAAACCCAACGGGAAAGCAAAGACCCAGGCGAGGAAGAAGCCGATCGGCCAGTAGGCAATCAACGCCATGATCATCGGCACGCGGGCGTCCTTGAGGCCGCGCAGCAATCCATTGGCGATCACCTGCAGCCCGTCGACGAGCTGGAATAGCCCGGCAACGATGATCAGCGGCCCGGCATAGGCAAGCACCTCGGGCGCCTCGGGCGAGGTGACGTCGAGGAACCAGCTGCCGAGGAATTGCGGCATGGTGGCGAAAAGCACGCTGCCCACTGCCGAAATGGCGCAGGCGAGGACGAGCACGGTGATCGAAGCGCGCACCAGCCCTTGATAGTCGCCCTGCCCGTGGGCGACGCCGACGCGCACCGTTGCCGCCTGGCTGAGGCCGAGCGGAATCATGAAGGCAATCGAGGCCCATTGCAGGGCAATGCCATGGGCGGCGAGCTCGATGGTGCCGATATAGCCCATCAGCAGCGAGGCCACCGTGAACAGGCTGACTTCGGCGAGGATGGTGACGCTGATCGGGAAACCGAGCCGGATGACCTCCAGCAGCGCGTGCCAGTCGGGTTTCCAGAACCGCACGAAGATCTCGTAGCGCCGCGTCTCTTCCCGCCGCTGCACGAAAGCCAGGATGAAGAGGAAGCCGGCTGTCTGCACGACGACCGAAACGATCGCCGCACCTTCGAGCCCCATCGCCGGAAAGCCGAAATGGCCGAGCACGAGGATATAAGCGAAGATCGCGTTCATCACCAGCGTGGCGATGGTCACGTTGAGGATGATGCCCGCCTTGCCGATGGCGCTGACCAGCGCGCGCATGACGTTGAAGAGCAGTGCCGGCAGTACGCCGAACTGACCGATCATGATGTAGCCGTGGGCGAGCTTGGCCACCTCGGGCTTCTGCTGTGCGAAGAGGAGGACCTGCTCCGAATTGAAGAAGGCCGGCTGCATGATGACCCAGTATGCGATCACCACCCACAGACCCATGCGCAGCGACCGGCGCACCGAGATGAGATCGCCACGGCCATAGGCCTGCGCCACCATCGGAATGACGGCGATGGCAAAGCCCGAGCCGAAGATCAGGATCGTGAACAGGAACTGTGCCGCAAGCACCATAGCCGCCAGATGCTCGGCACCGAGACGGCCGACGATCATCACATCGGTGGTGTTGATGCCGAGCTGGGCAAGCTGCGCGCCGATCAGCGGAATGCCGAGCGCCAGCGTGGCACGGAAATGTGCGCCCCAACGATTGTCGGTTGTCGGCGCAAGCCTGCGCGCGTCGATCGGCGTGTCCATGACACCAGTCCTGTGATTGAAATATGCGTCGCCGCAGCTTGCGGCGAAATATCATCCGGGCTTAGATCAAAGCCCCGCAAAGAACTACCCCAAATGAGGCAGATGATGAAAAATTCATCATCACATCAGCATTTCTGATCGATCAACCTGCCGCTTCCAGCGCCTCGGCCGGCTCACGGACCCGGACCCGAACGAGGAACACGCCGGCGGCCACCAGGATGAACAGCGCGGCGGCAAGATAGGGCGCGCCGGCAAAGTTGACCGGCGCCTCGGGCCGCGTGAAATAACCGAACATCTGCGTGAAGATCAGCGGCCCGGCGATGGTGGTGATGCTGCTGAGGCTGGTGAGCGCGCCCTGCAGCTCTCCTTGCGCCGAGGGCGGCACCATGCCGGCGGCGATGCTGCGCAGCGGCGGATCGGCGACGTTTTCCATGACCGTCGCAACGATGATGACATAGACGACCCAGCCCTCCCAGGCGAAGGCATAGCCGGTAAGCCCGACGGCCGAGAAGCAGAGGCCGAGAAGAGCGGTCTTCCACTCGCCGAGCACCGGCACGATCCGCGGCAGAACCAGCCCCATGACGATCGCGGCGCCGATGCCGTAAATGCCGAGCGACAGACCGATCTGTCCCTCGCTCCAGCCGTAGCGATAGGTCGAGACGAACGACCAGACCGAGGGATAGACGGCATGCGCCAGGAAGAACAGAAACATGACGAGGCTGACCCAGCCGATGCCGGGATAATGGCGCATCTGGCGCAACGCGCCGAGCGGATTGGCACGCTTCCACTCGAACCGGCGGCGGTTCTTCGCCTCCAGCGTTTCCGGCAGCAGGAAGCAGGCGGCGATGAAATTGATAAGCGATAGCGCGGCCGCGCCGAGGAATGGCACACGCGGGCCGAATTCGCCGAGGACACCGCCGACGACGGGGCCGATGGTGAAGCCAACACCGAAGGCGATGCCGATCAGCCCGAAATTCTTCGCCCGGTTCTCCTCCGTGCTGATATCGGCGATATAGGCCGAGCAGGTGGCGAAACTGCCGCCGCTGATGCCGGCAAGCACGCGGCCGACGAACAGCATCCAGAAGCTGGTGGCAATGCCGCAGATGAAATTGTCGATCGCAAAAGTCAGCACCGAAAGCAAAAGGATCGGCCGGCGGCCGAAACGGTCAGACAGGTTTCCGAGCAGCGGCGCGAACAGGAATTGCATGCCGGCATAGACCAGCATCAGCCAGCCGCCGTCGATCGCCGCATCGCTGACGCTGCCGCCAGTCAGTTGCTCCAGATAGGCAGGCAGCACCGGCATGATGATGGCGATACCGATAATGTCGAGGAAGAGGATGATGAAGACCAGGAAAAGGCCGCGGCGAACGAATTTCGGGTCAAGCATGAGGCATCTCTACAGCGGTTGGTTCTGAAAAGACGATCTCATCGCCGAGAAAATGACATAGCTCAGAAAGGAAACCGAAACAATCCGTGAACATTTCAAAGTTTTTGATAATGCCCAACGGGAACTTTATGAGAGGCATCAACCGGAGGGCGCGCGCTGCCGTTCCAGCTTCAGAAAATCGACGAAGGCGCGCAACGGTGCCGGCATATGCCGTCGGCTGGCGTAGTAGAGATACGGGCCGGAAAATTCGCTGACCCAATCGTCGAGGATAGCAACCAGTTGACCGGAGGCGAGGCTCGGTTGCAGGAGCTCCTGGAATGAGCCGATGACGCCCAGTCCCGCGATCGCCGCGGAAAGCTCCACCTCGATTGAGTTGGAAGTCAGCGCACCGCTCGGCGAGATGACCAGAGTCTCGCCGCTGCGCTCAAATTCCCAGGTGAGCGCGGCCCCGCTGAGGAAACGGTGCCGGATGCAGCTGTGCTCCAGCAGATCACGCGGATGCTGCGGTACGCCCCTTTCCTGGAGATAGGCCGGCGAAGCGGCGGTGACGTAGCGCTGCCGGCGCGGGCCGATTGGTACGGCGATCATATCGCGCTCGATGCGCTCGTCATAGCGGATGCCGGCATCGAAACCGGCGGCGAGCACGTCGATGAAACTATCCTCGGCGACGATCTCCAGGTCGATCTCGGGATAGAGCTTCAGGAACCGGCAGGCAATGTCGGGCAGGAACAGCCGCGCCGCGATCGTCGGCACATTGAGCCGCAGCGTACCGGCCGGCCTGTCGCGGAAACTGTCGAGCGCGCCGAGTGCGGCCGCGACCTCACTGAGCGCCGGCGCCAGTTGCGCCAACAATCGTTCGCCGGCGGCCGTCGGCGTGACGCTGCGCGTCGTCCGGTTGAGCAGGCGCACACCGAGCCGTTCCTCCAGCCGCCTGAGCGACTCGCTCAGCGAAGACGCTGAAACCCCGCGCTTGCGGGCGGCGGCGCGGAAGCTTCGCTCCCTTGCAATTGCCGTGAAAGCATCCAGATCACTCAGGGGAAGATCGTTCATTGTGCATTTTTCCGTACGACCTGTTCGACACTATCCGGATTATCGCACAAATACGAAAGCGGTAAAACGGCGTCCGGCAGCGCCGCCCCGGCGCCGAAAAGGAGAAGACAATGCAGACCTATCGTTTGGGAAAGACCGGACCCGAAGTCTCGGCCATCGGCCTCGGCTGCATGGGCATGTCGGGCATGTACGGCCCCTCCGATCGCGCAGAAAGCATAGCGACGATCCATGCCGCGCTCGATGCCGGCATCAACCTGCTCGACACCGGCGATTTCTACGGCATGGGCCATAACGAAATGCTGATCGGCGAGGCATTGAAGGGCCGCAGGCGCGAGGACGCCGTCATCAGTGTCAAGTTCGGCGGCCTGCGCGATCCCGTCGGCAACTGGAGCGGCATCGACGCCCGGCCGGTCGCGGTCAAGAACTTCCTCAGCTATACGCTGCAGCGCCTCGGCGTCGACTATATCGACATCTACCGTCCTGCCCGCCTCGATCCGAGCGTGCCGATCGAGGACACGGTCGGCGCCATCGCCGACATGGTCAAGGCAGGTTATGTCAGGCATATCGGCCTGTCGGAAGTCGGCGCCGACACCATCCGCCGCGCCGCCGCTGTCACCCCGATCGTCGACCTGCAGATCGAATATTCGCTGATCTCGCGCGGCATCGAGGAAAAGATCCTGCCGACGACACGCGAACTCGGCATTTCGATCACCGCCTACGGCGTGCTCTCGCGCGGCCTGATCAGCGGCCACTGGCAGAAGGGCCAGGGTGGGACGGCCGGCGATTTCCGCGCCTACAGCCCGCGCTTCCAGGAAGGCAACATCGAGCAGAACCTCGCTCTGGTGGAGAAGCTGCGCGAGATCGCCCAGGCAAAGAGCGTCTCGGTCGCCCAGATCGCCATCGCCTGGGTCGCCGCCAAGGGCAAGGATATCGTCCCGATCATTGGCGCTCGCCGCCGCGACCGACTGACCGAGGCGCTCGGCTCACGCGCCGTCGACCTGTCACCAGAAGATTTCGCCATCATCGAACGCGCCGTGCCGAAAGATGCGGCCGCGGGTGGACGTTATCCCGAGCATATGCTGCAGCATATGGACAGCGAGAAGTAAGCAAGGGATGGAAGGGGCTGCGATGCGCTTTGTGCCGTGCGCCCCTTCCTCTCTCCTCAAACCGGCCCCGAAAACGTATCGCAGGCTGACAGCTGGCCGCTGTCGAAGCCGCGCTTGAACCATCTGACCCTCTGCTCCGAGGTACCGTGGTTGAAACTCTCCGGCACGACATAACCCTGTGACCGCTTCTGCAGCGAATCGTCGCCGATCTGCTGGGCGGCGTTCAGCGCTTCCTCCAGATCGCCTGACTCGAGCAGGCCCTTCTGCTGGGTATATTTACCCCAGATGCCCGCAAAGCAATCGGCCTGCAGTTCAACGCGCACCGACATCTTGTTGGCGTCGGCCTCGCTCATGCGCTGGCGGGCCTGGTTGAACTTCGGCAGGATGCCGAGCAGATTCTGCACGTGATGGCCGACCTCATGAGCAACGACATAGGCCTCGGCGAAATCACCCGACGCGCCGAAGCGGTCGGAAAGCTCCTGAAAGAATTCGGTATCGAGATAGACCTTGTGATCGCTCGGGCAGTAGAACGGGCCTGTTGCAGATGATGCGGAGCCGCAGGCCGAGGCCGTCGAGCCCGAGAACAGCACGAGACGCGGCTCTTCGTAATTTTGGCCCTGCGCCTGGAAGATGCCCTTCCAGGTATCCTCGGTCTCGGCAAGGACAGTGCGCATGAATGCGGTCATCTCGTCGTTGGCGGGCGTGCGTGTTCCACCGGACTGGCTCTGCTCGTAGCCAGGACCGCTTGTCGTGCCGCCGGTATCGAGCATCTGCAGCAGATCAATGCCCATCATCTTGAAGATGAAATAGATGACGACGAGGAAGATGATCGTGCCGATGCTGAGGCCGCCGCCGGCGCGGCGAACACCGCCGCCGGAAGGAAAGTTGAAGCCGCCGCCGCGGCCGAAACCGCCGCCGGTCGGATCGCTGCGGCGATCCTCGATATTGTCGGACTGACGCCGGCCTTTCCATTCCATCTTCGCTCTCCCCGGCAATGCCTGTGCTTGCGCTCAAGGAGTTATATATCCGTCGGCCGCCGGAATTCCAGCGACTTCATCAGGCAATCAGGCGCCCGCGTCGGCGACGTAGCACGACTGCGATCAGGATCGAGCCGATCACCGCCCCAGCAAGGACAGCCGGCCATTTCGCGCCGGTGAAGATGACCGCATGCATGATCCGGCCAGGCACGAAAGTGAACAGGCCTGCAAGGACGATGCCGCCGAAATAAAGGCCGGCGACGATGCGCTTATGCAGACGGATATCGCCGCGGCGGGCCGCCGCTATCGCATTCCAGCTGCCGCCCAGCGTTGCGATCGACAGAAGATGGATCGGGCTGAACCCGTAGAAGAGATCGAGCTCATGAATGAAGAAGCTCGATATCGCCGTCACGACGATCAGCGCCATCCAGATCCTGCCGAGCAGCCGGTGCAGCGGCGTGCCCTTGGGGCGCAGCAGGATATAGGCGCCGAGAATTGCCGCCGGTGTAACAGCGGCGACATGGATCTGAACGGCGAACGGGGCATCGAGGAGCGGTTCGAGGGTCATCAGCGGCATCCGGTTGAATTCGATCGCTCTTTCCGCCAAGACTGCATCTGCCTCAATCCGAACCGCGCGAACGGCAGGAAAACTTCGTGATTCACCTCTTCTTGCAATCCACGCTTCGCGAATTGCAGGTCTTTCTCCACTCCCGGCGCTTCTGGGGAACCTTTGCCGCTATCGTCCTGCTCTTTGCCGTCACCGGCCCCTACGGCACCATGGAAAGCATGGCCTTCGGCGAACGCCTCGCCTACTGGCTGAGCCTGCATACCCTTGCCTGGGTGATCGCCATCCTCTGCGCGGTTGCGGCCGAAAGACTGCTGCGGGGATTGATCGTTTCCATGTTCGCCCGGATGATGGCGGGTTCGCTCATAGCCGCCCTGCCGATCGGTTTTGCCATCGGCCTCGTCGACTATGCCTTCACCGGCGAAGCGACTACGCTCGAAAGCGGCCTGCAGCGCGCGCTTTTTGCCGTGCCCCTCTGCGCCCTCTTCTGCCTTTTGACCTACATGGCGATGAGCCAGAAAATCGCCGAAGCCGCAGCGCCTGAGGAAACCAGCCCCGGCACCTCGATCCTCGACCGGCTGAAGCCTGAGAATCGTGGTCCGCTGCTGCGCCTCTCCGTCCAGGATCACTATACCGAGGTGGTGACCGGCCGCGGGCGCGAACTGGTGCTCTTGCGTTTTGCCGACGCACTGAAGGAAGCCGCCGCGACGCCGGGCCTTCGCGTTCATCGCTCGCACTGGGTGGCCGACGCCCATGTCGAAAGCCTGAAACGCGACGATGGCAGGCTGCTGATCCTCACGCGCGACGGCACGAAAATCCCGGTTAGCCGCAGCTATGCCGAGGAAGTGCGCCGCCGCTTCACGTAAAGAAGGCGCGCCAAGCGCTTGACGGGACTCCCGTTTGCGCTCTTCCGGAAGCAGGGCGGCGGCGAAATCCGGGTGGCGGTCGTGTCTGACGGGAAATAGCCCTTCGCGCCGTGTTGGATTCCTGTCGATTCCGCGATTTATGGGGTTCCGTTTGCAAATACATTTGCCTATAAGCCGCTTCTAGCCTGAAAAGACCCAGCATGCGCGACCCGACCCGGTGATCTCCCACCCTGGCCGGCTTTCTGCGCAGCCAGAAAACGGAAGCACCCATGCCGAAGCGCCAAGACATAAAATCGATCCTTATCATCGGCGCGGGACCGATCGTCATCGGCCAGGCTTGCGAGTTCGACTATTCCGGCACCCAGGCCTGCAAGGCGCTGAAGGAGGAAGGCTACCGCGTCATCCTCGTCAACTCCAACCCGGCGACGATCATGACCGATCCGGGCCTTGCCGACGCCACCTATGTCGAGCCGATCACCCCCGAAGTCGTCGCCAAGATCATCGCCAAGGAGCGCCCGGATGCGCTGCTGCCGACCATGGGCGGCCAGACGGCGCTGAACACCGCGCTTTCGCTGAAGCGCATGGGCGTGCTCGACCGCTACAATGTCGAGATGATCGGCGCCAAGCCCGCCGCCATCGACATGGCCGAGGACCGCGCGCTGTTTCGCGAGGCGATGGCCCGTATCGGGCTGGAAACCCCGCGCTCGATGCTGGCGAATGCCACCGACATCAAGGACCTCGACCGCAAGACGCACGAAGCCGAGCGCGTCAAGCTGCGTGAAAGCCTCTCGGGATCCGACCTCGACAAGGCGCTGGACGAGCTGGAAAATCAATGGAACCTCGGTGAGAGCGACCGCAAGCAGCGCTACATGAGCCATGCCATGGCGATTGCCGCCCAGGCGATCGACCATGTCGGCCTGCCCGCCATCATCCGTCCCTCCTTCACGCTCGGCGGCACCGGCGGCGGCATCGCCTACAATCGCTCGGAATTCTTCGAGATCGTCGGCGGCGGCCTCGACGCCTCGCCGACCACCGAAGTGCTGGTCGAGGAATCGGTGCTCGGCTGGAAGGAATATGAAATGGAGGTCGTCCGCGACAAGGCGGACAACTGCATCATCATCTGCTCGATCGAGAACATCGACCCGATGGGCGTCCATACCGGCGATTCGATCACCGTCGCGCCGGCGCTGACGCTGACGGACAAGGAATACCAGATCATGCGCAACGCCTCGATCGCGGTGCTGCGCGAGATCGGGGTCGAAACCGGCGGCTCGAACGTCCAGTTCGCCGTCAATCCCAAGGACGGCCGTCTCGTCGTCATCGAAATGAACCCGCGCGTCTCGCGCTCGTCGGCGCTAGCCTCCAAGGCCACCGGTTTCCCGATCGCCAAGATCGCCGCCAAGCTGGCGATCGGCTATACGCTCGACGAACTGGATAACGACATCACCGGCGGCGCAACGCCTGCCTCCTTCGAACCGTCGATCGACTACGTCGTCACCAAGATTCCGCGTTTCGCCTTCGAGAAATTCCCCGGCGCCTCGCCGGTGCTGACGACCGCGATGAAATCGGTCGGTGAAGTCATGGCGATCGGCCGCACCTTCGCCGAATCGCTGCAGAAGGCGCTACGTGGCTTGGAAACCGGCCTGACCGGCCTCGACGAGATCGAAATCCCCGGCTTTGAAGAGGGCGAATCCAGCCAGAACGCTATCCGCGCCGCAATCGGCACACCGACGCCCGATCGCCTGCGCATGGTCGCCCAGGCGCTGCGCCAGGGCATGAGCGAGGCCGAAGTCCACGAAGGCTGCAAGATCGATCCCTGGTTCATCGCCGAGCTCAAGAATATCGTCGAGATGGAAGCCCGGATCCGCGAGCACGGCCTGCCTGATGATGCCGCCAACCTGCGCATGTTGAAGGCCATGGGCTTTTCCGACGCGCGTCTGGCGACGCTGACCGGCAAGCGCCCGAAGGAAGTTGCCGAATTCCGTAACAAGCTGAACGTCCGCCCCGTCTTCAAGCGCATCGATACCTGTGCCGCCGAATTCGCCTCGCCGACCGCCTACATGTATTCGACCTATGAGACGCCTTTCGTCGGCGCCGCCCGCTCCGAGGCTGAAGTCTCTGACCGTAAGAAGGTCGTCATCCTCGGCGGCGGTCCGAACCGCATCGGCCAGGGCATCGAGTTCGACTATTGCTGCTGCCACGCCGCCTTCGCGCTGAAGGATGCGGGTTATGAAGCGATCATGATCAACTGCAACCCGGAAACCGTCTCGACCGATTACGATACCTCGGACCGCCTCTATTTCGAGCCGCTGACGGCCGAGGACGTGATCGAGATCCTGCGGGCGGAGCAGGAAAAGGGCGAAGTCGTCGGCGTCATCGTCCAGTTCGGCGGCCAGACGCCGCTGAAGCTTGCCGAGGCGCTGGAAAAGAACGGCATCCCGATCCTCGGCACCGCGCCTGACATGATCGACCTTGCCGAGGACCGCGACCGCTTCCAGAAGCTGTTGATGAAGCTCGACCTCAACCAGCCGAACAACGGCATCGCCTATTCGGTTGAGCAGGCCCGCATGGTCGCCACCGAAATCGGCTTCCCACTGGTCGTGCGTCCCTCTTACGTGCTTGGCGGCCGCGCCATGCAGATCCTGCATTCGGAAGGCCAGTTGCAGAGCTACCTGCTTGATACCGTGCCTGAACTGGTGCCTGAGGATATCAAGCAGCGCTACCCGAACGACAAGACCGGCCAGATCAACACTCTGCTCGGCAAGAACCCGCTGCTCTTCGACAGCTATCTCAGCCACGCCATCGAAGTCGACGTCGACTGCCTCTCCGACGGCACAGACGTCTATGTCGCCGGCATCATGGAGCATATCGAGGAAGCCGGCATCCATTCCGGTGACAGCGCCTGCTCGCTGCCGCCGCGCACGCTCTCCAGCGAGATGCTCGACGAGCTGGAGCGCCAGGCCAAGGCGATGGCCAAGGCGCTCAACGTCGGCGGCCTGATGAACGTCCAGTTCGCCATCAAGGACGGCACCGTCTACGTTCTCGAAGTCAATCCGCGCGCCTCTCGCACCGTGCCCTTCGTCGCCAAGACCATCGGCGCGCCGATCGCCAAGATCGCCGCCCGCGTCATGGCCGGCGAAAAACTCGATGCGACCTTCGCCGCCTACGGCGAAAAGCCCGATCCGCGCAAGCTGAAGCACATCGCTGTCAAGGAAGCCGTCTTCCCCTTCGCCCGTTTCCCCGGCGTCGACACGCTGCTCGGCCCGGAAATGCGCTCGACCGGTGAAGTCATCGGCCTCGATACTGATTTTGCACTGGCCTTCGCCAAGTCGCAGCTCGGCGCCGGCGTCGAGCTGCCGCGTGACGGCACGGTGTTCGTCTCCGTGCGCGACGCCGACAAGCCGCGCGTGCTGCCGGCGATCAGCATCCTCGTCGAACAGGGCTTCAAAGTGCTGGCGACCGGCGGTACCGCCCGCTTCCTCGCCGAAAACGGTATCACCGCCACCAAGATCAACAAGGTGCTCGAAGGCCGTCCGCACATCGAGGACGCGATCCGCAACCGCCAGGTCCAGCTCGTCATCAACACCACCGATGGCAACAAGGCGATCTCGGATTCCAAGTCGCTGCGCCGTGCGACGCTGATGCAGAAGGTGCCCTACTACACGACGATGGCAGGCGCCGAGGCCGCCGCCCAGGCAATCAAGGCGCTGAAAGCCGGCAATCTGGAAGTGCGCCCGCTGCAGAGCTATTTCGCCTGAGATGCGGAACGCCATCGCTCGATGAGCGATGGCGCCAGCCTTGCCATTGAATCAGTTTATGCAGCCTTCAGAATAAGGCGGTGAATTGTCAGCATATCTTCGCGAAATCGTGCCAGTTCCTCCGCTTTCAGCCGCTCGTCGGGAATACGCAGCAGATAGGATGGATGCACCGTCACGAAGAGCGTTCGCTGCTCGTCGATCGCGATCGCTTTCCCCCTGACATCCTGCAGCCGCTGTTTCGCATCGGTCAGCGCCGCAAGCGCCGTCGCCCCCATAGCAACCACCAGCTTCGGTTTGATCAGCGCCATCTCCAGATTGAGCCACCAGCGGCAATGCTTCACCTCGCCCATATTGGGCTTCTGATGGATGCGACGCTTGCCACGCGGCTCATATTTGAAATGCTTGACGGCATTGGTGACGTAAAGCGTTGAGCGGTCGATGCCCGCTTCAGTGATCACTTGATCGAGAAGCCTGCCGGCGGGACCGACGAAGGGCCGCCCTGATATATCCTCCTGGTCGCCCGGTTGTTCACCGACGAACATCACCTCGGCATCGCGCGGCCCCTCCCCGAATACGGTTTGCGTCGCCTTCGCATGAAGCGGACAGCGGGTGCAGGCGGCAGCTTCCGAGCCCAGCGCTTCCAGCGTGCCCGCCGGCGCTTCGGGTTCAGCTGGAATGCTGCGCGCGGCTTCCTGCAGGCGATCGTGAAAGGGCAACGATTGGGTCGCCTCCCGGGCGGCCATGGCCCGCACCTTGCTCTCCGCCGATGCAATTAGCCCAGGGATGAGATCGGCTTCCGGCAGGTTCTTCCAGTATTTTTTCGGCATCTCCGCTTGCATCGCCTTCAACTTCAACCGCGCCGGATTGAAAATGCTGGCGTAGTAAGTGCGCCAGAGGTCATCGGTAGCATCTGTGAGATTGGGTTTTTCACACGGTTCGTCGCTCATCGTCAGCCGCTCGCCGTCCCACGCGGCCGATCCCTTGGGCGTCGCGATCAGCCAGTCCATGTCGGTGAAGCGCCGTTGGAAGAAGGGCGCTGTGCGCCTGACGATATGGTGATCTGGCTCGAACCAGGCGAGGAATTTTCGACGGCCCGCCGATACCGCATCGATCTCTTTGAAGCGGACGAAGGCCGTCATCTTATGCGCGTCGCGTCGAACGTTTTTCGCCATCAGCCTGGCACGGGCGACGTCCTCGTCGGAAGCCACTTCAAGTAATTGCCGGTCCAGTTGTAGCCGCCAGAGCAGGCGGTAAAGCAGGGAAAAACGCGCCGGGTCAAAATGGCAGAGAACTGTCTCCGCGAGTTCGATGAAGGCGGGCGGCACCGTCATCGGCTTGCGTGCCATGACAGGCGCCGGCGGCATGGCGTCGCGTTGAAACGCAAGGTCCGCCTCCTCGCCCTTTTCGCGCCAATCGATCTCTTCCGGCAGGATGCCAGCGACTGCGAAAGCGCGCGCGGCGTCACGCCATTCGGCAAGCTCCCCGCGTCCTGCAAGCACGACCCGGCGCATCACAGCAACGACAATTGTTCAGGTTGCGGTTCGAACATGGCGCGAAGGTCGGGGCGCTCGATCAATCGGCGCGGCGACCAGCCTTCCGCCGAGATAAAGGACTGAACCTTCTTCATCGAAATGCCGAGCCGCGAAAGATCGTCCAACCGCAACCGGCGAAAACGTCGGGCCGAAACGATCGCTCTGACTGTCTTGGTGCCGAGACCGGGCACGCGCAACAACCGTTCACGCTCGGCCCTGTTGATATCGACGGGGAATTCCGCCCGGTTGGCGAGCGCCCAGGCAAGTTTGGGGTCGAGGCTGAGATCGAGCATGCCGCCCGCCTGGTTCGCGGTGATCTCGTCGATGCCGAAACCGTAGAATCGATAGAGCCAATCGGCCTGATAAAGCCGGTGCTCGCGCATCAGCGGCGGCTTGATCAGCGGCAGGTTTTTCGATGAATCCGGGATTGGGCTGAAAGCGGAATAATAGACGCGCTTCAGCCCGTAGCTGCTGTAGAGCCGGCCGCTGGTCGCAAGGATCGTCGCATCGTTCGCCCCATCGGCGCCGACGATCATCTGCGTGCTTTGGCCGGCCGGCACGAAACGCTGACGCTTCTTCGTCCGCAACGTCGGTTCGCCGGCGGCCTCGATCTTCAGCCTCAGATCTCCCATCGATCGCCGGATATTGGCAGGCTTCTTTTCCGGCGCGAAGCGCGTTATGCCGTGATCCGTCGGCAACTCGATATTCAGCGACAGCCTGTCGGCATGAAGCCCCGCCTCCTCGATCAGACGCGGCGACGCCTCAGGGATCGATTTCAGATGGATATAGCCCCGGAAATTATGGGTCACACGCAGTTCGCGGACGATGCGGACCATCTCTTCCATCGTGTAATCAGACGATCGAATAATACCCGAGGAAAGAAACAGGCCTTCGATATAGTTGCGGCGGTAAAATTCCAGCGTCAGCCAGATGACCTCCTCGGGCGTAAAGCGCGCCCGTTCGACATTGCTCGACGAGCGATTGACGCAATAGGCGCAGTCGTAGATGCAGAAATTGGTCAGCAGTATTTTCAAAAGCGAAATGCACCGTCCGTCCGGGGCATAGGCATGACAGATGCCGGATCCTTCGGTCGAACCGAGCCCGCCACTTGCCTGGGAATCACGTTTCACCGTGCCGCTGGAAGCGCAGGAAGCGTCATATTTCGCAGCATCGGAAAGGATGGCCAAGCGTTCTGTGAGCGATTTCTTCATTAGTATGTTCACTATATGTTCTTATATGCAAAGTCAATCACGACGGTCCGATTTCTGCCCATTTTTAAGTCGCACCACCTGATATCGGGGCGAGCCGCATTTCTTTCATGCGAATTTTCTGGAAATCGGCCTTGGCGATCTGCTATAAGCGTCCGACTAAGATTGTGGCACGGTTCCGAAGTTCCCCTTCGGGACCTGTTTTCTTTTGTGTCAGCGCTCAACTCTGCGGACACGAAGAGAGAAGGACAGAAAAATGGTTGAAAAGGTACCGATGACACAGGGTGGTTTCGTCAAGCTGCAGGAAGAGCTGCGCTGGCGTCAACAGACGGAGCGTCCCCGAATCATCGAGGCGATTGCCGAAGCCCGTGCTCATGGCGACCTTTCGGAAAATGCCGAATATCACGCCGCCAAGGAAGCCCAGAGCCACAATGAAGGCCGCATCAGCGAGCTGGAAGACCTGACGGCGCGCGCCGAGGTCATCGACCTCACCAAGATGTCGGGCGACAAGATCAAGTTCGGCGCCAAGGTGAAGCTCATGGATGAGGACACCGACGAAGAAAAAACCTATCAAATCGTCGGCGACCAGGAAGCCGACGTCAAGGCTGGCCGCATCTCCATCTCCTCGCCGATCGCCCGCGCGCTGATCGGCAAGGAGGTCGGCGATTCCATCGAGGTCAACGCACCGGGCGGGTCCAAGGCCTACGAGATCCTCCAGGTTTCCTGGGGCTGATCGCCCGCCAGCCGCGAGACCCCTCCATTGCTGGATATTCGTGACGTCGAGATCATCGCGCCCAATTTCAAGCGCCGGCTCTCCGGCGTCACGTCGACGATCGTCCAGCTCATCCCGTGCCAGATCCGGCTCGGCATCAAGATCGCGACACTCGGCCCCGGCCTGCCCGAGGACCTGCCGAAACTGAAGTGGCGGCAGCTCCTCGGCCTCTGCCGCCCGCCAGCGCATCGCCGCCAGCGGGTCTGGCACGCGCGCCGCAACAACGAGATGGCCGTCGGCATCCTGCTTCGCCATCTCACGCGCATGCCGCTGAAGCTTCTCTTCACCTCGGCCGCGCAACGCCGGCACACCGCCTATACGAAATGGCTGATCCGTCGCATGGACGCTGTCATCGCGACCAGCGATCGATCCGGCTCGTTCCTGGAGGTGCCGCACACGGTCATCCAGCACGGCGTCGACCTCGCCTTGTTCCATCCGCCGGAGACCGCCGAGGACGGCATCGCCGCCACCGGCCTGCCCGGCCGCTATCTCGTCGGCTGTTTCGGCCGCGTGCGCCATCAGAAGGGCACCGACCTTTTCGTCAAGTCGATGATCGAACTGCTGCCGCGGCATCCCGAATGGACGGCGGTCGTCGCCGGCCGCGTGACGGCGGAGCACGTGGCATTCGCAGACAAACTCAAGGCGGATGTCGCCGCCGCCGGGCTGAACGACCGTATCCTCTTCCTCGGCGAAGTGCCTGACATCAAGGTCTGGTATCGCCGCCTGACGCTTTACGTCGCCCCCTCTCGCAACGAAGGCTTCGGCCTGACGCCGCTCGAAGCCATGGCCTCGCGGACCGCGGTGGTGGCATCGGACGCCGGCGCCTATGCCGAACTCATCGTCACGGGCGAGACGGGCTCGGTCGTCGCCGCCGGCGATGGCGAGGCGCTGACGCGGGCAATCGCGCCCTATATCGCCGATCCCGCTCTGGCAGTCGCCCATGGCGAGAATGCGCTGCGGCATGTCAGGGCGAATTTCGCGCTGGAGAAGGAAGCAAGTGCGATCGGCGCCGTTTACAACAGCCTTCTCGGCGACAATCGCAGCTGAGGCAGAAAAGAGAAACGGCCCGTTGGATGACGGGCCGCTGCAGGGATTCTAAGGATAAGGGAATAGCGGCTGACTATTCGGCCGGCTGCAGCCCCGCAGCCGAAGTATCCTCTCCGGTCTGGCCGCCCAGTGCCGCAGCAAGCTGTGCCGTATCCAGCTCATTTTCCCAACGTGCCACGACGATCGTCGCAACCGCATTGCCGACGAGGTTGGTCAGCGCCCGGCATTCCGACATGAAGCGGTCGATGCCGAGGATGAGCGCCATGCCGGCGACCGGCACGGAGGGAACGACGGAGAGCGTTGCGGCAAGCGTGATGAAGCCCGCGCCGGTGATGCCTGCGGCACCCTTGGAGCTCAGCATCGCCACCAAGAGCAGCAGGATCTGGTCACCCCAGGAGAGATGGATGCCGGTTGCCTGGGCAATGAACAGGGCCGCCAGCGTCATGTAGATGTTGGTGCCGTCGAGATTGAAGGAATAGCCTGTCGGAATGACGAGGCCGACGACCGAGCGCTTGCAGCCGGCCTTTTCCATCTTGTTCATCAGCCCCGGAAGTGCGGCCTCCGAAGACGAGGTGCCGAGGACCAACAGCAGTTCTTCCTTGATGTAGCGCAGCAGCGCCACGATCGAGAAGCCGTTGTAACGGGCGACGGCGCCGAGAACGACGAGGACGAAGAGCAGAGAGGTGAGGTAGAAGGTGCCGATCAGCATGGCGAGATTGGCAATCGATCCGACGCCGTACTTGCCGATGGTGAATGCCATGGCGCCGAAGGCACCGATGGGGGCAGCCTTCATCAGGATGGCGACGAGCTTGAACACGGGCGCCGTCAGGGCATTGAGGAAATTGACGACCGGTTCGCTCTTTTCGCCGACCATGGCGAGCGCGATGCCGAAGAGCACCGAGAAGAACAGCACCTGCAGAATATCGCCATCGGCAAAGGCACCGACGATCGTGGTCGGGATGATGTTGGTCAGGAAACCGACGATGCTCTGCTCATGCGCCTTTGCAGCGTAGCCGGCGACGGCGGCCGGATCCAGCGAGGCAGGATCGATGTTCATGCCGGCGCCGGGCTGGACGACATTGGCGACGATCAGGCCAATGATGAGCGCCAATGTCGAGAATGTCAGGAAGTAAAGCATCGCCTTACCGGCGACGCGGCCGACCTTCTGCAGGTCGCTCATGCCGGCAATGCCGGTCGCAACCGTCAGGAAGATGACCGGTGCGATGATCATCTTGACGAGCTTGATGAAGGCATCGCCGAGCGGCTTCAGCTGGGTGCCGAATTCGGGATAGAAATGGCCGAGAAGGATACCCGCAGCGATGGCCACGAGAACCTGAACGTAAAGATGGCTATAAAAGGGCTTCTTGCCCTTGCTGCCTGCGACTGCATCGAGTGGTGCTGCGATCATGATGTCCTCCTAATGGCTCGTCCGGAACGAACTCCGGCCTCCCGAGCCGTTCGCTTCAAGTCCAACAGCTCAGCCGTTGTTGCCACCTCCTTCGCAATCGGCGTGCCAGTTTTAAGCCGCCTCTTCAACGGATTGAATTTATTAAGGAAAAATTTACGGGACTGCTGATGGGTTAATTAAGCAATGCGGAAATCCGCACAAATCCATTTGCGTTTCGTGCAGAAAAATGCACAAATCCGCCATGTCCGTGTCGCAGAAATTGTGGCCTTCCCTACCCGTGCAACACCGCATCCGCCGGATGTCGTGGGCCTATGCCGTGCTCGCCCTCGTCGCTGTCGTCGCAAGCCTGTGGGCCAGCGGCGAGATCGGCCGGCACCGGGCGGAGGCTGCCCTCGAGGAACAGGCCCGCATGGATGCGAGGCTGAATGCGGCTTTGCTGCGCACGGTTCTCGAAAAATACCGGGCGCTTCCCTTCGTGCTGTCACAGGATACCGCACTCGCCGCGGCACTGGCAGGCAGCGATGTCGGCACGTTCGACCGGCTCAGTCAGAAGCTGGAAATGCTGGCAGCGGGCACGAGGGCCGCCGTCATCTATGTCATCGACAAGGACGGCATGGCGGTTTCGGCCAGCAACTGGCGCGAGCCGACGAGCTTCGTCGGCAACGACTACCGATTCCGGGAGTACTTTCAGGGGGCGGTCGAACGAGGATGGGCCGAGCACTTCGCGCTCGGCACGGTCAGCAAGAAACCGGGTCTCTATATCTCCCAGCGGATTTCGGGCAGCAATGGCCTGCTGGGTGTCGTCGTGGTCAAGGTCGAATTCGACGACGTCGAGGCGGATTGGAACGCCTCGGGGACCCCATCCTACGTCGTTGACGAGCGCGGCATTGTCCTCATCACCAGTCTTCCGTCATGGCGGTTCATGACGATCGGCCGGATCGCCGAAGACCGGCTGACGGCGATCCGCGAAAGCCTTCAATTCGGCGCTGCGCCACTTCAACCCCTGCCTCTCGACATGGTTCGAAACCTCGGCGAAGGGCTCGATGTCGTCGAGATCGTCATGCCCGGCGATGCCGGGAAAACCAGGTTTCTCGATGTCGCAACGTCGGTGCCGGCGACCGGATGGCATTTGCAGCATCTCGTGGCGCTAGGGCCGTCCGTCGATGCGGGGATTCGCGAAGCCCGCATGCTGGCCTTGCTCATGCTCTTGCCACTGCTGGCCGGAGCAGCCTTCCTGTTGCGCCGTCGCCATGTGATCACCCAGCGCATCTCCCGCGAACAGCAAGCTCGAGAGGAACTGGAACGGCGTGTGAGCGAGCGCACACTGGATCTCAGCCAGGCGCGGGATCGGCTGCAGGCTGAAATCATCGGCCACAAGAGCACGGAGCAGAAGCTGCAGGCCGTACAACAGGATCTGGTGCAGGCCAACCGGCTGGCCATTCTGGGTCAGGTGGCCGCCGGCGTCGCTCATGAGATTAACCAGCCAGTGGCGACCATCCGTGCCTATGCGGATAACGCCCGCACCTTCCTCGATCGCGGCCAGACGGCGCCTGCCGGCGAAAATCTCGAAAGCATCGCGGCTCTGACGGAGCGCATCGGTTCGATCACCGAGGAGCTGAAGACCTTTGCTCGCAAAGGCCGTGGCAGCGCTGAACCAACCGGACTGAAAGACGTCATCGAGGGGGCGGTGATGCTGTTGCGCAGCCGGTTTGCCGGCCGCATGGATACGCTCGACATCGACCTGCCGCCCGACGAACTGCAGGTGATGGGAAACCGGATTCGTCTCGAGCAGGTGCTCATCAACCTGCTTCAGAACGCCCTGGAGGCGGTGGCGCCGAAGGCCGGAGAGGGGCGCGTCGAGATCAGAACATCAACCGATGCAGGGATGGTAACGGTAACGGTCGCCGACAACGGCCCCGGTATTCCGCCTGATATTCGCAAAGGCTTGTTCACGCCGTTCAATACCTCGAAGGAAAGCGGTCTCGGCCTTGGCCTCGTCATCTCCAAGGATATCGTCGGCGACTATGGTGGCCGGATGGAGGTTGCAAGCGACAGCGACGGAACCCGGTTCATCGTTCAGTTGAGGAAGGCTTGAGGTCATGGACACACTTATGCCCGTTGCGCTGATCGACGACGACAAAGATCTGCGCCGCGCCACCGCGCAGACGCTCGAACTCGCCGGATTCTCCGTTTCCGCCTATGATGGTGCGAAAGCCGCGCTGGCGGATCTGCCGGCGGACTTTGCCGGCCCCGTCGTCACCGATATCCGCATGCCGGAGATCGACGGACTGCAGCTCTTCGCCACGCTGCAAGGCATGGATGTCGACCTACCGGTGATCCTTATGACCGGCCACGGCGATATTCCCATGGCCGTTCAGGCGATCCAGGACGGCGCCTATGATTTCATCGCCAAGCCCTTCGCAGCCGATCGGCTCGTGCAGAGCGTGCGTCGCGCAAGCGAGAAGCGGCGGCTTGTTCTGGAAAACCGCATGCTGCGGAAGGCAGCCGAAGATGCGCAGGAGAATTTGCCGCTGATCGGCCAGACGCCTGTCATGGAAAACCTCAGAAACATCCTTCGGCACATCGCCGATACCGATGTGGATGTGCTCGTCGCCGGCGAAACGGGCAGCGGCAAGGAAGTGGTTGCCCAGATCCTGCATCAATGGAGCCACCGTCGGAAGGGCAATTTCGTGGCGCTGAACTGTGGCGCCCTGCCCGAAACCGTCATCGAAAGTGAGCTGTTCGGCCACGAGGCCGGCGCCTTTACCGGCGCTCAGAAGCGCCGCACGGGCCGCATCGAACACGCAAGCGGCGGCACGCTTTTCCTCGACGAAATCGAAAGCATGCCGGCCGCCACGCAGGTGAAGATGCTGAGGGTACTGGAGATGCGAGAGATCACGCCGCTCGGCACCAATGAGGTGCGCCCCGTCGATCTTCGCGTCGTCGCGGCTGCGAAGATCGACCTCGGGGATCCCTCGGTGCGCGGCGATTTTCGCGAGGATCTCTATTACAGGCTGAATGTCGTGACGATCTCCATTCCGCCGCTGAGAGAACGTCGCGACGATATTCCGCTGCTGTTTTCCCACTTCGCCGCTCGCGCCGCGGAGCGCTTCCGTCGCGATGTCCCGCCGCTTTCACCCGACGTGCGGCGGCATCTCGCCTCGCACACATGGCCGGGCAATGTCCGCGAGCTCTCGCATTATGCCGAACGCGTGGTGCTTGGGGTGGAAGGCTGCGGAGCGGCAGCGGTCCCTCCGCAGCCAACGGATGCGACGCTTCCCGAACGGCTGGAACGCTACGAGGCGGAGATCATTCGCGACGCGCTGTCGGCCAATGACGGCGACGTCCGCCGCACCATCGAGGCGCTCGGCATTCCGAGAAAGACGTTTTATGACAAACTTCAGCGCCACGGCATCAACCGGGGCGGCTATATCTCGCGCAAGTAGTTGGCGATGACGGTCTATCTGCCGAGTGGCTTTAGACTTCCACCAGTCCCAGCTTCTTCACCTGCCGGATCGTCAGCATGGTGCGCACGGTATCGACATGTTCGTTCGCCGTCAGCACCTCGATAACGAAATCCTGGAAGCGGGTGAGATTCTCCGCCACGCAATGCAGCAGGAAATCGCTGTCGCCGGAAACCATCCAGGCCTGGCGCACCAGCGGCCATTCGGCGGTGGCAGCGGCGAAGGCTTTGAGATTTCCCTCCGACTGGTGCTTGAGGCCGACCATGCAGAAAGCGACGAGGTCGAAGCCAAGCTTCGGGCTGTTTAGCATCGCGTGGTAGCCCTCGATGATACCGGCTTCCTCGAGCTTGCGCACCCGGCGCAGGCAAGGCGGCGCCGAGATGCCGACGCGATCGGCAAGCTCCACATTGGTCATGCGGCCGTCGGCCTGCAGCTCCCGGAGGATCTTTATGTCGATGACGTCGAGTTCCGCACGACCCACATCATTGCCTTTCTTTAATTCTCCGCGGGGAGCTTCTATATAAAGCCGCGGAATACGCAAGAAAGTTTCACGCCGCTAACGGATTCTTGCACATCCGGGCGATTTGCCTTGTTGGTAACGCAAGGCTGCCCTTGAATAAAAGCATTGGACGTTCATAAATGGCGCAGGGACGCGAAACGGCCGCAATCGCTATTTAGCCGCCGCCCTCCTGCCAGTCGAAAGGAAATGACATGCCCGCCCGCCATACGAAGGTGCTCATCATCGGTTCCGGACCTGCGGGCTATACCGCCGCGGTCTATGCCGCGCGCGCCATGCTGAAACCGGTTTTGATCGCCGGTCTCGAACAGGGCGGCCAGTTGATGATCACCACCGATGTCGAGAACTATCCGGGCTTTGCCGATCCAATCCAGGGTCCCTGGTTGATGGAACAGATGCTGCAGCAGGCAAAACATGTCGGCGCCGAGATCGTCAACGACCTCGTGACCGAAGTCGACATGAATCAGCGTCCTTTCGTCGCCCGCACCGACAGCGGCCAGGTCTGGACCGCCGATACGCTGATCATCGCCACCGGCGCCAAGGCCAAGTGGCTCGGCATCGAGAGCGAGCAGCATTTCCAGGGCTTCGGCGTTTCGGCCTGCGCCACCTGCGACGGTTTCTTCTATCGCAACAAGGATGTGATCGTGGTTGGCGGCGGCAACAGCGCCGTCGAAGAGGCGCTCTATCTCTCCAACATCGCCAAGTCGGTCACATTAGTGCACCGCCGCGACTTCTTCCGAGCCGAGAAGATCCTGCAGGAGCGCCTTTTCTCCAAGGACAATGTCAAGGTCCTCTGGAATACCGAAGTGGCCGAGATAACAGGCACTCCGGCCAAGCCGCCGATGCCGCAATCCGTATCCGGCGCGCGCCTGCGCGACGTCAGAACCGGCACGATCACCGACATGGTGATCGATGGCGTCTTCGTCGCCATCGGCCATGCGCCGGCAACCGAGCTCTTCAAAGACAAGCTGAAGCTGAAGGACAATGGTTATCTCTGGACCGCGCCGGATTCGACTGCAACCAGCCTGGACGGCGTCTATGCCGCGGGCGACGTGACGGATGACACGTTCCGCCAGGCGATCACTGCCGCCGGCCTGGGGTGCATGGCAGCGCTTGAAGCCGAGCGATATCTGACGGGCCACATGCCCGTCGCCGTGGCCGCGGAGTAAGATCGGCATGAGGGGTGGGGGAATGCCATTGGATTGGGACAAGCTGCGTATTTTTCACGCAGCTGCCGAGGCGGGTTCGTTCACGCATGCGGCGGATAAACTGCATCTGTCCCAATCCGCCATCAGCCGCCAGGTCAGCGCGCTGGAGCACGATGTCGGCACCAAGCTGTTTCACCGCCATGCGCGCGGCCTGATTCTGACGGAACAGGGCGAGCTGCTTTACCGCACCGCCCATGACGTGCTGCTGAAGCTCGAAACCGTGAAGATGCAGCTTACCGAAACGACGGAAACCCCGTCTGGCAAACTGCGCGTCACCACGACGGTCGGTCTCGGCCAGGGCTGGCTGACCGACAAGATCCAGGAATTCCTGCAGCTTTATCCCGATGTGCAGATCCAGCTGATCCTCGACAATGAGGAAGTGGATGTGAACATGCGTCATGCCGACTGCGCGATCCGCCTGCGCCAGCCGCAACAGTCCGACCTCATCCAGCGCAAGCTCTTCACCGTGCACATGCATGTCTATGCGGCCCCGTCCTACATCAACCGCCACGGCGAACCGCAGAAGGTCGAGGATCTCGACAATCACCGCATCATCACTTTCGGTGAGCCGGCGCCGAGTTACCTGCTCGATGTCAACTGGCTTGAGGTCGCCGGCCGCTCATCCGACAACAAGCGTATTCCGCATCTGCAGATCAACAGCCAGACCTCGATCAAGCGCGCCGCCCTGCTCGGCATCGGCGTCGCCTGCCTGCCGGATTACATCGTCGGCCGCGACCCAGGCCTGATTCAGCTGGCGATCAATGCCGACGTACCCTCCTTCGACACCTATTTCTGCTATCCCGACGAGATAAAGAACGCCGCCAAGCTGAAAGCCTTCCGCGATTTCATCGTCAGCAAGGCCAGAAACTGGAACTTTTAAACCTGGTTTTATTGATGAATTGCCGACTATGCAGAACGTGCATGACTGGCATGCACAAATGAGGGTTGCCGTTTGCCCATTAAACCACCATATCGCACATAGCTGATGCACATGGTGGCTTTTCCTCCCAGTTCCACCGCATTAGCTGTTCCCCTCTGGAGGTTTTTGACCTTCACACTTATAAGGGCCCTGGTTTTCCAGTGGCCCTCTTTTTTTGCCCTTACTTCCTCGATAAATGCCGCATCGCAAAAAAATTGTGCGGCGCATAGCAGACATGCACAAAAAAGCATTGAAACCTGCTCAAGGAAGCACCATATTTACCTCAGCTGATGCATCTTGTGGTTTCTCTCCCAGTACCACCGCATTAGCTGTTCCCCTCTGGAGGTTTTTGACCTTCACAATTACAAGGGCCCTGGTCTTCCGGTGGCCCTCTTTTTTTGCCCAAAATTTGCGCACTAACCAAACACCGCAGCCTCACGCCTCCGTGATTTGCATATCGAAGCCTGACGATCGATATATCGGTCAGACACGATTTATAGTTCGGCGAACGACGATGGACAAAGACGAAATTATCAAGGCGCTCGCCCATCCCGCCCGGATGGACATTCTCAACTGGCTGAAAAATCCCGAGGAGCATTTCCCCTCGCAGGAGCATCCTTTCGAAATGGGCGTCTGCGCCAGCCAGTTCGAGCGCTGCGGCCTGTCGCAGTCGACGGTCTCGGCCCATCTCGGCACGCTGCATCGCGCCGGCCTCGTCACCACCAAACGCGTCGGCCAGTGGATCTTTTATAAGCGCAACGAAGAAACCATCGCCGCCTTCCTCAAGCAACTGACGCAGGATCTTTAGAATGCCCCTCGCCCTCCTCGTTCTTGCCTTGAGCTCATTTGCGATAGGCACCACCGAATTCGTCATCATGGGTCTGTTGCCGGAGGTCGCCGCCGATCTCTCGGTCAGCATTCCGCAGGCCGGATGGCTGGTGACCGGCTATGCCCTGGCGGTCGCGATCGGCGCCCCTGTGATGGCGATTTCGACTGCGAAGTTGAAGCGCCGTACCGCCCTGATTGCGCTGATGGCCTTCTTCATCGCCGGCAACCTGCTGTGCGCTCTGGCGAGCGACTACTGGGTGCTGATGATCGCCCGTGTCGTGACAGCACTCTGCCACGGCGCCTTCTTCGGTATCGGATCGGTGGTCGCCGCCGGCCTCGTCGCCGAAGACCGCAAAGCCCGCGCCGTCGCGCTGATGTTCACTGGCCTGACGCTCGCCAATGTTCTCGGCGTGCCGCTCGGCACCGCGATAGGCCAGGCATATGGCTGGCGCGCCACCTTCGGCGTCGTCACCGTCATCGGTATCTTCACCATTCTCGGCCTGATCGCCATCCTGCCCAGGGACAAGCAGCAAGAAAACGGCAGCATCCTGCGCGAGATCGCAGCACTCAGGAATGTCGGTCTGTGGCTGGCACTCTCCACCACCGTCTTCTTCGCCGCCTCTATGTTCGCCCTCTTCACCTATATCGCGCCGCTGCTGCGCGACGTCACCGGCGTTTCGCCGGAAGGCGTCACCTGGACGCTGTTCCTGATCGGCCTCGGGCTGACCATCGGCAACCTCGTCGGCGGCAAGCTTGCCGACTGGCGGCTCGGCGCGACGCTTGCCGGCGTCTTCGCCGCAATCGCCATCACCTCGATCGCCTTCAGCTATACGAGCCGCTTCTTCATCTCGGCTGAAATCACCCTCTTCCTTTGGGCGATGGCAAGCTTTGCCGCCGTGCCGGCACTTCAGGTCGGCGTCGTCGGCTTCGGCAAAGATGCCCCGAACCTGGTTTCAACAATCAATATCGGCGCCTTCAACACCGGCAATGCGCTCGGCGCCTGGGTGGGCGGCCTGGTCATCGACGCCGGTTTCGATCTGACCCGCGTTCCGCTCGCCGCGGCCTTGATGGCCATGATCGGCCTCGGCGCCACGGCACTCACCTATCTCTCCGCCAGGGGGCGGGCCGCCCTCGCCCCTGCCGAGTGATCCTCCCGCAAAAGAAAGGACCATCATGGCCAAGCTTTTCGAACCCACGAAAGTCGGCGACATATCCGTCAAGAACCGCATCGTCATGGCGCCACTCACCCGTAACCGCTCGCCGGGCGCGATCCCCAACGACCTCAACGTCGAATATTACCGCCAGCGCGCCACATCAGGCCTGATCATCACCGAAGCAACCGCGATCACCCATCAGGGCCAGGGTTATGCTAACGTGCCTGGTCTCTACAGCAAAGAGGCTCTCGACGGCTGGAAGCGCGTGACCGACGCCGTTCACGCAGCCGGCGGCAAGATCGTCGTCCAGATGTGGCATGTCGGCCGCATCTCGCACACGACGTTGCAGCCGAACGACGGCAAGCCGGTTTCATCGACCAACCGCGTCGCCAAGGCCAAGACCTATCTGGTCAATGCCGACGGCACCGGCAGCTTTGCTGACACTTCCGAACCACGCGCGCTCGAAACCGCCGAAATCCCCGGCATCATCGAGGATTACCGCAAGGCTGCCCGGGCGGCGATCGACGCCGGCTTCGACGGTGTCGAGATCCACGGCGCCAACGGTTACCTGCTCGACCAGTTCATCCGCGACGGCGTCAATGACCGTACGGATGCATATGGCGGTTCGATCGAAAACCGCACCCGTCTGACCTTCGAAGTCGTCGATGCCGTGGTCAAGGAAATTGGCGCCAGCCGCACGGCGATCCGCATCTCGCCGGTGACACCGTCCGGCGAAAGCTACGATTCCAATCCGCAGGCGACCTTCGCAAATGTCGTCGAAGGACTGGCGAAATACGACCTCGCCTATATCCATGTCATCGAAGGCCAGACCGGCGGCGACCGCGACTACAAGCAGGGCGACAATCCCTCCTTCGATTACAAGGCGCTGTGCCAGACTTATGAAAAGGCCGGCGGCAAGGCCGACTGGATGGTCAACAACGGCTACGATCGCGATCTGGCGATCGACGCCGTCGAAAGCGGCCGCGCCGATCTCGTCGCCTTCGGCAAGCCTTTCATCGCCAATCCCGATCTCGTCGAGCGCCTGGAACACAACCTACCGCTCAACACGCCCGACCAGTCGACCTTCTATGGCGGCACCGGCAAGGGCTATATCGACTATCCCATTCTCGAAAAGGTTGCCTGACCTTCACGCGAACGCGAATCCCGCCGAAAGGCGGGATTTCCATCTTCGACGTGTTTTTGTAGGGTGCCGCCATGTTTGCTCCCTATCTTAATCGCTGGTCGCTGATAGCAGACGGCGAGCCTATCATCACCCACTCCAGCCGCCTCCTGCCGGTCCTCTGGCAGGACAGGCCTGCCATGCTGAAAGTGGCGGCCGATATCGACGAACGATACGGCGCGCTTCTGATGCAATGGTGGGACGGTGACGGCGCAGCCTATGTCTATGCCCAGGAGGGCGATGCCGTGCTGCTCGAAAGGGCGACGGGAAAACGCTCGCTGCTTGCCATGGCGATGAACGGCGAGGACGATGAGGCAAGTCGCATCCTCTGCGCGACGGCGGCACGGCTGCATGCGCCGCGCAAAAAACAGCTTCCCGATCCCATCCCCCTTACTCGCTGGTTCCGCGATCTGGAGCCGGCAGCAGGCAAGCATGGCGGCACGCTTGCCGATTGCTCGGCGATCGCCAACGCCCTCCTTGCCGATCAGCGTGATGTCACCATCCTCCACGGCGACATCCACCACGACAATATCCTCGATTTCGAGGCACGCGGCTGGCTGGCAATCGATCCGAAGCGGCTCCATGGCGAGCGCGGCTTCGATTTCGCCAATATCTTCGCCAACGAGGAACTGCCTGTCATCACCGATACCGCCCGTTTACGCCGCCAGCTCGCCATCGTCTCAGCAGAGGCGAAACTGGAGCCGAAGCGGCTGCTGCAATGGATCGCCGCCTATTCCGGTCTTTCCGCCGCCTGGTTCCTCGGTGATCCGAATATTCAGCAGGCAGAAACGGCCCTGACGGTCGCCCGGATCGCGCTGGCCGAACTCGAGAGCTAACCGGCGTTCTGCGACGGATGCCCGATAAGGGCGGCTGCGGCTTGACGGTGCGGTTCGGGCAGGCAGCCAAGCGCCACGAGCGAAGCCCTGACCGCCTCGTCGATCGGCGTCTGCGGTTCCCTGCCGAGTTCGGCCGTAAGCCTGGTATTCCGCATCCGCACCGGCACCTTCCAGAGATAGCGCATTTCCTTGATCTCCCGCATCACAGGAACGAAAGGAGCGGCAAGTGGCACGATCCACCAGGGGAAGTTGCCGATCTTCGCCTTACCGCCGACGACGCGCTTGATCGCTTCGGCCATCTGCATGCCGTCCGCATCCCAGAAGCCCTCCATGTGATAGACGGCGAAAGCCGGCAGCCGGTCGGCCCGCTCGACGAGTTGGGCAATGGTTTCTGCCATGTCTGGCAGGTAAGCCCATTGATGACCGATGCCGCGCCGTGCCGGGTTCCTGATCGTACCGACCGGCTTGCCTGGGGTCACGAGACCGGACGAAAACCAGCTATTGGCCGTCGTGCCTGGACCGAAGAAATCCCCTGCCCTGACGATGATGGCGCCGGCGCCGGACTGCGACGCGGCCTTCAGCCGCTTCTCCATTTCGACGCGGATCGCCCCTTTCTTCGTCACCGGATTCTGCGGGCTTTCTTCCGTCGGCGCCGACAGGGCATCGGGACCAAAATTATAGACGTTGCCCGGCAGCACGATGCGCACGCCGACGGCGCGAGCAGCGGCGATGGTATTGTCGAGCATCGGCAGCACCAGCGTTTCCCAGTCGCGATAACCGGGAGGATTGACGGCATGGACGATCAGGCCGACGCCTTCAGCCGCCCTCAGGACGTCACCGGCATTCATCGCATCGCCCTGCACCCATTCGAAAGCCGGCTCGCTGCTCGACGCCTTGGCTGCGCCGCGGTTCAGCGCCCGGATGCGCCAGCCGCGCGCAAGCAGCTTGCGGGCAACCGCGCCGCCGATACCGCCGGTGGCGCCGAGAACGAGGGCCGTCCTATTCATTTCGCTGTTCATGACAATCATCTCCTTCGATCGGATGAGAGGATCATGCCACCAGAATGGCGTAAACGAAATTGACGAAATAAATGCATCAGCTATACATAAATATATGAATGTCGAACCGAGTTGGGATTTCTACCGCAGTTTCCTGACCGTGCTCCAGCAGGGGTCGCTTTCGGCCGCCGCCCGCGAACTGGGGTTGACTCAACCGACCATAGGCCGCCATGTCGATGCTCTGGAACTGGCAATCGGCGCCGAACTCTTCACCCGCTCACCGAACGGGCTGCTGCCGACCGACGCCGCATTGGCACTGAAGCCCTATGCCGAAACGCTGGCGGCAACCACCGCCGCCCTTTTGCGCACCGCATCCGGCCAGCGCGATCACGTGGCGGGAACGGTCAGGATCAGCGCCAGCGAGGTCATCGCCGTCGAAGTGCTGCCCGGGATTCTCGGACCGCTGCAGGAGATTTATCCGGAACTTCAAATCGAGCTCTCGGCTTCCGATACGATCGAGGACCTGGTGAACCGCGCGGCCGATATCGCCGTGCGCATGGCCGAGCCACAGCAGGGTGCGCTCGTCGTGCGCCGCATCGGCGATATCCCGCTCGGCTTTCACGCCCATCGCCGCTATCTCGAACGATACGGCATTCCGCAGACCCTGGCTGACCTCGCAAACCACCGGCTCATCGGCTTCGACCGGCAGACGGCCTATGTCCGCATGGTGATGAAACGTTATGCGGTGCCTGGCATCGAGTTCGTCTTCCGCTCCGACAGCAACCTCGCCCAACTTTCGGCGATCCGTGCTGGCGTTGGCATCGGCATCTGCCAGACAGGGCTCGCGCGTGAAAATCCCGACCTTGTTCACATCCTGCCTAAAGCCTTCAGCATACCGCTCGGCACGTGGGTGGCGATGCACGAGAGCCTGAAGTCTTCGCCGCGCTGCCGCGCCACCTTTGATGTATTGGTCAGGGGGCTTCAGGACTATCACCGATATTCGACCAGCGCATAATCGCGAGATCAGAATCGATTTTCGGAAAGAATCATGCGCAAATTTCGAAGCGATAGAGCCTCCTTAACGCGTCGAGCACCCCAGCGGGATGGAAATGATAACGCACAGCCCGGTTGAACTCGTGCCTCACGATCCGCAATGGCCGCAAGCCTTCCAGCGCATCCGCGACAGGCTGCTGGCCTTGCTGCCGCAGGCGCTCTCCATCGATCACATCGGCAGCACGTCCATACCGGGCATGACAGCCAAGCCGCTTATCGATATCGACATCGTTCTTCCCGGCCTCGGGCATATCGAGGGCGCCACACGCGTGCTCCTGGCAGAAGGCTACGAGCCACGCGGCAACCGCTATGACGACGAGGTCTGGGCGTTTCTATCGAAAGGTTCAGCGCCGGCGGAACGGGTCTATCTTTGCCCTGAAGGTAACGGCACGCATCGAAACAGGCTGGCTTTCCGGGATTATCTCATCGCGCATCCGCAAGCGGCGGCCGATTATGCCGCGCTCAAACGCAGGCTGGCAGCCGAATTCAGGATGGACGGCGACCGCTACACTGCGCATAAGCGCGAATTCGTCGATGCGATCGTCGCGTGGGCATTGACGGGCGATGCTTAGCTTCAAATGCCTTGCGAGGCTTCGGCCGTACGGTCCTTCCACAGGCCGTCCACCACTTCGGTTTCCGGCCGGTCGCCGCCCTCGGCATATTCCTCATGCCATTTGCCGTTCTCGTCCTGCCAACTGATCTCGGCGGAATCGCCGCCGACCTGCTGTTCGGCCGCGACTATGCGCGCAGCTTCGAGCGCCTCGGCATGGGTCGGGAATGCCTCGGAATAGACACCTCCCAGCCTGTAGGCCCAGCCGCCGTCATGCGGCACGACTTCGTAGACCACCTTGATCATGCATCCGTCTCCTCATCTTCTTGTTGCGCATTCGCACGCTTCCGGACAGGATCCGGATCATCGCGGCCGCTTGACGAGAATTCGAGGACGCCGCGATCTGCTTTCCGGCCCCGATAACGTTCAGTATTCCATTAAACGCCGAAGACTGCAAATGGCACTCCACCGGGGCTTGCTTGATACGCGAAATCAGCGACTTAGATAAAACGCATGAATCGGAATAGGAGCTGAGGCTTGGGGATCGCGTCACGCTTTAAAGAGGAAAAGTTTCTGGTCGCCGCACTTGCCGTTGCAGTGCTCGCCTATCTCTTGGAACACGCAGTGATCGGGATGGGGCGCGGCGTCGCGCTGATTGCCGCCGTCGCCCTGGTCGGCACCATCGTGCTCGCCTCGATCCGTGTTGCCCATCACGCCGAACTGCTCGCCGTCAAGGTTGGCGATCCCTACGGCACGATGATCCTGACGCTCTCGGCTGTAGCCGTCGAAGTCATCATCCTCGCCATCATGATGGGCGGGGAGAGTTCGCCGACGCTGGTGCGCGACACGATCTACTCGGCCCTGATGCTTGATATCAACGGCATTCTCGGCCTGGCCGCCCTACTCGGCGGCCTCAAGCACGGCGAACAGCCCTATAACGACAATTCCGGCAAGACCTACGGCGTGATGATCCTCACCGCCATGGGCATTTCGATGATCGTGCCGGAATTCGTGCCCAGCGACAAATGGCACTATTATTCCGCCTTCACCATCGTCGCGATGATCGCGCTCTACGGCCTCTTCCTGCGCATGCAGGTTGGCCAGCACAGCTATTTCTTCAGCTACAGCTACCCGCGGTCCGAACGCAAGAAGGAAAGTCCGGACGAGCATGGCCCCGACGAGTCGGCGGCGATCTCGATCGCCACCATTCTGGTCGGCGTCGTCATCATCGGCTTGCTGGCGGAATTCATGGCGGCCTTCATGACCGAAGGCCTGCGCGACAGCGGCGCCCCGATCGCCGTGACCGCCGTGGTCGTCGCGGCAATTTCGGCCGCGCCCGAGATCCTCACCGCATTAAGGGCGGCACTCAGGAACCGCATGCAGGCGACGGTCAACATCGCCATGGGCGCCTCGCTGTCGACGGTCATCCTGACGGTGCCCGTCATGGAGGCGATCGCGCTCTATACCGGCCAGCCCTTCATCATGGCGATGACGCCGGTGCAGACGGTGATGGTGGCGATCACGCTGATTGCCGCGGCGATCAACCTCAACGACGGCGAGACCAACGCCATCGAGGGCATGACGCATTTCATCCTCTTCGCCACCTTCGTCATGCTGACGGCACTTGGGCTTTGAAGGCTGCGTCTCTCCGACAGTAGCAGGCATCCGCGCACGTAGCGTCAACTCACAGAGCGGCCTGACAGCCCACCTTCTGGGGAGAGCTTTCGACGGTCATTCCTTCGACTTTTCAAGGAAACGCTGCTTGCGGGTTTTCGGCTTGAAGCGCCGGAAGAAACCCTCGATGGCGCGGATCGATTTGGTGACGGACATCAGCCTGTCGATCTGGCCGTTCGCATTGTGGAGCCGTTCCGACAGAACTTCGGCCGCCGTCATCGCGATCTCGATCGGCGGCACCTGTGGGAACCGTCTGGCAATTGCCGCATAGGGGCTGACGTCCACGCCGCCCATCATTGAGATCGTGCCCATCCTGGCAAAGAGACGCAGGAAGATCTGCTCGAACGTCCAGTCGTGCACGTCGAAGACCTTCCACTTCTCGCTCCTCTTGGCCGAGAATCCGGCAAGCAGGATCTTGCCCGGCAGTTGCAACTCGGCGAGCCAAAGCGCCATCGCAAAGCCGCTCGTCGCGATCTTGTCGGTCGGATAGAGATCGCCGAGCATTTGCGTTAGATCGAGATGACGGGTTCTGGCGCCTTTGAAGCCGCTCTCGTCACTGAAGTTCTCCTCCGGCGAGACGCGAATGTTGATGACGCCCAGAAAATCGTCGCCTGCAAAGAAACGCAGGACATCCACCACCTCGCGCCGGTGGACGATATTGGCGCCCATCACACCGCTGCGGGCAATCAGCACCGCATGGCCGGCGAAGGGTTCGTCGAGCACCTTATAAACATTGTTGAAGAAGACGTAGAGCGCCGTCCCCGGCAATTCGCCTCGCAGCCGTCCGAAATCGACTGCTTCGCTGTTTGCCACCAGCACGATGTGGGAATAGGGTGACAGCAGCGCCTTCCACGCCTCCGGCGTCAGGACGTTGAAGCCGCCATCTGCGGCGGCGGCACTCTGCGTATCACTGGAGATTGCTTCCATACCGGCTCACATGCACTTTCCAAGGACGATGCGCTCTGACCGCCTTCTAGCTGTTGCTGAAATAGGCGCGCGTTCGTGCCAGCCGCGTCAGCCCGCCGATGCGCTTTCCCAAATGCGAGAGGAAACCCGCAACCCGACCCGTCATCGACGGCTGCCTGCAGAAAGAGGCCCACGGTGTATTGCTGAGATCCTCGATATAGTGCTTGGCCATCCGCCGATGCACCCACGGCACAGTCGCCTGCCACGGCTTTTTGCGGCCGGTGAAATGGATGATCGCCGGCCGGCCGACGAAAGGCAGCAGGCCGGTCTGCGTGTTCCAGCGCGGATCGAGCACCAGCCAGTCGCCATCGAAAGTAACGTTCAGCGCATCCTGGTCGTTATTCTCGAAAAGATGCGACCGCTCCTCGAAGATCTCCCGTGTCCTGGCAAAAAGCCCCCTCGACCGACAGGCCGACCAGTCGAACAGCAGCACGCCCGCATTGAAATAGCGGCCGCCCTCGCCCATGCCGATCTTCCGCTGCCGTGCACCGGCCTTCTGGGGAAAGGCCATGACATAATCGTCTATGGCGGCAAGCGCCTTGCCCTGCAAATCCATGGCGAAGAGGTCGTCGACCGGCGCAACCGCAAGCACATCGGCGTCGAGATAGAGCAGGCGCTCGATATGATCGGGTATATGCAGATCCATGTAGAGGCGTGCCAATGTCGCGCCTGACCAGCGGCCCCGCGCCTGCAGCGCCGTATCCGGCGTATTGTAGGGCAGCACCCTGATCGCCATGTCATGCAGCCGCGCGAAATTTCCCACCTCGGCGATCTCGTTCGGCTTGAGGTCGATGCCGAGAAGCAGGAACTCCACGGCAGGGCCTGAGAGATTGCGCTTGACGGAAAGCAGGGTGCAGCAGGCGGCAGGCAGCATGTTGACATCCGAACAGACGATCACGGCACTCTGCTGCAAAATCCCGGCCTCCCGAAGCGGCAACTTAAACTTGATGCCGGATATCTAGTTGGTTTGATGCCAACCCGCAACCGCAGATCACCCGCCAGACCGTCACTCTGCGTCACGTTTTGAATCGGATTTCAACGACTTGCGAGGCGAAGCGGATTCAGATGAGGAGCATATTGTCGGAACGTGAACTTAGAGCCGCAGCGCCAATGGATGATCAACGAGCAGCCGGTCGACTGTCGCAAGCTGCAGCCCCTCGACCTTGCATTGCGCAAGCAGCAGGCGATCGAAGGGATCACGCGTCTCCGGTTCCGGGTCGGCGGCCATGATGACGTGTGCGATATCGATGGGCAGGATCGTCAGCCCCGTGCCCTGCAGGTAGGCTGGAATAACGTCCAGGGCGAGTCCAGGCTGCAACTTGCCAAGTCGTGTCTTTATCGCGATTTCCCAAAGGCTCGCGACGCTGACGAAACCTTCGGTCGCAGCGTGCAAAAGCACACGTTGGACATCAGGAAAACGGTCCGTCAGCTTTCGTTGAACGATTGCGATGATCATATGCGTGTCGAGTAGCACACGCATATGATCACGGCAGCGGCTTGAGAAGAAAATCCTCCGGCAAAGGATCGTCGAAGTCGTCGGCTATATACATCTCTGTCCTGGTGATACCCTTGGAACGAAGATAGGCTTCGCCAGCCTCCAAGTTCAAACCACCGCGTTTTTGATGCGGCACGAGATCGAACACCGGCCGGCCGTTTCGCGTCACGACAATGGTCTCGCCTTCCTCAACCTCGCGGGCCAGCTCGGTCAGGCGGTTCTTCGCATCGCGGATCGAAACGGTCTTCATGCAGCTAAATGTAGCCACATGCAGCCACATCGTCAACGCCGCCACAAAAAAAGCCCGCCGTCACCGGCAGGCCTTCGATCGGTGTTTTTGAAAACCCGCTTACTTGCAGGCGCCGCAGAAGCGCTGGATGCGGCGGCAAGCTTCCTCGAGCTGCTCTTCCGAAGTCGCGTAGGAGATGCGGAAGTTCGGGCCGAGACCGAAGGCCGAACCGTGAACGACGGCAACGCCCTCCGTTTCCAGAAGCTCGGAAACGAAATCCTCGTCCGTCTCGATCACCTTGCCTGAAGGAGCCGTCTTGCCGATCAGCCCGGCGCAGGACGGATAAACATAGAAGGCGCCTTCCGGCACCGGGCAGACAATACCCTTGGCCTGATTCAGCATCGAAACGACGAGATCGCGACGGCCTTCGAAGATCTTCTTGTTCTGGGGGATGAAGTCCTGCGTGCCGTTCAGCGCTTCGACAGCCGCCCACTGGGCGATCGACGTCGCACCCGAGGTCTGCTGACCCTGGATCATGTCCATGGCCTTGATGAGCTGGATCGGGCCGGCCGCATAGCCGATACGCCAGCCGGTCATCGCATAGGCCTTGGAGACGCCGTTCATCGTCAGCGTGCGGTCGTAGAGCTTCGGCTCGACCTCCACGGGCGTGACGAACTTGAAGTCGCCATAGGTCAGGTGCTCGTACATGTCGTCGGTCAGCACCCAGACCTGAGGATGCTTCATCAGCACATCCGTCAGCGCCTTCAGCTCGTCCTGCGTATAGGCCGCCCCCGTCGGGTTGGACGGCGAGTTGAAGATGAACCACTTGGTCTTCGGCGTGATCACCTTTTCGAGATCGGCCGCCTGGAGCTTGAAGTTATGCTCCTGGGTGGCCGAAACGAAAACCGGCGTGCCGCCGCACAGCGCCACCATCTCAGGATAGGAAACCCAGTAAGGCGCTGGGATGACGACTTCGTCGCCGGGGTTCAGCGTTGCCATGAAGGCGTTGAAAAGAATCTGCTTGCCGCCGGTGCCGACGATCGTCTGCTCCCAGGAATAGTTGAGGCCGTTCTCGCGCTTGAACTTGGCGGCGATCGCCTTGCGCAGCTCGGGAATGCCGGAAACCGGGGTATACTTCGTTTCGCCGCGGTTGATCGCGTCGATGGCAGCCGTCTTGATATTATCGGGCGTATCGAAATCCGGTTCACCCGCGCCGAGGCCGATGACGTCACGTCCTTTTGCTTTCAGCTCGCGCGCTTTCTGGGAGACGGCGATGGTGGCTGAAGGCTTCACACGGGAAAGAGCATCGGCAAGGAAAGCCATGATAACGGTCCTAATGGTTGAAACGGGCAGAAAGCCGGGACCGGAGTTCTGCGGTTAGCTCTATGTCCAATGTATGACGGCATTTCAAGCGGAAAGGCGTCATGGTGGCATGATTCTTATTGATCGGTTCGCCGCGCCACCTGCCCGGCCTGCCGCCCCCTTCAGAGAGACTTGCGTCACGCGGTCGAAACGCCATGCGCAGATCTTGAATCAATCTCTGAAGTCATCCGGATTTATCCCCTGAAATCAGTGGCATCGCCGAATTCGGCCATTGCCACGAATAAGCCGCAACAAATGCCGCGCCACGCCGCAATTCGGTCGCGAGCGCGCCGAGATCGAAGCCGCATCATCCGGCATCCGAAATTGGTTATTGAGGGTATGCCAATGTTTCTGGAAGATGAGTTTATCATAGGGCGCATTCGTGCGCGCCGAATTTCCGTTTCAGTCCTTGTTGCCGTCACCGCCTTTGCAGCCTGCATCGCCGCGATGCTGGCGCTTGCCTCCGCCGCCCGCGCCGGGCAGACGCCGCAGGCATCCGCACAGCTCGCAGCGCTTGTCCGGCCGAACGACGTCAATAGCGGCTCGCTGCTCTTTCCGTCGAAGGAGCCTGGCTTCTATGTCGAAGCGCCGCGGCTGAAGAGTGATGTCGCAATCGATGTCTCCGGCCCGATCGCCAGGGTGAAGGTGACGCAGCGCTTCCAGAATCCGAGCCAGGGTTGGGTCGAAGGCACCTACGTCTTCCCGCTGCCGGACAATTCCGCCGTCGACGCGCTGAAAATGCAGATCGGCGAACGCTTCATCGAAGGCCAGATCAAGCCGCGCCAGGAAGCCCGCGAGATCTACGAGCAGGCCAAGGCCGAGGGCAAGAAGACAGCGTTGCTCGAACAGCAGCGGCCGAACATCTTCACCAACCAGGTCGCCAATATCGGTCCCGGCGAAACCATCGTCGTCCAGATCGAATACCAGCAGATGATCCACCAGTCGGGCGGCGAGTTCTCGCTGCGCTTCCCGATGGTCGTCGCACCGCGCTACAATCCGGCGCCGATCGTCCAGACCGTCGAGTTCAACAACGGCGCCGGTTTCGCCACCCCGCGCGACCCGGTGCAAAACCGCGACAAGATCGAAGCCCCGGTGCTTGATCCGCGTGAGAACGCCAGGATCAATCCAGTCGCGCTAACAGTCTACCTGAAAGCCGGCTTCCCGCTTGGCGACGTCAAATCCTCCTTCCATGCGGTCGATATCAGCCAGGACGGCGACCAGGCGAGAACGATCAGCCTGAAGGCAGACTCCGTTCCCGCCGACAAGGATTTCGAGCTCACTTGGAAAGCCGCTCCCGGCAAGATGCCGAGCGCCGGCCTCTTCCACGAGGTGATTGATGGTAAGACCTATTTGCTCGCCTTCGTCACCCCGCCCACGGCCCCGGATGCGGCAGCACCGCCGGCAAGACGCGAGGTGGTCTTCGTCATCGATAATTCCGGCTCGATGTCCGGCCCGTCTATCGAGCAGGCAAGGCAGAGCCTGGCGCTTGCCATCTCCAAGCTGAACCCCGACGACCGCTTCAACGTCATCCGTTTCGACGATACGATGACCGATTACTTCAAGGGTCTCGTCACTGCCACCCCTGACAATCGCGAAAAGGCGATCGCCTATGTCAGAGGCCTGACAGCCGACGGCGGCACGGAAATGCTGCCTGCCTTGCAGGCTGCGCTTCGTAACCAGGGACCGGTCGCAAGCGGAGCGCTGCGCCAGGTCGTGTTCCTGACGGATGGCGCGATCGGCAACGAACAGCAGCTTTTCCAGGAAATCACCGCAAACCGCGGCGATGCCCGCGTCTTCACCGTCGGCATCGGTTCGGCGCCGAACACCTATTTCATGACCAAGGCTGCCGAGATGGGCCGCGGCACCTTCACGGCGATCGGCTCGACCGACCAGGTGGCAAGCCGCATGGGCGAGCTTTTCGCCAAGCTGCAGAACCCAGCCATGACCGATATCACTGCCACCTTCGAAGGCATCGCAGCCGAGAATATCACGCCAAACCCGATGCCGGACCTCTATAGCGGCGAGCCCGTCGTGCTGACCGCGGAGCTGCCTGAGGAGAGGCCCGCCGGCAAGCTGCAGATCATCGGCAAGACAGGCGACCAGCCCTGGCGCGTCGAGATGGATATCGCCAATGCCGCCGACGGCAGCGGCATTTCCAAGCTCTGGGCACGCCGCAAGATCGACGATTTGGAGGCCCGTGCCTATGAGCGTCAGGATCCGGCCGCACTCGACAAGGATATCGAGACCGTGGCGCTCGCCCATCACCTCGTCTCCCGCGTCACCAGCCTGGTCGCCGTCGACGTCACCCCGTCTCGCCCGGTCGATCAGCCGCTCGGCTCGACCAAGCTGCCGCTCAACCTGCCGGATGGTTGGGACTTCGATAAAGTCTCCGGCGAAAACCCTGCCCCTCTTGGCGGCGCGGAGCGCCATGGCTCGGCTACGCCGGCAGGAAACGCCGGACCGGAGCAGGCCGAAACGCAGGCACTTGTCGCGTCGCCTGAGATCGCAAACATGATGGCCGCAGCCCCAACCGCCAAGGCGGCCACCATGATCGCGCAGAAGAGTTCGACCGTGACCCTGCCGCAGACGGCGACGCGCGCCGACGAGCAGATCATCCGCGGGCTTACCATGCTGCTCCTGGCACTGTCGGCGGCAAGCGGGCTGGCCGTCTGGCGGCGGCGGATCAAGCGCATTATCGCGGTCGGAGCCAAGCGCAATGGTCTCTAGGCTCTCCGCAAGCCAAAACGAGGAAGCGGCCGAATTCGAGCCGCTTCCAACCTATCTGGAACTCGCCATGGCCGCCGCCACGGCCTATGACAGGCCGAAGCCTCGCCAGCGGAAGGGGTTCTTCCTCTGGCGTCTTTCTTCGATCGAAAAGACGATCGCCTTTGCCATCGCCGGCCTTGCCCTCTATGGCCTGGCGCTGATCGGCGACGGCTTCCTGCTGAAGGCGAAGGCGGAGCTTTCCCAGGTTCTGCTGAAACGCGCCTTCGCCGCCGAACTGCAGGGGAAAGAGACAAAACCCTGGCCCTGGGCGGATTTCACCACGGAGGCCAAGGTGCGTGCCCCGCGCCTCGGCAAGGAGGCGATCGTGCTCTCCGGCGCCTCCGGCGAAGCTCTCGCCTTCGGTCCGGCCTGGCTCGTCAACACGCCACAGCCGGGCGAGGAAGGCACCTCCGTGATTGCCGCCCATCGCGACACGCATTTCCGCTGGCTGCAATATATAAGGCCCGGTGATACGATCGAGGTCACCCGCCGCGACGGCAAACTATTGACCTTTAAGGCCGGCGAGGGCCGCATCGCCCCGTGGGATGCCAACGGCATCGATCCCTCCTCCGATGGCCGTCGCCTGGTGCTGACCACTTGCTGGCCCTTCAATGCCACCGAACGCGGGCCGCTGCGCTACATCCTTGAGGCAGAATTGGTCGACGACCAGGCGACGGGCTCGGTTCAACCGGTAAACACAAAGCCGTTATTGCAGACCGAATGAGGTTGAAGCTCTCCCCTGCCCGCTCCACGTTCAGCCTGGAGAGACGACGGGGATGCAAGATGAAGAGAATGTCCGCCTTCCATTTCGCCGCAGCGCTGGTTCTGTTCGGCGCCGTATCCGCGGATGCGGCCGACACCATCAACACGCAGGATCTCGCGGTCCGTGTCGACAAGCTCGCCGACGGTCTCGAACATCCGTGGGCGGTCGAGGTCTTGCCCGATGGCGCCTATCTCGTCACCGAGCGGCCTGGCCGCATGCGGATCGTCCGCGACGGCAAGGTCTCCGGCCCGATCGGCGGCGTGCCCAAGGTTAGCGCCCATGGCCAGGGCGGCCTGATGGACGTGGCGCTCGCGCCGGACTTTGCGACATCTCGCAAACTCTATTTCACCGCCGCCATCGCCAACAGCCAGGGCTCCGGCACCGAAGCCTTCAGCGCCACGCTTTCCACTGACGAGAAGACACTCGACGCCGTGAGGCCTATCTTCACAATGCGGCGCTTCACCTCGGGCAATATCCAGTACGGCTCGCGCATCGCGATTGCTCCCGACGGCTCGCTGTTCATCAGCGTCGGCGATCGCGGCAACCGCGACCGCTCGCAGAACTGGCAGGACGATGCCGGCTCGATCATCCACATCAATGCCGATAGCAGCATCCCTGCCGACAATCCATTCAAGGATGGGGGCAAGGCGCTGCCGGAAATCTGGTCGAAAGGCCACCGCAACCCGCAGGGCATCACCTTCGACGCCAAGGATGGCAAGCTCTATACCGTCGAACACGGCGCGCGTGGCGGCGACGAGATCAACCAGCCCGAGGCCGGCAAGAATTACGGTTGGCCGATCATCACCTATGGCCGCGACTATTCGGGTGCCGAGATCGGCGAAGGCACCGCCAAAGAAGGGCTGCAACAGCCGCTGCATTATTGGGATCCTTCGATCGCGCCTGGCGCCCTCGTCGTCTATCGCGGTGCCATGTTTCCGGAATGGGACGGCAATTTCCTCGTCGCGGCGCTGAAGTTCCAGCTGCTCTCGCGCATGCAGCGTGACGACAGTGGCGCCTTCGTTGCCGAGGAGCGCCTGTTCGAGGGTGAATACGGCCGCATCCGCGACGTTGTCGTCGCACCCGACGGCGCCCTGCTGATGGTGACGGACGAGGACGACGGCGCGCTGCTCAGGATCTCAAGAGCCCAAGCCCGTAACGGCTGAGACGTCACAGCAAGCCGCGCAATTCCTTACGGATGACGAATTTCAGCCCGGACCAGATCTCGTCGACGGCGCAGACCTTGATGTCGACGAGGCCCATCGGAAGCAGAACCTCCCGCAGCACGTCCTCGGTGACATCAGTCGGCACACTCGAACTCTTCTTAGGCCAGGAGATCCAGACCATGCCATTCGGCACCAGAACAGGCAGGAGTGCAGGCGCGGTCCGCTCTAGCACGGTCCGTTCGGTCGTAAAGAGATGCACATAGTCGAATACGCGGGCGGGCGTCTCCGGAAGTGCCCGAACGACCGAGGCAAACCCGTCGAAACCGTTGATATCGCCGATCGTTTCAGGAACGCTGAGAAGAGCCGCCGCCTGCCCGCGCGCAAGGCCGAGCTTCCTGGCCAGCGGCGTGCCGGAATAACCGGCCGCCTTGGGCGCTGTCGTGTCGTCAGCCTGCGGCCTCTCTTCGCCTCGCATGCCTTCACCTCCGCCAATCCGCGTGAAGTCTTCACCCTTGCCGAAAGGAAACGCAACTGCTAACCGCTTGGGCACATCTCCCTTCCCCATCGAGGACGACATGACGCGCGTTCAGGCGAACCTCCTCCTATTGCTCGCAGCCGCCATCTGGGGCGGCGGCTTCGTCGCGCAGTCGACGGCGATGAAGGCAATCGGCCCTTTCTGGTTCATCGGCCTGCGTTTTGCCGTCGCCACGCTGGCCGTGCTGCCTTTCGTCCTTTTCGAAGCGCGCAAGGCAAAGGAGAAGACCAGCGCACGCCATGCGAAGCTCTATATCCTGATCGGCCTTGCCCTTTTCGGCGGTGCAGCCACGCAGCAGGTCGGACTGCAGACGACGACGGTGACGAATTCCAGCTTCATCACCGGCCTCTATGTCGTCTTCGTGCCTGTTATCGCCGTGTTCTTCCTGCGCCGTGCCCCACACTGGATCATCTGGCCGGGCGCGCTGATGGCTGTCACCGGCATCTATCTCCTGTCCGGCGGCCATATCTCGGCGCTGACGCCAGGCGATCTGCTGACCGTCGTCTGCGCCGTCTTCTGGGCGATCCAGATCACCCTTGCCGGCACGACCGTTTCAGAGACCGGAAGGCCGCTCGCGCTCTCCGCAGTGCAATTCGCCGTCACCGCAGTCTGTGCGCTGGCCGTTGCCGCAGCCGTCGAACCGGTCAGCCTTTCGGCGATACGGGCCGCAGCGCCGGAGATCCTTTATGTCGGCATCTTCTCATCGGGCGTTGCTTTCGTGCTGCAGGTGATCGGCCAGCGCTACACAACGCCCTCGCAGGCCGCGATCTTCCTTTCTTCCGAAGCACTCTTTGGCGCCTCACTCGCCGCCCTGCTGCTCGGCGAGACGATGCCGGCAACAGGCTATGCAGGTTGCGCGCTAATGTTTATCGCTATGCTTGTAGTCGAACTCGTGCCGGGACTGACCCGCCGGCGCTTGCCAGCCGCGTGAAAACGCGTCCAAATATAGGCGAGTCACGCATCGGAAAAAAAATTCATTTGCCGCGAGAGACGCGTTCACGTTGCATTTTTGGGAAAATCTGCTCGGAACTTATATTGCAGACGATATAAAACGTTAATCATTCCCTATCAGCGAAGGAAATTTTGCGTTTTTGCGCAAATTGGATATAGGCAGGGGTGTGCCCGCAACGACACGCCAAAAAACTTTTGCTTGCCAAAATCCTTTAAACGCAGCACTCTCAGCGCGTTCGGGCATTTTGCGAGCATGGGAAGTCCTTAAGTATTTGCGCGCCGGGAACGCTAATATCCCGGTCAGCCGGTTCCGAAAATGGCGGGCGAAAGTCCTGCCTGGAACAGGCCGAGGTAGAGGGGACCTTTTTCTCAAATTTCAAGAATTGCCTGCCAACACCTCCCCGCAAGGAGGCAATGCTATGATGCTGCCCGTGTGGATGGCGGGCAGAGAGAAAAGGACCTGAGGCATGGCAGAGACTGGCACTGTAAAATTCTTCAATACCGACAAAGGCTTCGGCTTCATCAAGCCGGACCGGGGCGGCGCCGATATCTTCGTTCACATTTCTGCCGTTCAGGCCTCTGGCCTGGCCGGTCTGACGGAAAACCAGAAGGTTAGCTTCGACACGGAGCCGGATCGCCGCGGCAAGGGCCCGAAGGCCGTCAATCTGCAGATTGCGGGCTGAACCCTTAACAAGGCTGGCGAGTTCGAGTTGAAGCCCGGCAGCAATGCCGGGTTTTGTCGTTCAGCCTTCGTTCAGCTACAAATCTGTACTGCTCTCATCATCGAGAAAGGGGCCGGCGTTCGGTTCCCGGGATTAGGATTTATGCTTATGAACAGGCTCGCCAAGACCCTTCTGCTGACGGCAACCGCTGCAGCACTCACGCTTTCCGCCATCGGTGAAGCGTCGGCCCGCGACCGCCACTGGCGCCACGGCAATCACGGCAACAACGATGCGTGGGTCGGCGGCGCCGTCGGCCTTGCCACCGGCCTGATCGTCGGTTCGGCCATCGCCAACGCCAATAATGGTCCGGCCTACGAAGAGCGCCGCTACATCGACCCGGCCTACGAGCCGGATTATTACGAACCCGCTCCGGTCTATCGCGCCCCGCGCCGCGTCTATGTCGATCAGCCGCAATATGTTGAGCAACCGCGATACTATGCGCCCGTCCGCACAGCAGTAGAGCCCTGGTCGCCGCAATGGGAGCGCTATTGCTCCTACCGCTACCGCTCCTTCGATCCGCGCAGCGGCACCTATATCGGCAATGACGGCCGCAGCCACTTCTGCACCGCCGGCTAATCCCTCGATTATCCCCAATGCCAAGCGCCGCTTTTCAGCGGCGCTTTTGTTTTGCCTGGGTCAACCGGCCTTCTTGTTCCTAGAGCATGATGCCGAAAAGTGTGCGCGGTTTTCGGACGACATCATGCTCTATTTCTTTGATTTAGATCAGGCTTCAGATTTTAGGCCGATCGGGCCTAAAATCATCCTGATCTGGAGCATGGACTCGGCCTCGGCATCAAAATCGGTCGAGACGCTCACGGTGCGCCACATCCGATCGGCTTCGATGCGCGCCGCATCCGCCTTTTCGACATTGCGTACCGCATCGCTGCCGAGCAGCAGCCGGAACGGCGGCTCTTCGAGACCGGCAATGTGGATGACGACTGCAGCCGCTCTGGCAGGATCGCCGGGCTGGCGACCATCATACTCACGCTGGAAGCGCACCGTAGCGCCGACCGTCTCCGCGTAGTCCTGCCGCCCTTCGGCAAGCACCGTCGAGGAGCCGGCGAAATCGGTCCTGAAGCCGCCGGGCTCGATCACCGTCACCCTGATGCCGAACGGCGCGACCTCTTTCGACAGTACCTCGGAAAAGCCCTCGACAGCGAATTTCGCCGCCGAATAGGCGCCGCGCCCGGCAGGTCCGATCCGGCCGCCGACCGATGAGAACTGGATGATGTGCCCCGCCCCCTGCCCGCGCATCAGGGCGATGACCGCCTTGGTCATGATGATCGTGCCGAAGAGATTGGTCTCGATCTGGGCGCGGAAATCGGCAAGACTGGTATCCTCGATCGAGCCGACATTGCCGTAGCCGGCATTGTTGACGAGCACGTCGATGCGCCCGAACCTCTTCACAGCAGCCTCGACTGCTGCCGCTGCCGCCGCCTCGTCGGTCACGTCAAGCGCCAGCGTCAGGACCTGATCGCCATACCGCTCGGAAAGATCGGCAAGCTGGCCGGGATCGCGCGCTGTTGCCACCAGATTGTCGCCAGCGGGCAATACCGCCTCCGCCAGCGCCCGGCCGAGACCGCGCGAACTCCCTGTTATCAACCAGACTCTGAACATCGGAAACTCTCCTTCTTTGGTTCCCGGTTCATGTATGATCTATTGTATCCGATCGAAAGAAGGTACCCAGACGATCTATACACACCCTGAGGTAACTGACTTGACCAGCGACATCTTCGATTTCTGCAGCAGCATGACGGACGAACAGGATGGGCGGGCCCGTGAACTGATCGAGCGAGCGGCGGCGAAATGGCCGCTACGCATCCTGCATGTGCTCTCCGATGCCGGCGCGCCCTTGCGCTTCTCGCGCCTTATGGAGAGGGTCGAGGGCATCAGCCAGAAAGTGCTGACGCAGACGCTGCGCACCCTCGAAAGAGATGGCCTCATCATCCGCACGCTCTATCCCGAAGTGCCGCCGCGCGTCGAATACGAGTTGACGCCGCTCGGACGCGATCTCCTCATGCAGGTCGCCACGCTCTGGCGTTGGATCGTCGAACACCTCGACGATTTCGATGCGCGCAAAGCCGTCAAGCTGATGGCTACCGCCAACGCTTAAGCCGGAATGCGGATCGTTGCTCTCAGCCCACCGAGCGGGCTGTCACTGAGCGTGACGTTGCCGCCGTGGCTGCGGGCAATGTCGCGGGCGATCGCAAGGCCGAGGCCGGTGCCTGATGCATCGAGGTTGCGCGCCGTATCCAGCCGGAAGAACGGCTTGAACACGTCCTCACGGTTCTTTTCGGGAATGCCAGGCCCGTCATCGTCGAAGATGACGGTCAGCCATTTGGCATTGTGCTTGGCCTCGATGTCGAGACTATCGGCATACCGGCGCGCGTTCGAGGCAAGGTTGGTGACGAGACGCATGAAGGCGTTCGGTCTGACGGAAATATCGTCATCGCCTTCGATCGAATAGTTGAATTTTTTACCGTGCAGGGCGAAATCGGATTCCAGCTTTGCGAAGATCTCGCTGAGTTTCAGCTGGCCGACATCCTCTTCGACCTCGCCGCGTGCAAAGGCCATGTAGGCCTCCAGCATGGTCTGCATGTCGTTGACGTCATCGTTGAGGCCATGCAGGTCGGGATTGTCGCCGGCCAGCGCCAGTTGCAGCTTGAAGCGGGTGAGGATGGTGCGCAGATCATGGCTGACGCCGGAGAGCATCGCGGTGCGCTGCTCGATCTGTCGTTCGATTCGCTCGCGCATCAGGATGAAGGCAAGGCCGGCGCGCCTGACCTCGTCGGCGCCGCGCGGATAGAAATTATCGGGCTTCTGCCCCTTGCCGAAGCTTTCCGCCGCGCGCGCCAGGGTGAGGATCGGCCGGATCTGCCCGCGCAGGAAGAGGATCGAGATGCCGATCAGCACCAGCGAAGTGCCGACCATCCAGACGATGAAGATATGCGTGTTGGAGGCATAGGTCTGGCTGCGCTTGGTCAGCACCCGCAGGATCTTGTTGTCGAGTTTGATGCGGATCTCGACGAGGTTCGAGTTGCCGACCGTGTCGATCCAGAAAGGCCGATGGATCTCGTCGGTGATCTCGTCGCTGAGGATGCCGTCGAGGATCGAGAAGAACGGCTTGACGCGCGGCGGCGGCAGGTCGCCGTCCGGCTCGATCGAGATCTGCAGGCTCAGCTGGTCGCGAGCGATGCGGATGATCTCGCTGTAGTCCGAATTCTGCGGATAGGTCTCGATGATCTCGATGATCGCGGCAATGTCACGGGTGACCGCAAGCGACAGCCGCTCCGTCACCATTTGCCAGTGGCGCTCCATGAAGACGGCGGCGACGACGGATTGCAAGAGCACCATCGGAATGATGATGATCAGCAGCGAGCGAGCGTAAAGTCCCGTCGGCAGCCGGCGGCGCAGCCAGCGGACGATCGAGCGCCAGCCCGGCGCAGAAGTGCGGTCTTCCCGCCGCAAGCTGTCGATCGTCACCATCAGCGCCGGTCCCGAACCTTGAGTTTAGTCGATGCTCAGCCTGTATCCGATGCCGCGCACGGTCTGCAGCCAGACCGGATTGGCGGGATCATCCTCGATCTTACGCCGCAACCGGTTGATCTGCACGTCGATCGTCCGCTCGCCAACTTCGGTATCGTTGCCGATCAGTTCATGGCGCGGGATCGTGTCGCCGGCGCGGCGCGCAAAGAGCAGCATGATCTCCTGCTCGCGGTCGGTGAGCCGGATCACCTCACTGGCTTTCTTCAGTTCCTTGCGGGTCAGCGAGAAGGTGTAGGGGCCGAACATCACCTGTTCGATCTTCGGTCCCTCGCCGCCGACGTTGCGACGCAGGATGTTGTTGATGCGCAGCACCAGTTCGCGCGGGTCGAAGGGCTTGGAAAGATAGTCATCGGCGCCCGCCTCGAGGCCTTCGATGCGGTTGCCCGATTCTGCCAGCGCCGTCAGCATGATGATCGGGACGTTCTTGATGGCGCGAAGCCCGCGGGTAACCTCGATGCCGGATTCGCCGGGCATCATCACATCCATGATGATCAGGTCGAAATCGAGACCCGCAAGCTTGCGCTGCGCCTCGGCGCCATCGGCGGCGACGGTGACGCGGAAGCCGTTCTCGGCGAGATAACGATTGAGCAGCGCGCGGATGCGGGAGTCGTCATCGACCACCAGCAAGTGCGCCGCATCGTCGGAAATACCTGTCTTGACCGCCATTCAATCCGCCTTCTGTCTGTCCCGCATGCCGCTGAGGAAGGCTTTTACGCCTTCTCGCACCTCCGCAGAAGCCCCCTCGAATGCCCGCTCAATGCGGCGCGATTGCGGCTCGGCAAGCGCAAGCGCAAGCTCTCGTCCCGATTTCGTCGGATAGAGCTTGCGCTGCCGCCGGTCCTCGGGACCTGCCACCTGGCGAATATAGCCTGAATCGATCAGCTGTTTCAGCACCCTTGCAAGGCTCTGCTTGGTGATCTTCAGCGTATCGAGAAGATCGGCCACCGTCATGCCGGGATTGCGGTTGACGAAATGCACGACGCGGTGATGCGCCCGGCCGAATCCGCTCTTCTCAAGGATAGCGTCAGGATCGGAAACGAAGTCGCGATAGGCGAAGAAGAACAGCTCGATGATCTCGAAATCGATGATGCCTGTATCTTCCATCGGCGTGGCCAGCGGCTCTGGCTTGCCTGCTTTCGGGCCGGTCTGTCGTGACACTCGGCATTTCCTTTCTTTTCCGCGCACTGCGGGAAACTTTCGCGAAGATATGCCGCTTTATTGATATAAATTTGCGCCGCTATCAGCTTCCGCGAACTCTGCGGGAGCCCCGCACGGTCTCTCATTTCCCTGGCACTTCCCGGGAAACCAAGGCCCGTCCGGCACTCCGACGCAATACGCGATTTCCGCTTGCGTCTGTGGATAAAACGTAATGGGGACAACAATCAACAGGCATGGCGCTTGAAGTGCCGGAGGAGTTTGGGGATGGCTTCGATTCCTTTGGATGAGCTGGACGGGGGCGCAGGCCAACCGCATCAACGTCGCCATCGCCATCTGGCAATGGGGACGGCTATTTCAGCCCGACCGAAAAGCTGAAGGGCATCCGCCTCGATCCGAAGGCTCCCTGCGCCTCAAGGCTGCCGGTCTCTAAATGATCTGCACATTTCCAAACACGCCGCCGAAGCCAAGGGCCACGCCGATGAAATGATGCTCGATTATCGCGGCGAGGTCATTGAGGCGACCGGCGGCAACATCTTCTTCATCAAAGACGGCGTCATTCACACGCCGACCCTGGATTGCTTCCTGAACGGCATCATTCGCCAGACCGTCATCGACTCGGTCCCGAAATCGGCCCGTATAGCATCACGCCGTCGACGATCTCCGAAACAGGGATGAACGACTACATGAAGGCAGCCTATCCGGCGGCGATCGCCGCCGAATGAGGCCACCACGCAATCGGTCCGGCCGAGTACAGACCCCTCGGGCCGTTTATCTATGCGCCCGTGCCATGACCAGTCCGGCGAGCGTCGAGAGGATGCCGCCGCCGATCAAGCCGCCGATGCCGTCGGCGATCAGGCCGGTCATAGCCGCTTCTCCACCGACCATGCTGAGCAGCATACCGCCGGCGACGCCGCCGATCGCACCGGCGATCGTCCTGGCGACGACATTGATCGCCTGCTGCTTCAAAGCGGCGCTCGCGGCGTTGCCACCGATTGCACCGGCAATCAATTGTGTGATGAGCGGAAGTAGCGCTTCCATGATTTCCTCCTCTGGCGATCTCCCCGATCGCCGATCCATACCGAACCTTCGGCATATTAGTATTTTATCATATTTTGGAGGAAAGCGTTAAGAAAAATCAACCGAAGCGGGATTAAGGCAGGGAGAAGCGCCCCGGAACGAGGCGGTCCGACGTCCGCCTCGCCTCAGTTTCTGTCGATCACGTCATTGATAGACGTAGACGATCCGGCGCGTACCGGGATCGACCAGAACCGGCCGATCGTTGATCCTCGTATAGCGGAACTCGTAGTCGGGAACCGTCTGGAAGGTGACGTCTGCAGGCACTTCCGCGCCGACCACGACATCGCCGCCAAGCTGCACCGTCTCACCCGGATTGGTTTCGATATAGGTGCGCACCGTCTCCGGCGGGGTGATAGTCTCGACCGCTCCCACGGGGCCGAGCAACTCGTCGCCCGGTGCCGGCTGCGGATCGGCCGGAACGACACTGGCGGTCGACTCATAGGTCACGCTGGGAACACCGATCTCGGCGCGGTGCTGCTCGACGATGACAGAGCTGCCGCCGTGATCGACCTGCAGATAATCGGCATAGACCCAGCCGCGCATGCCGTTGACGTCGACACGGCACCAGCGGCTGCCTTCGATGCAACCGTCGAGAACTGCGGTGGAGCCGCGGGTGGCAAGACCGACCGAGGGATATTGCGGGCCGGGGCCAGCGCGAACGTTGAGATCGTTGACCGTCGTCGCCATCATCTCCGCCTGCGCAAGACCGGCGCTAGCCATCAGCACCGCGCCTGCCAGCAGAAAGTTTCTCTTCAAGGTCATGTGATCGTCTCCTAGGTTTCGATGGGCTGACAACGCGCGGGGTTCCACGATGTTCCCCTGTGCTCCGCCAAGCGAAACACTACTAGCGTGAGATTTCATGCAAACGTTTGGAAGAATTGAGAAAAGCTCGATTTTCTCGCCCTGCGACGATGGCGAAGAGGGCATAAATTCTTGTTGCAGTCCGTCTTTTTACCGTGAGGCACACCGCCAATGTCACAAGATTCCGGCTGTCCTTGCCGTCGTTTCGGACTATACCCGAAGCAACAGAGACACCAAGCGAGGCACTTATGGGCATGCTCCAGGCCGGCGTCATTCCGCTGACACCTTTCCAGCAAAACTGCACGATCTTCTTCGATCCCGACACCAAGGAAGGCGTCGTAGTCGATCCCGGCGGCGACGTGCCGCTCATCCTGCAGGCGATTGCCCAGAACGGCCTGACAATCAAGGAAATCTGGCTGACACACGGCCATCTCGACCATGCCGGCGGCGCCAGAGAATTGAAGGAAGCTCTCGGCATCGACGTGGTTGGCCCACATCAGGACGACCTGCCGCTGCTGCAGCGGATCGAAACCCAGGCTGAAAAATACGGCATATCAGGATTGCGTAACGTCGTGCCCGACCGCTGGCTGAAAGACGGCGACAAGATTTCTTTCGGCGCCCATGAATTCGAGGTCTATCACACGCCCGGCCATGCCCCCGGCCACATCATCTATTTCAACCGTGCGCAGAATTTCGCCCATCTCGGCGATGTCCTCTTCAACGGCTCGATCGGCCGCACCGACCTGCCGGGCGGCGATCATCAGCAGCTTCTCGATTCGATCCGCGACAAGGTATTGCCGCTTGGGGACGACGTCGGCTTCATCTGCGGCCACGGCCCCGGCAGCCGCATCGGCGACGAGCGGCGAAGCAATCCATTTCTGCAGGAGATCAAACCTCGGAGTATCTGATGCGAGCTCACGCTCACATCATTTTTCGGCCGTTCGGCACCGGCTGTTCGACCGCAGCAAGCACGATCGCGCCGTTCTCGTCCTCGAATCCCAGCGTCAGCACTTCCGAGCGGAATGGCCCGATCTGGCGCGGCGGGAAATTGACGACGCCGAGCACCTGCCGGCCGATCAGGCTTTCCGGCGTATAATGCACGGTGATCTGCGCTGAGGATTTTTTCGTGCCTATGTCAGGACCGAAATCGATCAGGAGTTTGAACGCCGGCTTGCGTGCCTCCGGAAAGGGACTGGCTTCGATGATCGTGCCGACGCGGATATCGACACGCTCGAAATCGGCGTAGGTGATCTCTTCTGCCATATGGTCTCCGTCAGCCGGCCAGTTCCTCGGCCCGCTTGCGCGCCGCCGCAAGGGCTGCGTCGAACAAGGGCTGCATGCCGTCTTCGGCCATCAGCACCGCGAGCGCCGCCGCCGTCGTGCCGCCGGGAGAGGTCACATTCTCCCGTAGCCGCGAAGCGTCGTCGGGGGACTGGTGCATGAGTTCACCAGCCCCCGCGACTGTTTCCCGCGCAAGACGCATGGCGAGGTCCGCCTGCAGGCCGAGTTTACGGCCTGCCTCCGCCATACATTCAACGAGATAGAATACATAAGCCGGACCGCTGCCCGAAAGCGCCGTCACGGCATCGATATCGGCTTCCGCAGCGACCCATTCGACCGGCCCCGAGACCCGCAGAAGGGAATGGACGCGTTCGCGCTGCTGATCGTTCACGGCACCATTGGCAAAAGCGCCGGTGACGCCGCGCCCGACCATGGCCGGCGTGTTCGGCATGGCCCGCACCATGGCGGCCTTGCCGAAATGTCTTTCGAGGAAACCGACCGTCTTGCCGGCCGCGACCGAGACGACGACCGTGTTCGGCCCGACGGCACTCTTCACCGCCGGCAGCACCGTCTCCATCACTTGCGGCTTGACCGCGAGGAAGAGCACGCTTGCCTTCAAATCCGCGGGAAGCGCAGTCAGATGGGTCGCGCCAGCCTCGCTGATCGTCGAAAGCATCGCCGGCGACGGGCCGGGATCGACAACGATGACGGCCGAGCCCGGAACGCCGCTTTTCAGCCAGCCGGAGAGCATCGCCCCGCCCATGTTTCCGGCACCGATCAGAACGACGGGATGTGTCGAGGAGAAAGCGGCCGTCGGCATCTTATGCCTCGCCGACCGTTTCAAACAGCACGGCTTCCATCGCCTTCGTCGCTTCCATACCGGACCAGACGACGAACTGGAATGCCTGAAAATAGGCTTCGCAGGTATCGAGCGCGCTGGAAAGCAGCACCTCCACCTGGCGATTGGTAGGCTCCGCACCGCCGGCAAGCAGCAGCGATTGGCGGAAAATGACGACATCTTCCTGGCGCCAGAGGTCGAAATGACCCATCAGCACCTGCCCGTTGATCGCCGAGAGCAGCTTGACCACCTCGTTGACCCTGATGTCGGGAACTTTGATATCGAAGGCGCAGCCAAGATGCAGCGCCTCGAATTCCTCCATCCAGGAGAAGGAGACGTGGTAGTCGGTCCAGCGGCCCTCGACCGTCATCGCGATCTCGTCCTCGCCAGACCGTTCGAACGACCAGTCGTTGTTGGAGGCAACGTACTCGATCATATCGACCGGGTTCGACTGACGCTCGACTTCCAATTCCATCAGGTTCATGCAGCACCTTCTTGACCGGAACGAATGCGACCTAACTTGGTGTACGAACACAAGCAAGACACACGCAAAATACCGGAACCACCACTCGGATGATCGTTGAACCGCTGCCAGACTTAACGCAGATAACCTGCCCGGAGCTTACCACGTCGCTTCGAATCATCATTTAAAATCAGTGTATAGCGCCCCTGGTCCCCTGCCAGCCCCCTGAACGGAAAATAGGACCGGCCACTGTGGAAAGGCTCTTCGAAATTCAATTCAGAAGGGAGAATAAGCGACTCTGCGAATTGGCTTTTTTGGCAGTGTCCACAGGTGGAAAACTCAACTGGTTTTTTTACGGAAGATGCGGCGTGTGGCATGAAGGCAACGCCGCATCTGTGTCGTATCGGGACTTAAGCGCCCTCGCCGGCAAGCTTCGCCTCGAGTGCTGCGATGCGGGCGGCAAGCGCCTCGTTCTCGTCGCGTGCCTTGATCGCCATCTCGCGCACGGCCTCGAACTCCTCGCGCTTGACGATGTCCATGCTGTTCAGCCAACGCTCGGCCTGGGCGTTGAAGGCGGTCTCGATCTCCTTGCGGACGCCCTGGGCTGCACCGGCCGCATCGGTCATCAGCTTGGCGAATTCGTCCATGATGCGGTTCGTTCCGGTCGTCATGGCGTTTTTCTCCCTTCGCATGAGGTGAATTCAGCCCTTCGGGGCCTCAGGAGTTGAGGTAGGGCTTCGCCATCGACGATGCAAGCGCTTTGCACGGGATAAGCTTGCCGGAACCGGCCGGGAACGGGCCATCACGAACAATGGACTTGACCGTCCGGGATCGCAGCGGCATGTTCCGCGCAACTCAACAGGTGGAAAACCTTGCCGACAGCAGCCAATCTCCTTGCCATCATGCCTTTCCCGGATATCGATCCGATCGCCTTTTCGATCGGTCCGCTGGCGATTCATTGGTATGGTCTCGCTTATGTCGCCGGCATCCTGCTCGGCTGGGCTTATGCGCGCCGCCTCGCAGCCAATGAAAGTCTCTGGCCCGGCAACGTCTCGCCGATATCAAGGACGCAGCTCGACGATTTCATCGTCTGGGCAGCGCTTGGAGTCGTCCTCGGCGGTCGTCTCGGCTATATTTTCTTTTATGATCTCCCCGCCGTCCTGCGCAGTCCCGTCCGTGCGCTCGAGATCTGGAACGGCGGCATGTCCTTCCATGGCGGCCTGACCGGCACGACGATCGCCATGATCCTCTTTGCCCGCCGCAACGCCATCCCGATCTGGAGCCTGTTCGACATCGTCGCCGCCGTCGTTCCCTTCGGTCTGTTCTTCGGTCGCATCGCCAATTTCATCAATGGCGAGCTCTGGGGCCGGTTGACCGACGTGCCTTGGGCCGTGGTCTTCCCGACCGGCGGTCCCTTCGCCCGCCATCCGAGCCAGCTCTATGAAGCCGGCCTCGAAGGCATCGTGCTGCTCCTGGTGCTGGCCGCCCTGGTCTACGGCATGCGCGCGCTGAAAAGCCCCGGCTTCATTACAGGCGTCTTCGTTTGCGGCTATGCGCTGTCGCGCATCTTCGTCGAATTCTTCCGCGAGCCCGACGCCCAGCTCGGTTACCTCCTCGGCACGAACTGGCTGACCATGGGCATGGTGCTCTCCTCCCCGATGATCCTGCTTGGCCTCTGGGCGATGCTGCGGGCCCGCCGCCAGGCTGCGCTGCAGCTCTGAAACGGCAGGACGCGACATGACCACCGCTCTAGGCGAAAAGATCAAGGCGATTATCCAGGCCAACGGCCCGATCAGCGTCACCGATTATTTCTCGCTTTGCCTCGCAGACCCCGAACACGGCTATTACCGCACCCGCGAGCCCTTCGGCCGATCCGGTGATTTCGTCACCGCGCCCGAGGTCAGCCAGATCTTCGGCGAAATGATCGGCGTCTTCATCGTCCATGCGTGGCAGCGTCACGGCACACCGACAGGCGTCCGCCTCGTCGAGATCGGCCCCGGCCGCGGCACCATGATATCAGACATGCTGCGCGTCATCTCCCGCATCGCTCCACCGCTTTTCGACGCCATGACCGTGCATCTCGTCGAAACCAGCGAGCGGCTGCGCGACGTCCAGAGCCAGACGCTCGAATCCCAGGGCGAGAAGATCACTTGGCATAATGGCTTCGACGAGGTGCCGCCCGGCTTCACGCTGATTGCCGCCAACGAACTCTTCGACGCCATCCCCATCCGCCAGTTCGTCCGCATGCCGACGGGTTTCCGTGAGCGCATGGTCGGCATCGATGCCGATGGTGAGCTGACATTCGCCGCCGGCGTCGCCGGCCTCGACCCCACGCTTCTTCCCGAACCGGTGCAGAACCTGCCGGTCGGCACACTCTTCGAGATCTCGCCTGCCCGCCAGGCGGTGATGATGGCGATCTGCGAGCGGCTGCGCGCCTTTGGCGGCACCGCGCTTACGATCGACTACGGCCATCTCGTCACCGGCTTCGGCGATACGCTGCAGGCCGTGCGCATGCATGAATTCGACCCGCCGCTCGCCCATCCAGGTGAATCCGATCTGACGAGCCATGTCGACTTCCAGCAGCTCGCCGAAACGGCGCTTGCGGCCGGCCTCCATCTGAACGGCGCCCTGCACCAAGGTGATTTTCTGACCGGCCTCGGCATCCTCGAGCGCGCAACCGCTCTCGGCCGTGATCGCGAGCCGCACACCCAGCAGGTCATTCAGGCGGCGGTCGAAAGGCTTGCCGGCGCCGGTGAAGGCCGGATGGGCGAACTCTTCAAGGTGATGGCGGTCTCCTATCCTGCCATCGATCTCATGCCCTTTCGTCCGGTGGATTGACAGGGCGCACGCGGCTGGTTCAACATCCGCCCGAAACAAGAACTTGAAGCGCGCCGCATATGCGATGCGCTTGGGATAATAACAAACCCCTCGAAAACCCCGGAATCACAGATGCAGGACGCGGCCTCTCCCGCACCGATTGAAAGCGTGCTGCTCAACCAAGCGGCGGGCGCCACGATCCGGCACGGTTATTTCACTCGGGCCGGCGGCGTTTCCGAAGGGATGTATCGTGGCCTCAATGTCGGCCTCGGCTCCAGCGACGAACGCGACAAGGTTCTGGAAAATCGCCGTCGCGTCGCCGCCTGGTTCGGCTTGCCGATCGAGCGGCTGGCAACGGTGCATCAGGTCCATTCCCCCGATGTCGTGACGATCGGCGCCGACTATGACGGCATCCGCCCCGACGCCGATGCAATGGTGACGGCAGCCCCTGGTATTGTGCTTGGCGTGCTTGCCGCCGATTGCGGGCCGATCCTGTTTGCTGACCCGGATAATCGCGTCATCGGCGCTGCCCATGCCGGCTGGAAGGGCGCGTTGACGGGCGTGCTCGAAAATACCATCGCCGCCATGGAGGCGCTGGGTGCGGACCGCGCTCGCATCGTCGCCTGCCTCGGCCCCTCGATCAGCCAGGCAAGTTATGAGGTCGGTCCCGAATTCGTCGAGCGTTTCGTCGCCGAAAACCCGGACGACGAGCGCTTTTTCGTGCCTTCCGCAACGCCCGGCCACGCCATGTTCGACCTGCCGGCGCTGACCGTCGACCGGCTGACGAAAGCCGGCGTGCGGGCCGAAAGCCTCGGCCTCTGCACTTATCCGGACAATGAGCGCTTCTTTTCCTACCGCAGGACGACACATCGCAAGGAGCCGGATTACGGCCGCCAGATTTCCGCGATATCAATTAGGGAGACTTGAGCAGAATGGCACTGCACTTCGAAAAGGCCGAATTCGCAAGCCGGCTTGCGCGCCTCACCGAGAAGATGAAGGAAGAAAAGCTCGACGCCTTGCTGCTTTTTGCCCAGGAAAGCATGTACTGGCTGACCGGCTACGACACCTTCGGCTACTGCTTCTTCCAGACGCTGGTCGTCAAGAGTGACGGCACCATGGCGCTGATCACTCGCTCGGCCGATCTTCGCCAGGCCAGACATACCTCAATCCTCGAGGACATCCATATCTGGGTCGACCGGGTCAACGCCGACCCGACGCTCGACCTGAAGAACCTGCTGGTCGAGATGGATCTGCTCGGCGCCCGCATCGGTGTCGAATACGATACCCACGGCATGACCGGCCGCGTCGCCCGCCTGCTCGACGCGCAATTGACCACCTTCGGCCAGATCGTCGACGCCTCCTACCTCGTCAGCCGCCTGCGCCTGATCAAGAGCCCGACGGAGGTCGCCTATGTCGAACGTGCCGCCGTTCTCGCCGACGATGCGCTCGATGCTGCGATCCGCCTGACAAAACCCGGCGCCGACGAGGCCGATATCCTCGCCGCCATGCAGGGTGCAATCTTTTCCGGTGGTGGCGACTATCCGGCCAACGAGTTTATCATCGGCTCCGGCGCCGACGCGCTGCTCTGCCGCTACAAGGCCGGCCGCCGCAAGCTCGACGCCAACGACCAGCTGACGCTCGAATGGGCCGGCGCCTATGCGCATTACCATGCCGCCATGATGCGCACGATCGTTATCGGCGAGCCGACGCATCGCCACCGCGAGCTTTACAACGCCTGCCGCGAAACCATCGAGGCGATCGAGACTGTGCTGAAGCCCGGCCAGACCTTCGGCGATGTCTTCGACATGCATGCCAGGATCATCGACGAGCGCGGCCTGGCCCGCCACCGGCTGAATGCCTGCGGTTATTCGCTCGGCGCCCGCTTCTCGCCCTCCTGGATGGAGCATCAGATGTTCCATGTCGGCAATCCGCAACCGATCGAGCCGAACATGTCGCTCTTCGTGCACATGATTATCGCCGATTCCGATACGGGCACGGCGATGACGCTCGGCCAGACTTATCTGACGACAGCGGATGCGCCGCGCGCACTATCCCGCCATCCGCTCGATTTCATCGGGCTCTGACGGGTGAGAATCCGGAATTGACAGACGACCGTCCCCACCCGCATAAATTCGGGTGGGGCTGATTGCGATTGCGGGAAGGACGGATCAAGGGATGACGCGAGCTGCGATTGTGCCCACGCTCCTGTTCGTCATGGCTCTGCTGACCGCCTGCAATACTACCGATGCACTGACACCGCAGGTCGATATCGGCGATTCCTCCGGCCGCGCGTCATCGAGCCCGGTGACGCAGAGCGAAGCCGAGCGTTTGGCGGGCACCCGCCAACCGGGTTTCTCGGGAAGCTCGCAGCAGGGCGGCTACCATCCAGCCTATGATCAGTCGCAGCAGGCCTATCGGCCCGGCACCGGAGCGGCGCCGACGACGATGCAGGAACAGGCAGACGCCCTGTCGAGAAGCGGCTCCTCACCCGCCGCCTCTGCCCCAATCGACGGACAATCGCTGCCCCCGCCGGCGGCCAGTGGTGGACTTCCCGCACAGCCGGCTCCACCGGGCGAGGCGCAACAGCCGCAGCAGACCGCCGCCCTCCCCTCCAATTCCCCCTCCGTTCGCGGCAGTACCGTGCGCTTCCTGCCGATCATCGGCGCGCCGGTGCAAGCCGTGACACCGCTCTCGCGCCAGCTCGGCACCGAGGCACGCGCGCACGGCCTTTCCATCAAGAGCTCGACCGATGCGAGCAGCGATTACATCCTTAAAGGCTATCTCTCCGCCTTCAGCGACGACGGCAAGGTTACCGTGGTCTATGTCTGGGACGTTCTCGACGGCGGCGGCGCTCGCCTGCACCGTATCCAGGGGCAAGAGAGTGTGCCGACGGCCGCAGCCGATCCCTGGGCGGGCGTTCCAGCCTCGGTGATGCAGCAAATCGGCTCAAAAACCATCGCGGAATTCTCCTCTTGGCGGCAGACTCAAGGCGGTTAGTCACAAACTTTTTGCAAATATAGGAGCCTGTGGCGCCTTTGCCCTTGCATTCACGGGGAAGCTGACTAAAAAGCGCGGCTATCAGCGCATAACAGGCGGACCAAAATGAAGGTTTTCGCAGGCAATTCGAACCGGCAACTCGCCGAAGCGATCTGCAACTATCTCAATGTTCCCTTGGGGAAAGCCAGTGTTCGAAGGTTTGCCGATCAGGAAATCTTCGTGGAAATCCAGGAAAATGTGCGCGGTGAGGATGTTTTCCTCGTGCAGCCGACTGCCTTTCCTGCCAACGACCATCTGATGGAACTGCTGATCATGATCGACGCGATGCGTCGTTCGTCAGCCCGCCGCATCACCGCCGTCCTACCCTATTTCGGCTATGCCCGTCAGGATCGCCGAGCCTCCGGCCGCACGCCGATCTCCGCCAAACTGGTCGCAAACCTCATTACCGAAGCCGGCGCCGACCGCGTCATGACGCTCGATCTCCATGCCGGGCAGATCCAGGGCTTCTTCGATATCCCGACCGATAACCTCTTTGCCATGCCCGTGCTGACCCGCGACATCAAGAGCCACTATGACCTCAGCAACGTCGTGGTCGTCTCGCCCGACGTCGGCGGCGTGGTTCGCGCCCGCGCGCTCGCGAAGCGGCTGGACTGTCTTCTGGCCATCGTCGACAAGCGTCGCGATCGGCCGGGTGAATCCGAAGTCATGAACATCATCGGCGACATTGCCGGCAAGGACTGCCTGCTGATCGACGATATCGTCGATTCCGGCGGCACGCTCTGCAATGCGGCCGACGCGATGCTGTCCAAGGGCGCATCCAGCGTCACCGCCTATATCACCCACGGCGTTCTCTCCGGCGGCGCGGTCACCCGCGTCACCTCCTCGAAGCTGCGCGAACTCGTCATCACGGATTCCATCCAGCCGACCACCGCTGTGCTATCGGCCCACAATATCCGCGTCGTAACGACGGCGCCGCTGATCGGCGAAGCCATCAGCCGAACGGCTCAGGAAGAGTCCGTCTCCAGCCTCTTCGATTAAAAAGAGCCGGCGTTCGACCGGCTCTTTCAATTTCTGCATCAGATGAACCAAGCCATTGCCTGGCATGCTCTCCGAGCCGCATGAATTGCTGGCCGTTGATTGTCGCGGAGCCGCCTTCGTTAACAACGAAAGCCCCGAATAAACCGCCGTCCCGATCGTTGGTCTCGCGAAGCTTGTGACCTACGGCGCAAAAAAGCCGGCACAGGGCCGGCTTCCTTTCATTTCTGATCCCAATTGATAACGCTCAAGGCTGTTGCGGCGGCGCAGGTACAGCGTCCTGACCCTGATCCGGTTCCTGCTCCTGGTCTGGCTCCAGCCCCGGATCTTGATCCGGACCATCCGGCCCCTTGACCACCTGCCCATTGACGGCGACTGCGCCGTCGCGGCTGACGCTGATGTCCCAGCGCGAACGGCCATCCGCATCGGTCTTGGCGAAACCCTTTACCATCATGATGCCGAAGGAAACCTGGTTGAGGTCGGGATCCGTCTTGGCAAGTTCCTGAACCGCGGCGATCGTCTTGTCGAGATCACGGGCAAGGATCGTCGCCTCCATCGAATAGTCCTTCTCTGTGTCGACCCGCCCCTCGATCTTGCCCGTTACGTCGACGTCGTAGACATCGGACTTGGCGCTGACCTTCGGAAACTCGACGGCGAGCCGTCCGTCGCGGAAGAGCTTCTTGCTCATCTCCTCGCCGCTCGTCTCCGGCGCCTTGTCATTGAAATCCATCGCCATGAGGGCTTCGCCAAAGGTGGCGAAATCCAGATTCGGCATGGCGAGTTGCAGCTCGAAGCTGGTCGGCATGAAAGGCGAATAGCTTGGCGGCATCAGCGGGCTGTCAAGGCTGATGTCCTGCGCATTCATGCCGAAGCCGAAGCGCATGGCATCGCTCGGCCCATCGATGGCCAGGTTGTAACCGAACGCCTTGACCCCGCCATTGCCCATCTGGCTGCTGATGGTCAGATTATTGACCCCGATCGTCTCGCTGAACGAGGCAAGAATCGGGAAGGCTTCTTTCAGCATTCCCTTTATCTTACCGCTATTCTCCGGGCTTAGTTCCTTCTCCTCGAGATGGTCGAGAACGAAAAGGACGATCTCGCGGATTTGCTTGGCCGGCAGGCCGTTCACCTTGGCATCGAAATCAATCGAGTCCGCACGGATTTCGACAGGCGGCATTTGCAGGCCGGAAACCTGCTCGACGAAAGTCGACATCGAGCCGCTGCCCGCAAAATCGATACGCCCGTTGCCGCCTGCGCTGTCCGTTGAAGTCAGCTTTTGGTCCATCCCGGCAAAGCTGGCATGGACTTCCTCGGTGTCGGACTTGCTGGCGACTTTGATGTCTTTGGCGGCGAAAGTGCCGGAGCGCAGATAGCTGATCGCCGGATCGAAGACGCCGGTGTAGACAAGTGAAGCGATGGAGTAGGAAAAATCCGTCGGCTTCTGGTCGGGGCCTTTGAAATGGCCGGAGACGTTGAGTTTGTTGTCACCTTCAATGTTCCAGAGCCCGCTGTCGAGCGGCGTAGCGAACATCGAGAACGGCGTCAGCCCGTTGATCGCGAATGCCGCCGGATCGGCCTTGGCAAGCAGCTTCGCCAGATCGTAAATGATCTCGTAGCGGGAGCCAGCCGGATTGACGGCAATCAGGCCGCTCTTCGCCAGATCCGCGGGAAGTAGTTTCGTCAGCGTGTCCTTGACCGCATTGGCGCCATCCTGATTGATCTCGACACCCTGGGCCGTGGTGACAAGGCAAAGTGCCAGCAAGCTCGTTGCCGTGACAAGTTTGAGACGCATAGTCCGATTTCTCCTCAGCCGCTTTTTTTAAATGCGGGCCATCCAAAGATGCGAAGCGCGCCGATGTCAACCTCAGCTGCGGCAGAGAATGGCAATTTGCCGCTCACGCGGCCGCGGATTTCTTCACGGCCGGCGCAAGAACCGTTTCCTGTTGTACGGCCGGCACCTCGCCGTTGACGATCGCCTCGATGCCCGAGCGCGGTCCCGGCTTACCGAAGAGGAAGCCCTGCACCTGCAGGCAGCCTTCCCGTCGCAGGAAGTCGATATGGTCTTCGTTTTCGACGCCTTCAGCAAGCACCGGTATGTCGAGGCTTGCGGCAAGAATGAGCGTCGAACGCACGATTGCCGCAGACTGCTTGTTGGTGACGACGCCGTCGACGAAGGCGCGGTCGATCTTGATCTTGTCGAACGGGAAGCTCTGCAGTGTCGACAGTGACGAATAACCGGTGCCGTAATCGTCCATCGCCACCTTGACGCCGAGCGCCTTCAGCCGGCGGATGGCCTGAAGCGCATGTTGATGATCGGCGATGATGCCGGATTCGGTGATCTCGATCTCCAGTCGCGACGCCGGCAGGCCGGTCTCAAGCAGGACCTGATGCACGATCTGCGGTAGGCGGTTGTCGCCGAGCTGCTGCGGCGCGACGTTGACGGCGATGCGCAGCGGGTTCTTCCAGGTCGCCGCTTCCGCGCAAGCGGCCCGCAGCACCCATTCACCAAGCTCAATGATAAAGCCGGTCTTCTCCGCGATCGGAATGAATTCGACGGGTGAGATGTAGCCGCGCACAGGATGTCTCCAGCGCAGGAGCACTTCCAGGCCAACGATGTCGCGCGTCACCGTGTCATTCTGCTGCTGGTAGAACAGCTCGAATTCGCCGCGCGCCAACCCCTCCCGCATCTCGCTCGCCAGCGCGTTGCGTTCGCGCGCTGCCTGGTCCATCGAGGGCTCATAGAAGCATATGCTGTTGGTCGCTGTCGATTTTGCCCGATACATGGCGATATCGGCCTGCGACAGCAGGTCGTCCAAAGTGTCCGCCTGTCCGGGATAGGTGGAGATACCGATACTGGAGCCGACGGTCAGCGCATGGCCGTTCCATTCGATCGGCCGGGCGATCTCGTCGAGCATGCGTTGTGCCAGTCCCTTGGCATCCGAACGGACGAAATAATCGCACATGACGGCCACGAACTCGTCGCCGCCGACCCGCGCCACGAACTGGCCGTTCTGCATGATCTTGGACAGCCGCTCGGCGACGGCGCGCAGCACGGCATCGCCGGCGGCGTGGCCGTGAACGTCGTTGATTTCCTTGAAACGGTCGAGGTCGAAGGAGAGCACGGCGATATTGGCCGTCATGTCCTTCGGCTTGTTGACCAACGCCGACAGATGCTCATTGAAGGCGGCGCGATTGGCAAGATTGGTCAGCGGGTCATGCAGCGACAGATGGCGGTAACGCTCGACGGCTGCCTGCGTCGACTGCATGTCGATGATATAGGTGGAGGCGCCCAACGCCAGGATGATGATCATGACGGCGCTGACGAGACCGGTCATGATGCCGTCCGAGATGATCTCGGTGGGTGCCGCAACAGTGGCATCCGGCAGGATCGTCAGCCCCGCCATGCCGGTGAAATGCGTGAGCACAATCGCAAGGATCAGCGAAAGGGCAGCCCCGTGGCGGCAGAAACGCGTGATCGGCCGGCCGACGCGATTGGTGGCGACCGCGCCGAACAAGCCGGCCAAGACCAGCGAGGCGACGACATAGGAGGTCTGCCATTCGAGACGACCCTCGATCTCGTAACCGGCGATCCCGACATAGTGCATGACCGCAATGCCGAGGCCGACGATCACGCCGCCTGCCTCGATAAGCGCGCTCTTCTGCGCGATTGACGCGATGGCAAAGCCGATCATCGTCGTCGCGACGGCGGCAAACAGCGACAGCAGCGTCAGCGTCGGCTCATAGCCGTTCGCCACCGGCGTCTGGTAACCGAGCATGGCGATGAAATGCGTCGTCCAGATGGTCGAGCCGCCAACGAAACCGGAGAGAAACAGCCAGTTGGCTTTCTGCAGCCCCTGCGATCGGCGCACCCGGGTGAAGAGGCGCATCGACAGCATCGATCCGAGCACACAGATAACGGTGGCGAAGATCAGATGCGGAAGGCTGTGTTCGACGGTGATGCAGGAAAGGACGCGCAACATGAGAGGCAACCGGCAATTGAGACGGCCCTGCTTATATTGGCGGGTAAACGCAGGATTTATTAATCGCCGCCGATTTCGTGTTCGATGGTTAAACCTTGGCGAAAGCGTGTATATGGGCAAAAAACAACCCAAATCCGCAACTTGCGTTTCCGATCGACTTATAATATAGGCCACCGGTCCGTGTAGACACCCTTGGAGGCAACGCGGATGAGGTCGGATAATACCGCCTCCGGTTCGTCGGAACAAGGCTTTTGCCCGCCGCCGAACTCTCCAAATAACCTCGAAAGGAATAGCCATGAGCCAGGAAACTTACGAGCTCAAGGCCGAGGCGCGCGAACGGGTTGGTAAGGGGTCCGCCCGTGAACTTCGCCGCAACGGTTTGATTCCCGCTGTCATCTATGGTGACAAGCAGGCCCCCATTGCCATCGCTCTCAACACCAATGAGGTGACGAAGCGCATTCACGCCGGTGGTTTCATGACCACCGTGGCCACGATCGACGTCGACGGCAAGAAGCACAAGGTTCTGCCGAAGGACTACCAGCTCGATCCGGTCCGTGACTTCACCATGCATGTCGATTTCCTTCGCGTCTCCGGCAACACCCAGGTGACCGTCGAAATTCCCGTGCACTTCATCAACGAAGAGAAGTCCCCGGGCCTCAAGGTCGGCGGCGTTCTGAACATCGTTCGCCATGAAGTCGAAGTTCATTGCCCGGCCGATGCGATCCCGGAGTTCTTCAACATCGACCTCAGCGGCAAGAAGATCGGTGACAGCATCCATATCGCGGAAGTCACCCTGCCGAAGGGTGTCACTCCTGTGATCGACCGCGACTTCACGATCGCGACCATCATTGCCCCGGCTGGCGGCATTGACGAGACTGCTGCGGAAGGTGGAGCCGAAGCCTGATCGCTTCGACCAATTTGTAAAGCATATGGCCCGCTTTCCCCTGGAAAGCGGGCTTTTCATTGTCCGGAAACGCCCCGTTTCAGCAACATTTAACAAATTCGTGAAAGCATGTTTCGTCAGCTGCGAAGAAGCCCGCCTCAACGCGCGACAGCAAATATGGCCGACCTGGGGGAGTAGACGGAACCATGAACAATTCCGTTGAGAACAGATTTTTTGCGATAGTTTGCGGAGCGCTGCTTGTTTTTGTCGCTCCCCTCTTTGTTCTCTTCCTATTTCTTTCCTCGGAACGGGCCGACAAGGAAATACGCGACCATATCTCTGTTCTTCTTGTCGCCAATGCCCAGGCGCTGGCCAAACCGCTGTGGGACCTCGATGAGGAGAGCGTCACTCAAATCAGCGCGACGGTCGTTTCCCAGGGCGCCATCGTCAAGGTCGAAGTGCGTGACCAGTCAGGCCAGCTCGACGTCAGCCAGTCCACCATTCCGCGCTCCTTCGACGGCAAGCTCGTGCAGGTGTCGCGCGCCATCATTTACAACACCGTTGACGGTCCGAAGAACCTCGGCAGCATCAGCGTCTATTATCCCGCGCTCGGCCTGTTTTCCGGCCTGAAGCAGGAAGAGGTCGTCTTCATCTCGATCTTCATCTTTGCGGTATTGACCGTTTTCGGCACGGCGCTGATCGGCAACCGCTTCTTCGTCATCCAGCCCCTGATGCGGCTGACGGCGGCGATCGAGGCCACCCGCCAGCTGGGCTCCCGTCATCATGTCGACTGGCAGTCGAACGACGAGATGGGGCGGCTTGCCCATAGCTTCAACGAGATGCAGACCAAGCTCGAAAGCGAGGAAAAGGAGCTGAAGTTCGCCCACCGCCGCGCCACCGACATCTACAATCTGACTCCCGCCATGCTCTTCTCTCTCGACGAGGAGGATCGCATCACCGCCGTCAGCGATTATTGGTTGCTTGCCACAGGTTATAACCGCGCTGCCGTCATCGGCCGCAACTTCGCCGATCTCGTCACCCCCACCACCCGCGACAAATTCGTCAAGCGCCGCCGAGCCGAAAGCGGCTTGACCGTCACCGTCAAGTTTGTCTGCCTGGATGGCCGCGCCATGGACGTCCTCATCATGGAATCGGAGGCGGGAGCCGGCGCTCACGACCGCCTCTCGCTATCGGTCATGACGGATGTGACCGAACTCAAGGCCTCCGAGGACCGCAACCACCGCCAGGCCATCACCGATCACCTGACCGGGCTTCTCAATCGCCAGGGCTTCGAAGCCGTCCTCGACAACAAGATCGCCGCCGCCGATGCCGCCGGCCAGGAACTCGCCTGTCTATTCGTCGATCTCGACCGCTTCAAGTGGATCAACGACAACATGGGCCATGCCGCCGGAGACATGGCGCTGGTCGAGCTCGTCGAACGCCTGAAGGCCCATCTTGCCCCCTCCGACGAGGCAGCCCGTCTCGGCGGCGACGAATTTGCCATCCTGCTGCCGGCGAAAGATGCCGAAAGACGCGCCAGGGCGATGTGCGAGCAGATTGCCTCGATCTTCGAAACGCCATTCGCTCCCGACATGCATCTGAGCGCTTCCGTCGGCATCGCCATCTATCCGCATCATGCTGCAACCGCGGCCGAACTGCTGCAGAAATCCGACATGGCGATGTATGCAAAGAAACGCGACGGCAAGAACGGCGCGCAGCTCTTCGACAATGCCATGCTCGACCGTGCCCGCAGCCGCGCCGAAATCGAGGCCAACATCGAAGCCGGCCTCGTCGACGACTGGTTCGAGGCCTTCCTGCAGCCAATCGTCAACCTGAACGGCCGCGGGATTGCCGGTTTCGAGGCGCTGATGCGCCTCAACCATCCGCAGAAGGGCTTGATGCCGCCGGCCGAGATCATCAGCGTCGCCGAGGAGACGGCAAAGATCGTCCGGGTCGGCAACGTCATCATGGAAAAGGCGATCGCCAACCTCGCGAAAATTTCCCGCATATCAGGCATGCAGGATACCTATCTCGCCGTCAACTTCTCGCCGCTGCAGTTCGAACCGGCGCTGCCGGCCCGTCTTGCCGCCTTCGTCGGCCGCCACGGCATCCGCCCCGAGCGCATCGTCGTCGAGATCACCGAAGCCGTGCTGATGCACGACAACCCTGAGATTCGCATGATCGTCACGGAGCTCCGTCGCTTCGGCTGCCGCATTGCGCTCGACGACTTCGGCACCGGCTATTCGTCGCTGAGCTATCTCAACCGCTTCCCTGTCGACATCATCAAGATCGACCAGTCCTTTACCCGCGCGATCAACGACGGCGACGACGACGTGCGCCAGAAGAGCCGCATGCTGATCGAAGGCATCACCACGCTCTCCCACAAGATGGATTGCACCGTCATTGCCGAGGGCATCGAGACCGAAGAGGAATGCCGCACGCTCCACCAGATGGGGCTTGACTATGGTCAGGGCTATCTCTTCCATCGTCCGCAGCACGCAGCCACGCTGATCGAGGAACTGATGGCCTCGCAATCGGCCGTCGCCCGCGCCTCGTAAACGAAGAACGAAGGAGATGATGCCGATGAAAAAGCTCCTGCTTCTCGCATGCCTGGCGCTGCCCTGCACCGCCCATGCACAAACGGTGACGTTCACGACCGAGGACTATGCCCCCTTCAACTATCGCGAAGGCAAGGAGATCAAAGGCGCGACCGTCGAGCAGGTCGAAAAGGTGATGGCCGCGATCGGCGTCGACTACACAATCGAGATCATGCCCTGGGCGCGCGCTTTTAGCCTTGCCCGCACGGCGCCGATGACTTGTGTCTTTGCGACCGCCCACAACGGCGCACGCGACCCGTTGTTCAAATGGGTCGAGCCGCTGCTCATCGACCGCAACATCCTGATCACCCGCAAGGGGTCGGGCGTCACTGCCGGGAATCTGGACGAGGCGAAGAAATATACGGTTGGTACTCAGCGCGAGGATTACACCGAGACGATCCTGAAGGAGAAGGGTTTCACCAAGATCGATGTCGCCAGCGACTTCAATGCGACGCTGCGCAAGCTGCTTGGCGGACGCATCGACATGATGCCGATATCCGAACTCTATTTCGAGAAGCTGAAGGTCGACCAGCCGGTGGAGATAGTGACCGTGCTCTCCTCGCAGCCGATGGGCATCGCCTGCGAGAAGAACTTTCCGGCCGATCTGCTTGCCAGGATGCAGGCTGCCCTCGACAAGCTGATCGCCGATGGCGACCAGAAGCAGATCTTCCTGAAATACGGCATGAACCTCTCGGAATGATCCTGCTCGGCGGATTGCTGCCCTTTCCGCTTGACTTTGCTTTCGTTTCGCGGTGGTGAACGGCGGGAAGTTCTAAAACGCGTCGCGATCTTTCAGATTCGCTTATCGCGCTTTAGGTCTTTGTTTTTACGCATGTCGTTGTCGCAAAACCACTGCACACTTTTGCGCGACATGCTTTGGTGAGGAAAGACAGGCCATGCTGATCATCGCGGGTCTCGGCAATCCCGGCGGCAAATACGCCGGCAACCGCCATAATATCGGCTTCATGGCCGTCGACGCCATCCATCGGCGCCACGGCTTCTCGCCCTGGTCGAAGAAGTTCAGGGCCGAGATCGCCGAGGGCGAGCTCGCCGGCGAAAGGGTGCTGCTGATCAAGCCGCAGACCTTCATGAACCTCTCCGGTGAGGCCGTCGGCGAGGCGATGCGCTTTTACAAGCTCCAGCCCGCCGACCTCGTCGCGATCTACGACGAACTCGACCTTCCCCCGGGCAAGGCGCGGCTGAAGACCGGCGGCGGCCATGGCGGCCACAACGGCATCAAGTCGCTGGACGCCCATTGCGGCAAGGAGTACCGGCGGCTACGCCTCGGTATTGGCCATCCCGGCGTCAAGGAAATGGTGCAGAACCATGTGCTCGGCGATTTCGCCAAGGCCGACAAGGCCTGGCTGGAACCGCTTCTCGACACGCTCGCCGACAATGCCGACATGCTTGTGCGAAACGAGGATTCGCAGCTGATGAACAAGATCGCGCTGGCGCTCGGCGACAAGGCCGAGGAGGAGAAGCCGCGAAAGGAAAACAAGAATACCGAAAAGGGGCCGGCCGGCCAGTCGCATATCCATCAGGCCCGCAACCACAATCAGCCGAAGCTGCTCACCACCGGGCCGATGGCCGACATGTTGAAGAAGATGTTCGGCAACAAGGGCGACTGAAGCCATGACGGACCGGGACTTCATCATCCGCGCTGCTGCCCGCAGCGATCTCCCTGGTCTCATGACGCTTTACCGTCACCTGAACCCGACCGATCCGGTTCTCGACGAGGCACTTGCCGAGGAACGCTTCTCCGACATCCTGGCGCAGCCGGGCATGACCGTGTTCATCGGCTATGCCGGTGATGTCGCCGCTGCAACCGTCACAAGCGTCGTCGTGCCGAACCTGACGCGCAGCGGCGCACCTTATGGGCTCATCGAAAACGTCGTCACCCACGCCGATCATCGCAAGCGCGGTTACGCCGGCGCCGTTATCCGCCACGCGATCGCAGACGCCTGGAACGCAGGCTGCTACAAGGTGATGCTGCTCACCGGCTCCAAGAATCCGGCCACGCTGCGCTTCTACGAGAATTGCGGCTTCGTTCAGGACAAGACCGGATACCAGATCCGCCGGCGCTGAGCCCCTCTTCGGGACGGCCCCCGGCAAAGCGCCTATTCTTCCGGCTCTGTGGTGAACATCAGCGGAAAGCCCATGCCCTTGGCAAGGTCGATGCCTTCCTTGGCCTTGGTCTCGGCGATGTCTCTTACGCAGACCACGACCACACAGGAGCCGAGCTTGTGCGCCGTCATCATCACCCGGTAGCCGGCCTCCTCGCTCATGCGGAAGACGGACTTCAGGATCATGATCACCAGTTCGCGCGGCGTATAATCGTCATTGACCAGAATGACCTTGTAGAGCTTCGGCTCGTCCAGCTTCGGCTTCACCTTGGTCTTCGGTTTAAGGGCAATGTCATTGTCACTCATCGGAAAAATCCACCCGTTGATGACATGGAAAGGCGGAGAAAACGTCCGCCGACAATATATTGCACCGTAAGCACGGCAGTTCAATGACGCAAATATCATTGAGCGGAAAGCAGGAGGCAATCCCGGCCCCGTTTTTCGAGAATCGCCGCAGCCTTCCTGTCATCCGGAGAGCCATCGACCTTCAATTCCTGTTGCGAACCCTTGACCCAGGGCGGCCATTCCCGCATAGGCAGGGCAAAGTTACAAATAGATATGGATCAAGCCATGGGCTTCAAATGCGGTATCGTCGGGCTGCCGAATGTCGGCAAATCGACCCTCTTCAACGCGCTCACCAAGACGGCGGCGGCACAGGCGGCGAATTATCCCTTCTGCACCATCGAGCCGAACACCGGTGAAGTCGCCGTTCCTGATCCGCGCATGCGCAAGCTTGCCGACATCGCCAAGTCCAAGGAACTGATCCCGACCCGCATCTCCTTCGTCGACATTGCCGGCCTGGTGCGCGGCGCCTCGAAGGGTGAAGGCCTCGGCAACCAGTTCCTCGCCAATATCCGCGAGGTCGATGCCATCGTCCATGTGCTCCGCTGCTTCGAAGACAGCGACATCACTCATGTCGAGGGCCGCATCAACCCCGTCGCCGATGCCGAGACGATCGAGACCGAACTGATGCTTGCCGACCTCGAAAGCCTGGAGCGCCGCACCGAGCAGACGCGCAAGCGCGCCACCGGCAAGGACAAGGAATCGGTGGCGATGCTGCCGATCATGGATGCCTCGCTGAAGCTGCTCAACGAAGGCAAGCCGGTTCGCACGCTGCTGTCGACGCTCGATGCGGAAGAAATCGTCATCCTCAAGAGCCTCAATCTTCTGACCTCGCATCCGGTGCTCTACGTCTGCAACGTCGCCGAAGGCGATGCCTCGACCGGCAACGAATTCACCGAGGCCGTTGCCGTCATGGCGAAGGAACAGGGTGCCGAAACCGTCGTCATCTCGGCGGCGATCGAATCGGAGGTTGCCCAGCTTCCCGAAGAGGAAGCCAAGGAATTCCTCTCCGCCCTCGACCTTGACGAGGCCGGCCTCGACCGGCTGATTCGTGCTGGCTACAAGCTGCTCCACCTCATTACCTATTTCACTGTCGGCCCGAAGGAAACGCGCGCTTGGACGATCGAGCGCGGTACCAAGGCACCACAGGCCGCCGGCGTCATCCATTCGGATTTCGAGCGTGGCTTCATCCGCGCCAACACCATCGCCTATGACGACTACATCAAATACAACGGCGAAGTCGGCGCCAAGGATGCCGGCAAGGCGCGCGACGAAGGCAAGGAATACGTCGTCCAAGACGGCGACGTCATCCATTTCCGCTTCAACACCTGATCGCAGACCGCTGCTGTCTCGGCCAATGCATTTCGCCCAAACTGCTCAGCGGTTTGGGCGAAATCATAAGATCTACGATACCGCCCCCGAGACGGCAGGCGGCAATCTCTGCGAGATTACCAGCGGCAGCGCCCGCAGCACGATACGGCGCAGCGGCATCCAGCCTGTTCCGATGATGAGCACGATCGCTCCGACGACGATCAGCGTCGTGAAGATATAGGTGTCAACAGTCGCGCTCCCCTGCCGGAAAATGCCGTAGATCGCAAAACCGAGCGACAGCAGGCCTGACGTGACGAAGGCGCGCCGGTCGATGACAAGGCCGATCAGCATCAACGCCGCCACGCTGATGACAATGATGGGCGTCTTGATCGACACGGCCTGGGCAACATCCAGCAAATTGCCGTCGAACGACATCAGCAGCCTTACGCTGAAGAGCAGTGCCGGTGCCGCACCCAGATGAAGCCAGAAGGCGATATCGGAGCGTATCGTCCGGCGCAACCGGTCGCCGAGGTCGAAATAGAGCGCCGTTGCAAACAGCCCGAGCGCGCAAACGAGGAAGACCACCGCGAACAGGAGGGGATGGTTGGAGAAGAATTGCGGATCGCCGCTCGCCCATTGCGTGAGGCGCAATAGCAGGGTGAGCACCAGCGCAAGCGCAGACATGATGCAGAGCGCCAGCGACAGCGGCACGCGGTACCGGGCATAATAGAGGCCGAGAACGATCGGGAAACCGGCGATGAACTGCGTCGCCCCCGCCCCAATATCATTGAAGGCTGAGGTCCCCGGTTTGAAGAAGAAGGACATCAGCAGGAATGTCCAGCAGAACAGCGCGATCGTCAGGCTGACGGCCGGCAGGGCAAGCCGCTGGCGGCGCACCAGGATTTCCGAAAGCAAGATGATCGCAGGCAGCACGGCATAAAGCGCGGCAAGCCCCCAGAGGCCGGCGAGCGCCACCGCGACGCCGATGGTGATCAGCACGTCGTGGAAGCCGCGCACGAAGCTAGGCGTCTCTGTATCCGACCAGGCCTGCCCTTCCGCTTCCATTGCCGGCTGTGCCTCAGCGACGCCGCCTCCGACGACGGCGACTCCGCGCTCCATCAGGAAGGGCAAGAGCCGCCCGCCCGCCTCCGGCGAAATCAGCTCTTGGCGTACGGCCTCATCGAGTATCGACCTTAGTTCAGTCATGCCGGTTTATCTCCCCGGAATCATTGAGCCCGCGCGGATGCTATTGTAAGCATTGTGCGCTGCATATGGCGGGAGGAACGAATGTCGGCAGAAAAGCTTTCCTTCGAGGATTTCCAGCCCGGCCGCCGCTTCGCGCTTGGCCCGAAGCTGGTGACCACCGAGGAAATCATTGAGTTCGCAAGCGAATTCGACCCGCAACCGATGCATCTCGATGAGGCTGCCGGCCGCGCCAGCATTCTCGGCGGCCTTGCCGCTTCCGGCTGGCATACCTCTTCGATGTTCATGCGCATGATGGCCGACAGCTATGTCCTGCATTCGCTCTGCGAAGGTGCGCCGGGCGTCGACCTGATGGAATGGCGAAAGCCGGTGCTTGCCGGCGACGCGCTATCTGGCCATTCGACCGTGCTTGAAGCCCGGCCGATGCGCTCGCGCCCCGGCATCGGCATCGTCAAGTTTCGCCACGAGGTGCAAAACCAGCGCGGCGAACTCATCTGCGTCTCTGAGAATTCGGTCATGTTCGGCATGCGCGCCCGGCCCGCAGATATCGGCATAAGCCCGGAGACATCAGCATGAGGATGTCCGAGCTTTACGCGGTTGGCGAGAAGGCCGAGATCGGCAAGTACACTTTTACCGAGGAAAACATCATCCGTTTCGCGACGCGCTACGATCCGCAGCGTTTCCACGTCGACAAGGAAGCCGCCAAAGACACCCTCTTCGGTGGCCTCTGCGCCTCGGGCTGGCACACCACCGCCGCCTGGATGCGGACCTTCCTCGCCTTTTGGGAAAGGCAGAGCGCCGCACTCGCGCAAAAGGGCCTGGCGTCGCCGAATCTAGGTCCTTCACCGGGCTTCCAGAAACTGCAATGGCTGCGGCCTGTCTTCGTCGGCGACGTCGTCACCTATTCCGTCGCCTTCCTCTCCAGCCGAGCGCTCGCGTCGCGATCGGGCTGGCACCTCAACACCATCCTCTGCGAGGGCGTCAATCAAAACGGCGATGCGGTTATCCGCTTCGAAAGCGGCGTGCTCGAATTCGACTGACGCTGCAGGCACGAGGACGAGGGCTCAATGGCCGGAAAATTCCACCAGCGTATGCACAACGACGCCGAGTTCTTCCAGCTTCTTGCGGCCGCCGAGATCCGGCAGATCGATGACGAAGCAGGCGCCGACCACCTCCGCGCCGATCTGGCGCAGCAGCTTCGTGGCGCCGACCGCCGTGCCGCCGGTGGCGATCAGGTCGTCGACCAGGATCACCTTCTCGCCGGGCTGGACAGCATCGCGATGCATCTCCATCTCGTCGACACCATATTCCAGGCTGTAGGCGATGCGCACGGTCTCGTGCGGCAGCTTGCCCTTCTTGCGGATCGGCACGAAGCCTGAGGAAAGCTGGTGGGCCACCGCGCCGCCGAGAATGAAGCCGCGCGCCTCCATTCCGGCGATCTTGTCGATCTTCGTGCCTGCATAGGGCTGCACGAGTTCATCGACCGCCCGGCGGAAAGCCCGAGGATTGCCGAGCAATGTGGTGATGTCGCGGAAGATGATGCCGGGCTTGGGGTAGTCGGGAATGGAGCGGATGCTGGCTGCGAGCTCCGAAGTCGTATTGTTCATGGAAAATCCATATCTGCGAAGGCATGAAACTGGCCGGACATTATCAATTGCCAGGAGCGGAACCAACAAAAAAGGCGGCCCGTAGACCGCCTTTCGAAATCCGGCGAAGAACCGCTCAATGTTCCTTATTGGCGTAGATCGAGCGCTTCGTCAGGTAGATCAGTACCGTGAAGATCGCCAGGAAGATCATGACCATGAAGCCGGTGCGCTTGCGCTCCTCGAGATGCGGCTCTGCGGCCCACATCAGGAAGGCGGAGACATCCCTCGAATACTGGTCGACCGTCGCCGGCGCGCCGTCGTCATAGGTCACCTGCCCGTCGGAGAGCGGCTTCGGCATGGCAAGGACGGCTGCAGCGTGGAAATAAGGGTTGTAATGTGAGCCCTGCGCCACCTGGAAGCCGGCTGGCGGCTCTTCATAGCCGGTCAGCAGCGCATGGATGTAATCCGGGCCACCTTCCTGATACTGCGTGAAGATATCGAAGACGAATTGCGGGAAGCCGCGCTCGACTTCGCGAGCCTTGGCGATCAGCGAAAAGTCGGGTGGAGCCGCACCGTTGTTGGAAGCAGCAGCGGCCTCCGCATTGGCGAAAGGCGCCGGGAAGTGATCGGAGGGGACCGCCTTGCGGGTAAACATCTCACCGGCGGCGTTCGGGCCGTCCTGGACCTCATAGTTCGCGGCAAAAGCCTTTACCTGCGCCTCGGAATAACCGAGCTCGTCGAGCATGCGGAAGGGCACCAGGTTCATCGAATGGCAGGCGGAACAGACTTCGGTGTAGACCTTGAGGCCGCGCTGAAGCTGACCCTTGTCGTAGTGGCCGAACGGACCGGCGAAAGTCCATTCCTCCTCCTTCGGCTCCTTCAGCGGATAGTGCGGCGTCTCACTTTCCGCGTGATGGGCAGGAGCCGCGCTGTTGGCGGGCGTCGCCTCCTGGGCCAGCACGGCACTGCCGAGACTGGCAGCGAATGCGAACGAGAGAATGCTTGTAACAAGCGTTTTCATATTTCTAGTCCCTTCCGTCGCTCGCTTATGCTTTGACCGCTGCGGTCTTGTTGCGCTTTTCGAGCACTGCTTCGGTGATCGAGTTCGGGATGCGGCGCGGTGTTTCCACCAAGCCGAGAACCGGCATCGCGACCAGGAAGAAAGCGAAGTAGAGGAGTGTGCAAATCTGCGAGATCGTGGTGAACAAGCCTTCCGCCGGCTGCGAGCCGAGCCAGCCGAGGATGATCGCATTGATCACGAACAGCCAGTAGAACAGCTTGTACCACGGGCGGTAGACGGCGGAACGGACCTTCGAGGTATCGAGCCAGGGCAGGAAGAACAGCACGATGATCGCGCCGAACATCACGAGCACGCCGCCGAGCTTGGAGTCGATCGGGCCGATGTTGAAGGTGATCGAGCGCAGCATCGCATAGAAGGGCAGGAAGTACCATTCCGGAACGATGTGGGCCGGCGTTTTCAACGGGTCGGCCGGGATGTAGTTGTCGGCATGGCCGAGGAAATTCGGCAGGTAGAACACGAAATAGGCATAGACCAGCAGGAAGACCGAAACGCCGAGCGCATCCTTCATCGTCGCATAGGGCGTGAAGCGCACCGTGTCGGTCTTCGTCTTGATCTCGATACCCGTCGGGTTGGTCTGGCCGACGACGTGCAGCGCCCAGATGTGCAGGACGACGACGCCGGCGATCATGAAGGGCAGCAAGTAGTGCAACGAGAAGAATCGGTTCAGCGTCGGCTGGTCGACGGCAAACCCGCCGAGCAGGAACTGCTGGATCCATTCGCCGACCAGCGGGAAGGCCGAGAAGAAGCCGGTGATGACGGTCGCACCCCAGAAGGACATCTGGCCCCAGGGCAGGACGTAGCCCATGAAACCGGTCGCCATCATCAGGAGGTAGATGACCACGCCGAGAATCCAGAGGATTTCGCGCGGCGCCTTGTAGGAGCCGTAATAGAGGCCGCGGGCGATGTGCAGGTAGACCGCGACGAAGAAGAAGGACGCGCCGTTGGCATGCATGTAGCGCAGCAGCCAGCCGTGGTTGACGTCGCGCATGATCTTTTCGACGGAGTTGAAGGCGATCGTCGTGTCGGCGGCGTAGTGCATGGCGAGCGTGACACCTGTCAGGATCTGCACCACCAACATGACGGCCAGCATGGCGCCAAAGGTATAGGCATAGTTCAGGTTCCGCGGAACCGGATAGGCGATGAAGCTGTCATAGACCATGCGCGGCAGCGGAAGGCGCGCATCGACCCATTTCTCGAGGCCGGTTGATGGCTCGTAGCTGGAATGGCCACTCATTAATCAGTCTCCCCTCAACCGATCTTGATCTTGGTATCGGACAAAAATGAAAAGGTCGGAATCGCCAGATTCTGCGGCGCCGGGCCTTTGCGGATGCGGCCGGCCGTGTCGTAGACCGAGCCATGGCAGGGACAGAACCAACCATTGTATTCGCCAGCCTGGCCGAGCGGCACGCAGCCAAGATGCGTGCAGGTGCCGATCATGACGATCCAGTTTTCCTTGCCCTTGCCGCCCGAACGGTCAACACCCGTTGCCTGAGCGTCAACAGGAAGATTTGCATTGCGTGCGATCGGATCCTTGAGGTCCGACAGCGGAACATCGGCAGCGGCCGTCACTTCTTCCGGGGTGCGATTACGGATGAAGATCGGCTTGCCGCGCCATTTGACTGTCAGCGACATGCCTGGCTCGAGGCTGGCAACGTCGACTTCGATGGAGGCGAGTGCGAGCGTCGAAGCATCAGGACGCATCTGATCTATGAACGGCCAAGCGACCGTAACGGCGCCGACGGCGCCTGCCATACCAGTGGTGAGATAAAGGAAATCACGGCGAGTGGGTTCGCCCATGCCCTCGCTTGTCGTTTCGTGTTCGCTCACGGCTAACATCCTCTGCGCAATTTTCGCGGAATTCCGCCCTGCCCCCTCTACCGGCGAATCTCTATGGACACAATTCGGCCATAGATTCCCCGGCAATCCGGCGCGTTCTATGCTTGATCGCAAATTATGTCCAGCCTTGGCAAGGGGATGAGGGCACAATGTCGCGGGAAATTTCGGATGAATTTTTTAAGGCAAACACGCGCTTGCCATTATGTTGCATTGCAACAAAAATGCCCCCGTGATAGGCGCAGTCGCAGCCATGCCAGCGAGCCGGACCGGAGCGGATGAGAGACACGATTTTTTGCGTATTCAGCGTCCTCACGACCCTCGTTCTCGCCATCGTCTCCCTGCGATATGTCACCGATTTCTATCTGCTGTCCTTCTTTTACAGCTTCCAGGTCCATCTGGCGGTGGCCGGCGCCGTGGCCTCGGTCGCTGCCCTTCTCGTCAAGCGGCACTGGTATGCACTGCTGACCCTTGCAGTGTCGGTAGTCCTTGCCGTCCACGGTGTCGTGATGATGCGCGAATTCGTCGAGCCGGCTGTCGAGAAGAGCCGTCCCGCCCTGTTCAGGCTGATGTCCTTCAATATCGAGAACGATAATTTCGCAAACGGCCCTGCGATCGCCGATATGGTCATTGCCTCAGGCGCCGACATCGTCAGCATCCTGGAGGCCGAACCGCTGCTGTCGGAACTGCCGCGGTTGTTGAAGATCTATCCCTATTACATCGGCTGCGGTGTCGGCATGGAGCAATGCGATACGCTGGTGCTGTCGAAGCGTCCGCTGATCGAACCCCGCATCCGCAATCTCGGCCTGCTCTGGCGCAACCGGCTGACGATCTCGACGATCGATTTCGATGGCCAGAAGGTCAATTTCCTCGCCGCGCACCTGACCAAACCTTATTACGACGAATTCCACGGCCTCGAAATCTGGGATCTCGCAGAGATCATCCCTACCCTTTCGGGACCGCTCGTTCTCGCCGGTGATTTCAATACGTCGATTCTGGCGCCCGACGTGCAGTATCTCATGCGCACTCAAGGCTTGGGCACGGTATCGCTGGAGCCCGCGACGTGGCCGATCCGCGCCGGTGCTTTCGGCATTCCGATCGATCATATCTTTACCCGAGCGCCGCTGCGGCTAAAATCGGTGCGCCGCATCGAGAACGGCTTCGGGTCAAATCATTTTGGCCTCATGGCGGAGTTCGTCGTCGACCCTTGAGCCCGCATCCTCATCCGCAGCAAGGAAGCCGCCGGACTGGCGCGCCCAAAGTTCGGCATAGAGCCCGCCGTGGCGAAGCAGTTCGTCATGGCTGCCTTCCTCGATAATCCGTCCGAGATCGACGACGATCAGCCGGTCGAGCGCGGCGATCGTCGACAGCCGATGGGCGATCGCAAGCACCGTCTTGCCTTCCATGATCCGATGGAGATTGGACTGGATCGCTTCCTCCACTTCCGAATCGAGCGCCGACGTCGCTTCGTCGAGAACGAGGATCGGCGCGTCCTTCAGCATGACGCGGGCAATGGCGATACGCTGCCGCTGCCCGCCTGACAGCTTGACGCCGCGTTCACCGACATGCGCGTCGAAACCCTTGCGCCCCTGCTGATCCTGCAGCCGCGCGATGAAGTCGATGGCCTCCGCGCGCCTGGCCGCCTCGACCAGCCGCTCCTCGCCGGCATCCGGCCGTCCGAACAGGATATTGTCTCGCACCGAACGATGCAGCAGCGAGGTATCCTGGCTGACGACGCCGATCTGCATCCTGAGAGATTCCTGCGTCACGGCTGCAATATCCTGGCCGTCGATGAGAATGCGGCCGTCCTGGATGTCGTAGAGACGCAGCAGCAGGTTCATCAGCGTCGATTTCCCCGCGCCTGAACGGCCGACGATCCCGACCTTTTCGCCCGGCCGAATGGTCAGAGAGAAATTCTCGACGACCGGCTGATGACCCTTGCCGTAGCGGAACGAAACATTGTCGAAGCGAATGCCGGGCTGCCGGATCACCAGGCTTTTGGCATCCGGCCGATCGACCAGCCCCAGAGGCTGGGAGATCAGCTCGGCGGCGTTCTGGATGGTGCCGAGATTGCGCATGATGCCGTTGAACTGCGTCATCAGCCGTCCGAGCAGGAAATTCAACCTGAGCACCAGTGCCAACGAGAATGCCACGGCACCGGAGCTGACCAGGCCGCGCAACCAGAGATCGACGCTCAACCCCGCCATCGTCACGATCATCAGGCCGGAGAGCAGCGCCATCGAGGCCCTGACGCCCGTGATGAACCGCGTAAAGCGCAGCACCGTATCCTGATAGATATCGAAACCCTGCCGCATATAGCGGTCGCTCTCCTCGTCGCGCGCAAACAGCTTCAGCGTCTGCATGTTGCTGTAGGAGTCGACCATCCGGCCATTCAGCATCGATCCGGCTTCCGCCGTTTCACGGGAGTGATGGCGGATCCGCGGAACGAAGTGGCGCGCCAGAAGGCTGAAGGCGCAAAGCCAGAACAGCACGACGGCAGCCAGAGAAAAGTCCAGCCGGGCGACGAGCACGAGAGTCGTTGCGGCATAGATGCCGACGAACCAGACGCTTTCCATCAGCGAGGTGACGAGATCACCGGTTGCCTGCCCGGCCGACCAGACTTTGGTGACGATGCGCCCGGAGAAATCACTCTGGAAAAACGACAATGACTGCCTGGAGACGTGGAGATAGGATTGCCAGCGTGCTAGATTGTAGAAGCCCGGCGTGATCACCTGTTGGTCGACGAGCGCAATCAGGAAGGCGACGACGAAACGCACGATCCCGATAAGGGCGAGCATGCCGAACAATTCGCCGCCATGGGCGGCGAGAAGACCGTTCCAGCCGGCCCCAGGCGTGATGCTGCCGAGGATATCGACCAGGCGTCCGACGAACCAGAAGAGTGCAGCCTCGATTGCCGCCGATGTCCCACCCAGAACGAGCATGGCGACGAACGGCATCCTCGCCTGGCCGATATAGAACCAGATGAATCCGAGCGTCGAGCGCGGCGGCTGGAGATTGGCGCGTGGGCGGAACGGATCGATCCAGGTTTCGAACCGGCGGAGGATAGGGTTCAGCAACATAGAAGCGATATAGGCGGATTAGCCGGGCCGGCAAAGGGAATGAAAAGCGGACAGAATGTTATATTTTGGTAATTATCGGTAACATCGGCGGCATACCCATTGAATGCCCCCGAACTGGTCACAATCTCACGTTACGATCGCGCTTTACCGGAGACCACTTCCATGGAAACGAAAATGCTCGATGTGCATGTTCCGCTTCCGCTTGCAGAAAGGCTGGATGCCCTGGCATTCGCCCTGGGGTTGCCGCGCGACGAGATCATCGCCGAGGCCATTACCACCTGGATCGATCAGGAGGAGCACCGCCGCCTCGTCGCACTGCGCACAATCGCGGCCGCCAACACCATGGTCGTCGTCGAGCATCACCGCGTCATCGACTGGGCCGACAGTCTTTGAGGGGATAAGAGGCAAACGCAGTCAGGCTTCAGCAACCATCCGGCAAGCTTATAGTCATCCTAAGAATTCAAGAGGCCCTCCCCGCTTTCGCAGGGAGGGCCTCATTTCATCTTATTCCGCCGCCACTTCCGATTCCTCGGCGTGATCGGAGAGGAAGCCGCCGGACTGCCGGTTCCAGAGGTCGGCATAGATGCCGCCCCCTTCGACTAGCTCGCTATGCGAGCCCGCCTCGATAATCCGGCCCTTGTCGAGCACGATCAGCCGGTCCATCTCCGTCAGCGTCGAAAGCCGGTGGGCGATCGCGATCACCGTCTTGCCCTCCATCAGGGCGAAGAGGTTTTCCTGGATCGCCGCCTCGACTTCCGAATCGAGCGCCGAGGTTGCCTCGTCGAGCACCAGGATCGGCGCGTCCTTCAGGAAGACGCGGGCGATCGCGACGCGCTGCCGCTGACCACCGGACAACTTGACGCCGCGTTCGCCGACCTGTGCGTCGAGCCCCGCGCGGCCCTGCATGTCGACGAGTCCTTCGATGAACTCCCAGGCATTGGCGCGTTTGGCGGCCTCGATCACCTCGTCGTCCGTTGCTTCGGGACGACCATAGGCAATGTTGTCGCGGATCGAGCGATGCAGCAGCGACGTGTCCTGCGTCACCACGCCGATCAGCGAGCGCAGGCTTTCCTGCGAGACGCCGGCGATGTCCTGCCCGTCGATGGTGATGCGGCCGGCCTCCAGGTCGTAGAAGCGCAGCAGCAGGTTCATTAGCGTCGTCTTGCCGGCGCCGGAACGGCCGACCAGACCGACCTTCTCCCCCGCCTTGATGTCGAGCGACAGGTTTTCGATGACGCCCTTGCTCTTGCCGTAGTGGAAGCGGATGCGGTCGTAGTGGATCGCGCCCTTCTTCGCCGTCAGGGTGGGTGCGCCCGGCTTGTCGACGATGTCGTGCTGTTTGCTCATCATCTCCATGCCGTCATAGACCGTGCCGATATTCTCGAACAGCGCCGAGACTTCCCACATGATCCATTGCGACATGCCGTTAACGCGCATGGCAAGACCGATGGCGATGGCGATGGCGCCGACCGAGATCGCGCCGTTCAGCCAGAACCAGATCGACAGGCCCGAGATGACGAAGAGCGCAACACAGTTGTTCACGTAGACGCAGATATGGAAGAGCGTCACCTTGCGCATCTGCTTGTGCACGGTCTGCAGGAACTCGTCCATGCCCTCCTTGGCATAGACCTCCTCGCGGCCCGCATGCGAAAACAGCTTGACGGTCGCAATATTGGTATAGCTGTCGACCACGCGCCCGGTCATCATCGAGCGCGCATCCGCCTGCGCCGCCGCGATCTTGCGAAGCCGCGGCACAAAATAGGCGACGATGGTGATATAGACCGCGAGCCAGACAAGGATCGGGATCATCAGCCGCCAGTCGGCCGCTGCGATGACGATGATCATCGTCAGGAAGTAGGTGACGACATAGACGAAGACGTCGAGGATCTTCATCACCGTTTCGCGCACGGCAAGCGACGTCTGCATCACTTTGGTCGCGACACGCCCGGCAAATTCGTTGGCGAAGAACGACATGCTGTGGCGCAGCAGGAAGCGGTGCATCTGCCAGCGTGCGATCATCGGATAATTGCCGAGCATCATCTGATGCATGATCAGCGAATCGAGCCCGGCCGTCAGCGGCAGGCCGACCAGCACCAGCGCCGCCATCCAGAAAAGCTTGTGGCCTTCTCTCTCCAGGAATGTGGCGCGGTCGGCATTGGTCAGCCAGTCGACGATATCGCCGAGGAACTGGAAGAGCGCCACTTCGCCGATCGCGATCAGCGCGGTGAGCACGGCCATCAGGCCGAGCCAGGGCGCAGCCGGTTTGCTGTAGTGCCAGCAAAAGGCAAAAAGACCTTTCGGCGGGGCGACAGGGTCCTCGCTTGGAAAGGGATTGAGTCGCTGTTCGAACCAGCCAAACATGAAATTGCTCCGAAACGTCACCGTTCCGGCTCCCGGCTTCGCGCCATCCCAGCGCTATGCAAGCACATATGGGAACCGAACGTTCAAGGGGCGAGGCTGAGACAGCCGCACAAGGGATCAAAAAGGAAATTCAGGGAAGAAATCCGCACTATCGGCGGAAAATCGCACCGCTTGGCATCACGGCCGGGAGGCGCACATACAGCAAAATATTCATTCTGGCGCTCCTTGCTGGCGATTAAAGATATGCACCGATAACGCGAAAATGAGGAATTTTCCAGCCCTGTTCTGCCAAATATTTCATCTTTTCGGGTCCAAACGCGCCCTGTTGCGTCGAAATCACAGTTGCATTAGGCCTTTGGCGGCGAGAGCGGGAAGACGGCGCATCATGACTTCACTCAGACTGGCACTCTATCAGCCGGATATTCCCGGCAACACCGGCACGATCCTGCGTCTTGCCGCCTGCCTTGGCTTTGCGGTCGATCTGATCGAGCCAGCCGGCTTCGACATCTCCGACCGCAACCTGAAACGGGCCGGCATGGATTATATCGCCGCCGCCACCCTCACCCGCCATGTCAGCTGGGACCGCTTCGAGGCATGGCGTCTGACCACCGGCCGCCGCCTGATCCTCGCCTCGACCAAGGCTGCGGAGCGCTACATCGATCTTGCCTTCCGCCCGGACGATATCCTGCTCTTCGGTCGCGAAAGCGCCGGCGTGCCGGATCAAGTGCATGAGAGGGCCGACGCCCGCGTCCTGATCCCGATGCTCGAAGGCCAGCGCTCGATCAACGTCGCCGTGTCGGCCGCGATGATCGTCGGCGAGGCGATGCGCCAAACCGTCTGGGCCTGACGGAGGCCGGCGCTGGTCGAGCAAAGCCCGCGGAGTTGCCGATCCGCTCCAGAATATGTCGCAAAATAGCGTTGTCTATCTGTCAAACCGGCGTATATTTATTAGCCGGGCAATCAAAAATTCAGTATTGGCCTCCATGATTCCAAGAAGTTGGAATGGCGATGCGAGGAAAACGGCATTTCTCCAGATCTGTGAAAGAAGAATAAAAACAACAAAATGGACTCTACAATCATCATGATCAACTTGTTCGGCGCCGTGGCTCTGCTGCTCTTCGGCCTCGCGCAGGTGAAAGATGGCGTATCCAGAGCTTTTGGCGCCCGCCTGAGAACGGGGCTAGCGACCGGCACACGCGGCAGTCTTCGTTCGTTCCTGTCAGGCCTCGTTGCAACCGTCGCGCTGCAGAGCTCGACGGCAACGGCGCTGATGACGGCCTCCTTCGTCGAGCGTGATCTGATCAAGCCGCGCATGGCGCAGATCGTTCTGCTCGGCGCCAATGTCGGTACCGCGATCACTGCCTGGATCGTTGCCACCGGCATCGAATGGCTCTCTCCTCTTCTGATTCTTGTTGGCATTGTGCTTTACCGCGGCCGTTCAAGCACCAGCCAGGGCGGCGGCACAGCGCTGATCGGCATCGGGCTGATGCTGCTGTCGCTGCACCTCCTTGGTCTTGCGACGGAGCCGATGCGCGCCTCCCCTGCTCTCGCCGCCTTCATCGGCCTGCTGGATGGCGCCCTGCCCGTAGCAATGATCGTCTCGGCAGCACTTGCCTTCGCATCCTCGTCGAGCCTTGCGGTGGTGGTGCTCATCCTGTCGCTCGCCTCGGCCGGCGTCGTCTCCGCCGAACTCGTCATCGTGCTCGTGCTCGGCGCCAATCTCGGCGGCGCGATACCGCCTGTCGTCGCGACATTGTCCGGTCCGGTTTCGGCGCGGCGCGTCACCCTCGGAAATCTCGCCGTCCGCACGCTCGGCTGCCTTATCGCCCTGCCGCTGGCGGGTTATGGCGCGGAATTCATCCAGATGCTGCCCTTCGGTCCTGCCAAGCTGCCGGTCGATGCGCATCTTGCCTTCAATCTTCTGCTGGCGGCGCTGGCCTGGCCATTCTCCCGGCCGCTCGCCACCCTGATGGCCCGGCTGGTGCCGGATCAGGCCGAGCCTGACAGCGCCCCGAAATATCTGGATGCGCAAGAGCTTTCGACGCCGGTCGTGGCCCTGGCCAGCGCTACCCGCGAAGTGCTCGGCGTCGGCGACTTGATCGAGCGCATGCTGATCCGGGTCTCCGAAGCCTTCGAGCGTAACGACGCATCGAAGCTTGCCGAGATATCCGCCCTCGAAGAGCGCGTCGACCGGCTGCAGCAGGCGGTGAAGGTCTATCTCTCGAAGCTTGGCCGCGAGGGTCTCAGCGACGAGAACGCCCGTCGCTCCATCGTCGTCATCGACTATGCGATCAACCTCGAACATATGGGCGACATCATCGAGAAGGGCTTGCTGGAGCAGGTGGCGAAGAAGATCTCCCTCGGCCTGAAATTTTCCGAGGACGGTCATCAGGAACTGCGCAAGCTGTTCGATCTGACGATCGACAATCTGCGCGTCGCCCAGACGATCTTCGTCACCCGCGATTTCAATCTCGCCCGCCAGATGATGGAGGTGAAGGTCGAGGTGCGCCGGATGGAGAAGCAGTCGGCCGAGCGCCATCTCGAACGTCTGCGCGACGGCCGCGCCGACAGCCTGCAGACGAGTTCGCTGCATCTCGACATGCTGCGCGACCTGAAGCGCCTCAACGCCCACATCGTCTCTGTGGCGCATCCGATCATGGACGAAAGCGGCCTCTTGATCGAAAGCCGCGTGCGCGCTGACGCGAAGTGACGGTCAGTCGGCCGAAGGCAGGCGGCGCATGGTGAATTCGATCTGGTCGCCGTCGAGCTGACGCCAGCTCTCCACCTCGGTCCAGTAGGCGGCTTTCGGATATTCGTCGAACCATTCGCGCGCCTTGGCCCGTGCGTCCATGAGGCCGAGGCAATATGTCTCACGCACGAAATGGTCTTTCTTGCTCGGGCGATTTTCCGCCCGATGTCTCGCTATCCTGCGCTTCAGGCCGTCGAAGGACGGAGGCCCTGGAACATTCTTCATCAAACCTACCTCCTCCGAAAAGGTAGTATTGAAATTCTTGATTTGCGAGTCGAATCTTGGAAGCGCACGGCGGTGTTTGCCTCGGCTTGGCGAGATGCAGCACCAACTGCTAATCATGACATGCAATCAAGAATGAGCGAGTCGCCTCCGAAGGAGATGTCGACCGTCGGAGGCGTAAATGGAAAGACCGGAACTGCCGATCGGCTTGCCTGACGATATCGAAGAGAAGAAGGCTGCCGCCCGCAATTGGTTCGAGGGATTGCGCGACACGATCTGCGCCTCCTTCGAGGCGCTCGAGAATGAGTTGGAAGGGCCGCTTTCCGACCAGGAGCCCGGTCGCTTCGTCGCCAAGGACTGGTCACGCGAAAACGGCGCCGGCGGCGGTGGCCGGATGTCGATGATGGAAGGCCGCGTCTTCGAAAAAGTCGGCGTCCATACCTCCACCGTCTACGGCGAATTCGCCCCGGATTTCCGCGCCCAGATACCCGGCGCCAAGGACGATCCGCGTTTCTGGGCCTCGGGCATCTCGCTGATCGCCCATCCCGTGAACCCAAACGTTCCGGCCGTGCACATGAACACTCGCATGGTCGTCACCACCAGCCGCTGGTTCGGTGGCGGCGCCGACCTGACGCCGGTGCTGTCGCGCCGCCGCACGCAGGAGGACGAAGACAGCCAGCTCTTCCACAAGGCCATGGAGATCGCCTGCCGCAATCATGCCGTCGCCGATTACGATGCGTACAAAGCCTGGTGCGACGAATATTTCTTCCTGAAACACCGCAACGAGGCCCGCGGCATCGGCGGCATCTTCTACGACTGGCTGCATTCAAGCGAGGAAGCCGGCGGCTGGGACGCCGATTTCGCCTTCACGCGTGATGTCGGCCGGGCCTTCGCCATGGTCTATCCAAAAATCGTCCGCTCCAACTTCAATAAATTGTGGACAGAGGCCGATCGCGACGAACAATTGATCCGCCGGGGCCGCTACGTCGAATTCAATCTGCTGTATGATCGCGGCACGATCTTCGGCCTGAAGACCGGCGGCAACGTTGAATCCATTCTCTCTTCGATGCCCCCCGTCGTCCGCTGGCCATGAAACTGTGATATCTCGTCGATAAATTCGAGGTGATAGACCTTCACGAAAATTCAGTGCGTCCTAACTTTATATGTATGTGCGTAACAATCGGAGGAGGATTGTCATGACGATACAAAGTGGCTCGCCAGCGTCTACGGATGTCCAGGAAACATCCCGCACGATCGACACATCCGAGTTTCTGACGCGCATTGCCGAGAAACTGCGGACCAAGAGCGGCTCGGATCTGCCGCTGTCCTGCTTTATCGAGCAGGTCAAGCTGCAACTGGCCGGCGGAAAGTCGCCGGAACAGCTGCAGAACGAAGCAGCGGCCGCCAACAGCAACATGCCCGAGCACCTTTCGGATACTTACAAAGCCTGGGCGATGCCCGACTGATACTGCTTTCGCCGGCTGGCATGTCGATGCCGGCCGGAACCTTCTCCCCTCCCGCACATTCATCAGTCGCGTGAAAGCGCGATTGTCGTTGTGTTCAGGATAGAGGAAAAGACCATGCGACTCTTCGAATGTGGCACACTTGTTCCGGGCTGCGCCTGGCATACACGGGCGGATAATGACGCCGAGGTGGTCCGCCGGGCCGTCGAGCACCTGAAAGACGCTCACGGCGAAACCACGATCCGCGAGAACATGGTGGATAATATCAAGGCTCGCATCCGCGACGAGGCTAACGCAGCCTGATTATTGCACGCGTTCCTGCAGCCGGGCGAGCAGCGCCGCCCGGTCGGAAACGAAGTTTTCCTCCACCCACTGGTTTTCCAGGCCGGCAAGCAGCTCGCCGACGCGCGGGCCGGACGCGATTCCTGCCGAAATCACGTCGCCGCCGTTCAACGGAAACTGTGGCTTTTTCCAATGCATTGCCTTGTCCAGCAGCTTGATGAGCCGCGCCGACCGCGCCATTTCGTCGAAATCGCTTTCAGCCTTGCCGCGCGCAACCGCAAGCGCCAGCTTCAGCCGTGTCGTGATGCCGTCGGCGCCGTTGCGGTAAAGCAGCCGTTCGAAAGCCGCCGACGACATGTCGTCATTAACAGGCGCTGCCATTGCCCAGGCCTTGAGAGTGGCCGCTTCCGCATTCGAGAGCTTGAGCCGGACTGCGAGCGCCTCCATGCGCGCCGCATCGGGCGGCACGATCGCCGCAAGGCGCAGCAACGGATCGGGCGTCCAGCCGAGCGCCTTTTCGGTGGTGATCAGCGAAGGGATCGCATCGATCCCCCATCGTTCCGATTCCGGCAGGATTTCCGTCAGCACTGCCACCTGCCGCATCCAGAGCAGCGCCCGGCCGGGATCGTCGGCGCCAAGCAGCTTTCGCAGTTCAGACCAGACGCGTTCTGCCGAAAGCGTCGTCAGTTTCGAACGCGAGAGGGAACACGCCTTCAGCCCCTCGGCATCCGGCCGCCCCGAACCGTAATAGGCAAAGAAGCGGAAGAAACGCAGGATGCGCAAATGATCCTCGGCAATACGCCTTGCGGCATCGCCGATGAAGCGGATGTTGCGCGTCTTAATGTCGTCTAGCCCGCCAACGAGATCAACCACCTCGCCCTTTGCATCGGCATAAAGCGCGTTGATCGTCAGATCCCGCCGTTCGGCATCGGCCTTCCAGTCGGTGCTGAAGGCAACCTTGGCATGGCGTCCGTCGGTCTCGACGTCGGTGCGAAGCGTCGTCACCTCGAAGGGCTTGCCGTCGATGACGAGCGTCACCGTGCCATGCTCCAGGCCGGTCGGGACTGCCTTGATGCCGGCAGCCGCCGCCCGCTCCATCACCGTCTCCGGTCTGAGTGTCGTGGCTATGTCGACATCATTGACCTGCAGGCCCATCAGGCTGTTGCGCACCGCACCGCCAACCACCCGCCCTTCCCCGCCATCGGCGCCGAGAAGTGCTAAGATCCGGCCGAGCGCCGGGTCGCGAAACCATGCTTGGTCGGCAAGGCCGGTCATGCATAAAGCCTTTCGTAAAGCGTGCGGACGATGCCGGCGGTGATGCCCCAGATCATTCTGGTTTCATAGGGCACGCGGTAGAAATGCCGGTCGATGCCATCGATGACACGCCTGTCGCGGGTGTGATTGGCAGGATCCATCAGGAAGGAAAGCGGGACCTCGAACACGTCGTCCACCTCGGCCGGGTTCAGCGTCAGCGCAAAGCCAGGCGTGACGACGCCGAGCACCGGCGTGATGCGGAAGCCCGTCGAGGCAAGGTAATTCGGCAGCCGCCCGACGGTTTCGACGAAAGAACCGGCCAGGCCGATCTCCTCCTCCGTTTCGCGGATCGCCGCCATTTCGGGCGAGATATCGGCGGGATCGATTGAGCCGCCGGGAAAGGCGATCTGCCCGGAATGTTTGCGCAGCGTCGCCGTGCGCTTGGTGAAGATCACATGCGCTTCATCGCCGTCGTCGACGACGGGCACGAGCACGGCGGCGTCGCGCAGCTTGAAGGTCTCGACCTCGGCGACGATATCGGGGTTGAGGATATGATCCCCGTGATCGCGCCAGGCATGGTCGACCGGCCCGCCGTTTTGGTTGAGCGCACGGCGGCGGAATTCGGCCGCGGAAAAAAGCGGGTAGCGGTGGGTGATCGCATCATTCATCGGCAAAGCGCATCCAGTTCGTCGGCCGGCATCATCGCAAAGACCTCGCCGGCGGAGCGGATCGCAAACATCGCCCGCCCCTCCACCTCGAAAGTCTCGCCGAGCGCGACCAGTTCATACATCACTGCACGCGACACCAGCGCCTCCAGCCGCCCGCGCACATGCAGATAGGGTTTCAATTCGGCATTCTCGCCCGCAATGGCAAAACGCAGCCGATGCTCTCCTCCCGCCTCCACGACATCGCCGACATTGGTGCGGAAGGTCAGCACCTGCTGGCCTTGCCCTTCCGTCACGCTCATCTCCACGGCGATGAAAGGCGCGTCGACGACCCTTATACCGACCTTTTCCACAGGAGTTACGAGATAGGTCTTCTGATCGTCGTCTTTTCTTAAAACCGTCGAGAACAGCCGCACCAGCGCCGGTCGGCCGATCGGCGTGCCCATGTAGAACCACGTGCCGTCCGCCCGGATTTCCATGTCGATATCGCCGCAGAAAGGCGGATTCCACCGCTCGACCGGCGGTAATCCTCGTTTTTTACCGGCATTTTCCTGAGACGCGCGCGAAATCAGTGCGGCAAGTCCCGCCGCATCCGCCTGTCCGCTGATTTCCTCGGCTGCCATTCTTCCGTCCCGGTTTGTCCTTAACGAAGTAAAGTCACGAGATAGTCATTCGCAACGAACTTGTCAGCCCGTCACATCTCCATAACTCTATCGGGTATGAGGCACATGTATAAGTCCGCCGATTCGCTGCCGAATGATTTCAGCCGTTGGAGATACGCATGGGTATGATGAAGACCGAAGCCAGCCTCGATGAAAAGGCGATCGTCGCCGCCGCCGAAAAGGCGCTCTCCGATATCGCCGCCATCCGCGGGGAAGTCTCGAAAGTGATCTTTGGTCAGGAAAGCGTCGTCGAGAACACCATTCTCGCTGTGCTCTCAGGTGGTCATGCCTTGCTCGTTGGCGTTCCCGGTCTTGCCAAGACCAGACTGGTGACCACGCTCGGCGAGGTGCTCGGCCTTGCCGCCAACCGCATCCAGTTCACGCCCGATCTGATGCCCTCGGATATTCTAGGCTCCGAAGTGATGGACCAGGACGACAGTGGACGCCGCTCCTTCCGTTTCGTCAAGGGCCCGGTCTTCGCCCAACTCCTGATGGCCGACGAGATCAACCGTGCCTCGCCGCGTACCCAGTCGGCTCTTCTGCAATCCATGCAGGAATATCACATCACGATCGCCGGCCAGCGCTATGACCTGCCTGCGCCCTTTCATGTGCTCGCCACGCAGAACCCGCTCGAGCAGGAAGGCACCTATCCTCTGCCCGAAGCCCAGCTCGACCGCTTCCTGCTGCAGGTCGACGTCAACTACCCCGAACTCGCCGCCGAGCGCCAGATCCTGCTTGAGACGACGGGCTTGGGCGAAACCCGGCCGGAAGCCGTCATCGATGCGCAGCGGCTGATCGAGATTCAGACGCTGGTGCGTCAGATGCCGGTGAGCGACACGGTCGTCGATGCCATCCTGGCGCTGGTGCGTTCCGCCCGCCCCGGACAGGGCAACGCCTCGACCGACAAGAACGTCGCCTGGGGTCCAGGCCCGCGCGCCGGCCAAGCAATGATGCTCTGCGCACGCGCACGCGCGCTCTACGAAGGCCGTCTCGCACCGTCTCTGGACGATATCTTCGCGCTCGCCGAACCCATTCTCCAGCACCGCATGGCGCTGACCTTCGCCGCCCGCGCCGAAGGCATGTCGGTGCGTGATGTCATCGCCGGACTGGTCAAGCAGGCAAAGGGATAAGGAAGCCGGACGCGTGGCATCTATCGGACAGATCGTCAACCCGACGTCAGGCAGCGATGCCCTTTCCCGCGCCAGGCAGCGGGCCGCCCTGGTGCCGGACTGCCTGGTGGAAGCCAAGCGCATCGCCAACACCGTGATCGCCGGCTGGCATGGTCGCCGCAAGCGCGGCATCGGCGAGAATTTCTGGCAGTTCCGTCCCTATTCCGAGGGCGAGAGCCTGTCGCGCATCGACTGGCGCCGCTCCGCCCGCGACGACCATACTTACGTGCGCGAGCGCGAATGGGAGGCGGCGCACACGATCTGGCTCTGGTGCGACATGTCGCCCTCGATGATGTACAAGTCGAGCTACGGCAGCGTCTCCAAGGAAAGCCGCGCGCTGGTCATCATGCTGGCGCTTGCCGAAATCCTCGCCCGCTCCGGCGAGCGCATCGGTTGCCCCGGCATCATGGAACCCGCCTCCGCCCGCAATGCCGCCGAACGCCTCGCAGCCGCGCTCATGCACACGCCGTTGACCGGCGGCCTGCCGGAAACGGCGATGATCCGCGGCTGGAGCGACCTCGTCCTCATCGGCGATTTCCTCGACGATGCGCCGGCAATCATGGAACGGCTCGGCCCGCTTGCCCGCCGCGGCCTGCGTGGCCACGTGGTCGAGATATCAGATCCCGCCGAAGAGATTTTCCCCTATAGCGGGCGCACCGAATTCACCGATCCGGAGAGCGGCGCCAAGCTCGTTTCCGGCCGCGCCGAACACATCCGCGAGGCCTATCGCAACGCCTACCTCGCCCGCAGGGACAGCCTCGGCCAGTCCCTGCGCCATCTTGGCTGGACCTTCGCGTCCCACCGCACCGATCATCTTGCTTCTGAAGCGCTGGTCGCGGTGCACATGTATCTGTCCGGCATGCCGGCCAAGGCAACGCATGGAGGGCAGCTATGAACGCCCTTCCCTTCGCTTTCGCCTATCCCGCCATTCTCGGCGCGCTCGTTGCCTTGCCCGTCATCTGGTGGCTGCTGCGGCTGACGCCGCCACGTCCGAAGTCGGAAGTCTTCCCGCCGCTGAAGATCCTCGCCTCAGTGCTGAAGCGCGAGGAGACGCCGGCACAAAGCCCCTGGTGGCTGACGCTGCTGCGCATGCTGCTCGCCGCCACCATCATCCTTGCGATCGCCGATCCGGTTTTCAATCCGCGCACCAGTTCGCTCGCATCAGGTGGCCCGCTCGTCCTCTTCGTCGACAACAGCTGGGCGGCGGCACCCGACTGGGAGCGCCGCATCCAGACCGCCGACGCGTTGATAGACGATGCCGAATCCGCCGGCACACCTGTGTCTATCGCCTTCACCGCCGATCCGACCAACGACGCCGTGCCCGGCACCGCAGCTGCCGCCCGCGACAAGCTGCGCGCCGCCGAGCCGCGACCGCTGGTACCGGACCGTGAGCGCGCCTTCCAGGCGCTGCGCGCCGCGCTGAACGGCATAAAGCCCGGCACACTCGCCTTCCTGACCGACGGTGCCGCCGCCAAGTCCGACGACGCAACCGTGCGCAGGCTGGCCGAACTCCAGCCCGCTGATCTGCGCCTGATCGAAGGCGATGCCGCAAGGACAGTCGCGATCACCGCGGCCAACAATGCGGCGGATGCCATGACCGTCAAGGTCACTCGACTCAACACCTCGCAGGCCGCATCCGTGGCGCTGAACGCCGTCGATACCCAAGGTCGCTCGATTGCCAATGGCAGGGTGGATTTCCGCCCCGGCCAGAGCGTTGCGACAAGTTCGATCACAGCACCCTTCGAGATGCGCAACGATTTCGCGCGCGTCAGCGTCGACAATGGCGCGACGGCCGGCGCGGTCCATCTTCTCGACGATGCGTTCAAGCGTCGCCGTGTCGTCTTGCTGTCAGGCGAAGGAGGGGATGAATTCCAGCCGCTGCTCTCGCCGCTCTATTATATCCAGCGAGCACTGCAGCCCTATGCGGATCTGATCCAACCCGCCGATTCCGATCTCTCGGTCGCGATACCAAAACTTCTCGCCAACAATCCCTCCATCATCATCATGGCCGATATCGGCCGGCTACCGGAGGAGACCTACGAACCTCTGACGCGCTGGATATCGAATGGCGGCATGCTCCTGCGTTTTGCCGGCCCGCGCATGGCGGCTGCTCCCGCAGACGATCCGCTGATCCCTGTCATCCTGCGTCAGGGAGAACGGGCGCTGGGCGGCACTTTGTCCTGGAGCGAGCCGCAGTCTCTTGCCGAATTTCCGAGTTTCGGGCCTTTCGCCGGCATAGCGCGTCCCGCCGATATCGTCGTCAAGCGGCAGGTGCTTGCCGAACCGACGCCCGATCTTGCCGAACGCACGTGGGCGAGCCTGGCTGACGGCACACCGCTCGTCACGATGAAGCAGATCGCCTCCGGCCAGATCGTCCTGTTTCACGTCACCGCGGAAGCGACCTGGTCCGATCTGCCGATCTCCGGCACCTTCGTCGACATGCTGCGTCACCTCCTGCAGATATCGCGCTCGGGCGGCGTAACTTCGGAAGCGCGCGGCAATGCGCGTGTCTCCGAAACCCTGCCGCCATTCCGTATGCTGACGGCCAAGGGCACGCTCGTCTCCGAGACGGGTTCGGCGCGGCCGCTCATCCCATTGGCCGGAGCCGAACCGACGGCGAATTTCGACAATCCGCCCGGGCTCTACGGTTCGGAGGACGGTTTCACATCCCTGAACGTGCTGCCCGAGAACGCCGAACTGAAGCCGCTCGACACAACAGGGACCAATGCCGTGCGCGAAGGCCTGATCGGCGGCGAAAGCTGGTCGGCAAAACCCGCGCTCTTTCTCGCAGCCTTTCTGCTGCTCCTGGCCGATAGCCTGATCGTCCTCTTCATGAATGGCGCGTTCTCGCGATTGCGCCCGGCCGTCCGCACCGCAGCGATGATCGCGATCGCCGTCGGCGCCGGCTTTCTCATGCAACCCGGCATACTTCACGCCGACGACTCCCAGCCCGGCGACGACCTCATCTTACAGAGGCTTGACAACACCCACCTCGCCTATGTCGTCACTGGCGAACAGGACGTGGACAATATTTCCGAGCGCGGTCTCGAGGGTCTCACCCAGTTCCTGACTTTCCGCACGACGCTCGAGCCGGCGCCGCCGGTGGGCATCGACCTTACCAAAGACGAGCTCTCCTTTTATCCGATCATCTACTGGCCGGTTTCGGCAACGGCGCCGATGCCATCGTCGGCGGCGATCAGCCGTATCGACGCCTATATGCGCAATGGTGGCACCGTGCTGTTCGATACGCGCGATCAGATCAGCGCATTGGACAATGGCGGCAATGTCAGCGCCAACGGTGAGAGACTGCAGGCAATCCTCGCCAATCTCGACATTCCGCCGCTCGAGCCGGTGCCATCCGATCACGTGCTGACGAAATCCTTCTATCTCCTGTCGAGCTTTCCCGGTCGTTATACCGGCAGCCCCCTCTGGATCGAGGCGCGGCAGGGCGGTCAGGAGCCGAGCGAAAAATCGGCCGCGACGGCCGATGGCGTTTCGCCGATCCTGATCACCGGCAATGATTTCGCCGGCGCCTGGGCAATCGACGATAACGGCGTACCGATACTGCCGACCGTGCCGTCCGATGAAACGCAGCGCGAATATGCCTACCGTTCCGGCGTCAACATCATGATGTATATGCTGACCGGCAACTACAAGACCGACCAGGTCCATGTTCCCGACCTCCTCGAACGGTTAGGACAATGAGATGACGTTCGACTTTTCGCCCTTCCTGCCCTGGTCGATTCTGGCTGCACTTGCGGTCGTCAGCGCTGTTATCGCCGCCTTCGCGATCTGGCGCGGCATTCGCGGCGCCTGGATCAGAACGCTCGCAGCGCTCGCCATGCTGGCCGCCCTTGCCAATCCTGTGCTTCTGCAGGAAGACCGGGATCAGTTGTCGACGATTGTCCCGGTGCTTGTCGATCGAAGCCAGAGCCAGCAGACGCCCGATCGCGTCAAGGTTACCGACGATGCGCTTGCGGCCTTGAAGGGACAGCTCGCCCGCTTTCCCCAGATAGAGCCCCGCTTCGTCGATGTCGAAGGCGACGTCAATTCCGACGTGCCGTCCACGCGCCTGTTCGACGCGCTGTCGGCCAACATCGCCGATGTCCCGCCCGCCCGTATCGGCGGCGCCATCATGCTAACCGACGGTGAAGTCCATGATGTTCCGGCTGCCAATCAGGCGCTCGGTTTCGACGCGCCGATCCATGGCCTCGTAACCGGCAAGCCCAACGAATTCGATCGCCGCATCGAAGTCATCAAGGGGCCGCGCTTCGGCATCGTCAACGAAGAGCAGCAGGTGATCTTGCGCGTCTTCGACGACGGCCCGAGCCCTGGCGGTACGGCCGATGTCACGGTGAAGCTGAATGGTGACGAGATCGCCACCCTGCAGGCAACGCCCGGGCAGGATACGCCCTTCTCCTTCAAAGTTCCGGGTGGCGGCAGCAATGTGCTCGAATTCTCGGTCGCAGCACTTCCTGGCGAAGTGACCACCGCCAACAACCGTGCCGTCCACGTCATCGACGGCATCCGCCAGAATCTCCGCGTCCTGCTTGTCTCCGGCGAACCACATGCCGGTGAGCGCGCCTGGCGCAACCTGCTGAAATCCGACGCGTCAGTCGATCTCGTCCACTTCACCATCCTGCGTCCGCCGGAAAAACAGGACGGCACGCCGATCAACGAGCTGTCGCTGATCGCCTTCCCGACGCGTGAGCTCTTCGTCGACAAGATCAAGGATTTCGACCTGATCATCTTCGATCGCTACCAGCACCGTGGCGTGCTGCCGCTGCTCTATTACGATTACATCGCGCAATATGTCGACAATGGCGGCGCGCTGCTGATCGCCGCCGGTCCCGAGCACGCCGGCCCCGATTCCATTGCACTGACGCCACTTTCCTCGGTCCTGCCGGCAACGCCCACTGGAGAGATGATCGAGAAGGCCTTCTATCCCCGCCTCTCCGAGGAAGGCCGCAAACATCCCGTCACGCGCGGCCTCGACGGCTCGGGCGAGGACCCGCCGCATTGGGGCCGCTGGTTCCGCAGCGTCGATGTCGACCGGCCGCAGGGCGAAACGATCATGCTCGGCGCCGACAACCACCCGCTGCTGGTGCTGAACCGCGCCGGCCAGGGCCGCGTCGCCATGCTGCTTTCCGATCAGGGCTGGCTCTGGGCGCGCGGCTTCGAAGGCGGCGGTCCGAACGTTTCGCTCTATCGCCGTATCGCCCATTGGCTGATGAAGGAGCCAGCGCTCGAGGAAGAAGCGTTGACGGCGCGCGCTTCTGGCCGGACCCTTGAGGTCACGCGCCAGACGATCGGCGACAATCCCGGCAACGCCACTGTGCGTTACCCCTCCGGCAAGACCGAAACCCTGCCGCTCACCCAGTCCGAACCGGGCCTCTACAAGGCCGAGAAGAGGATGGACGAGATCGGCCTCTTCGAAATCCGCAACGGCAAGCTGTCGACGCTTGTCCATATCGGCGCCGTCGACGCGCCGGAATTCAAGGCGATGATCTCGACGACCGATGTGCTGCAGCCAGTCGCCGACAGAAGCAAGGGTCTCGTCGCCCGCGTCTCCAATGCAAATGGCGCGATCTCGGTGCCGCCGATCCTGCCGGTGCGCGGCCAGGTGCGCGTCTCCGACAACGATCGCATGATGATCCGCATGACCAGCGAGACGGTCTTGAAGGGCATCAACACGCTGCCGCTCTTTGCCGGGTTCGCCGGCGTTGGCATCCTGCTGCTCGCCTTCGGCGCCATGTGGTGGCGCGAAGGACGATAATTTCATGCCGGAATTCGAGCTCACCGCTTCGCCCTCGCCGGAAGAGCTCGCGGCGATCACCGATGCGCTCTCGGCCTTCAACAACCGCGATGTCGGCCCCTCGGATCGCCGGCCGCTTGCGGTCCTCATCCGCGATACCGACGGCAAGGTGACCGGCGGCCTTTCCGGCTTTACCGCCTGGGGCTGGCTCTTCACCCAGATGCTCTATATTCCCGTTACACTGCGCGGCACCGGTATCGCAGGCAATATCCTCGCAAAGGCGGAAGAAGAGGCCAGGGCACGGGGGTGCCGCGGCGCCTGGATCGACACGTTCAGCCCTCAGGCTTTGAGTGTCTATCTGCGTCAGGGTTATGAGGTTTTCGGAGAGCTTAAGGACTTCCCGGAAGGCCGCACGCGCAGCTTCCTCCGGAAAAGTCTCTAGCGCATCGTCCTTTGTGCGTCCGAAAGGACGCACGGCGCTCTAAATCATTCGCGCCAGGCGATCGTACCCTTCAGCTGCGCGTGCACGCCCTCGACGATCGGAACGACGAGTACACGGCCGGGATCGACCGGGCCTGGAAAAGAAAGGGCGTTATAGGCGACCTTCTCGAAGCCGAGCGGGCCGTAATAGGGCGGATCACCGACGAGGATGACGGCTTCCGAGCCCTTGCGTCTTGCTGCCTCCACCGCGATCCGCACCAGTTCCCGGCCAATGCCCTTGTTCTTGTGGGAGGGCCGCACGGCGAGCGGGCCGAGCAGATGGCCCTTCACGGTGCCGGCCAGCACCGGCGTCATGCGCACGGAGGCGATCGTCTCACCGTTATCGGTGCAGATGAAGGAGAGCGACAGATCATGCGGCCCCTGCTCACGGATGCGCGCCGCAGCGCGCGTGAAACGGCCCGGACCGAAGGCTTCTTCGTTGATATGTTCGATGGCGGCGTCATGAGACGCCTCTTCAGTGAGGTAGACGAGATCGTGCTTGTACATGATGACAGAAACCGGATGGACAGATTGATGGGTCTCGAACACGCCTTGGGCGTTCGGGAACATCAGCGTCGTCGCGGGTTTCTGGAAATGAACATCAGGCAGGGGTCCGAAAATCGTGAAAAGGCCGATAGCAGGAAAAATTTCCGCCGTCCAACGCAAAATGCGCGACGTGACGCACTGTTCAATCTTTGCTGCCTGTAAAGCCCTGCCATCTGCGATATCTTCGGTTCCAACACGCAATCAAGGGAATGAAGACCATGGGAATGCTGGTGGACGGCGTCTGGCATGACGTCTGGTACGACACGAAGGAGAGCAAGGGCCATTTCAAGCGGCAGCCCTCGCAGTTCCGCAACTGGGTGACATCAGACGGTGAGGCCGGCCCTTCCGGCAGCGGCGGCTTCAAGGCCGAGGCCGGGCGCTATCATCTGTATGTGTCGCTCGCCTGCCCCTGGGCGCACCGCACGCTGATCTTCCGCAAGCTGAAGGAGCTCGAGGAACTGATCTCGGTTTCGGTCGTCGATCCGCTGATGGTCGAGAACGGCTGGGAGTTCAAGCTCGGCGACGGCGCCACCGGCGATCACCTCTTCGGCGCAGCCACGCTCTGGCAGATCTACGTCAGGGCCGATCCGCACTATTCCGGCCGCGTCACCGTTCCCGTCCTCTGGGACAAGAAAACCGGCACGATCGTCAGCAACGAATCCGCCGAGATCATCCGCATGTTCAATAGCGCCTTCAACGGGCTGACCGGCTCGAAGACCGATTACTATCCCGAGAACCTTCGCTCCGAAATCGATGCACTGAACGCCACCATCTACGACACCGTCAACAACGGCGTCTACAAGGCCGGCTTTGCCACCGCCCAGCAAGCCTATGAAGAAAATGTCGCCAAGCTGTTCGAAACGCTCGACATGCTCGATGAACGCCTCGGCAAGGGCCGCTACCTCTTCGGCAGCAGGCAGACCGAGGCTGACTGGCGCCTGTTCACCACGCTGGTACGCTTCGACGCCGTCTATGTCGGCCATTTCAAGTGCAACATCCGCCGCATCGCCGACTACCCCAACCTGCACAACTATCTCAGTGATCTCTACCAGACGGCGGGCGTTTCGGAGACGGTGAACCTGAAGCACATCAAGGAACACTATTACCGCAGCCACAAGACGATCAATCCGACCGGCATCGTTCCCGTCGGCCCGGCGCTCGATCTCGATAGTCCGCACGGTCGTACGACAGCGCCGCACGTCTTTCTAGACGCGCAAAGGACGCTGTAGCACTCCTGAATTGCTGCATAATTTTATCCCTAAATCGATTCCGATTTAGGAAATTGTGCAGTCGCTTGCCGCCGCCTGAGGTTCACCAGCGGTGGGCGGGCTCCTGCTCGCCGCGAAGCTCAGCGAGACGACGGTGCGTCGCCTTGGTCGTGCCCTCGGGCAGGCTGTCGAGGGAAAAGAAGCCGCAGTCGGAGATCTCCCAGTCCGGCGGCCGCGGCGCGGTCTGCTCGACGATCGCCCGGTAGAAGACGACATGGTCGCGCCTTGTGGTCGTGGTATTGAAATAGACTTGGATCAGCTGCGGCTTGCCGATGATCCTAAGGTTGCCCTCCTCGCGCAGTTCCTTGACAAGCGCTTCCTCGACCGTCTCGTTGCGCTCGAGCCCGCCGCCCGGCATATGCCAGCCGCCGATATAGCTATGGCGCACGAGAAAGATGCGGCCGTCTGCATCGAAACAGGCGGCCCGCACGCCCACGGTCATGCTGCGGACGAAACTGAAATAGACATGCAGCAGGCGCAACGCCAGCCTCATGTACAGGGGCCGGTTTTCTTTATCCACTATCGCTCCGTTTCAGCTCTTCATCGCGCCCGATGTGTTTGATTTGTCAATAAGCTGGTCTATGTCTCGTAACATGTTCAAGCTCGCGCATATCTCCGACGTCCACCTCGGGCCGTTGCCCAGTCTTTCCATTCAAGAGCTGTTTTCTAAACGCATAACAGGCTTTGTGAACTGGCATCGAAATCGACGCAAGCACCTTTTCGGCAGCACGTTGGATCTGCTGCTCGACGACATTCGCGCCCATCAGGCCGATCACGTGGCCGTCACCGGCGACCTCGTCAATCTGGCGAGCGGCATTGAGATTCGCGCCGCCGCTGCATGGCTGCGCGCGCTCGGCGATCCTGCCAACACGTCAGTCGTTCCCGGCAATCATGACGCCTATGTGCCAGGCGCCTATGAGAAGTCGATGCGCGCCTGGTACGATTATGTCCGCGGCGATCTGGCCCCGCCGCAATGGCAGGACGACCGCCATATCTTCCCCTATCTGCGCATCCGCGGCAAAGTCGCGATTGTTGGCTGTTCGACGGCGGTCGCCACCCCTCCCTTCGCCGCGTCTGGCTTTTTCGGCGCGCGACAGGCCCGCGATACTGTCAACATACTGCGTGCGGCTGGCGAAGCCGGTCTCTTCCGCGTCGTCATGATCCATCACCCGCCGATCCGCGGCGCCACGGCCTTCTACAAACGGATGATCGGCATCCGCCGCTTCGCTGCCGTGATTTCGACGGGCGGCGCCGAACTCGTCTTGCACGGCCATACGCACCTGAACACGCTGCATTGGCTGCGCGGCCAAGTGCAGCCAGTGCCTGTCGTCGGCATCGCGTCAGCCTCACAGGGACCGGGCAGCACCAAGCCGCCCGCTGCCTACAACCTCTTCTCTATCGACGGCTCTCCCGGCGCCTGGGAGCTCAGCGGCGAGCGCTTCAGTCTTAACAGGGCCGGCGATGCAGTGATGCCGGAAAGCACCGATATTTTCGCGCCTTAGCGCCGGCTCCTGACTCTTTTTGTATAGCACTTGAATCGATCTGCGAGGAGATCGGCCCACCGTCGCAACATTTGCCATGGAGGTTGCTTACCCTCTTGGTATTTTTAGTGGTAAGCGTACAATTCAAGCAACTGCATTGCCTGAGAACGGAGCGCGCCGATGACTTCTTCTTTCCGTCAACTGTCCAGACTTTCGCTCGCCGCCGGCTTTGCCTTCGGCATCGCCACGGCCGCTTTCGCGGTCGGAGACAACAATGATGACACCAATCCGCCGCCGAAGACCCAGACGACCAAGACCTGCACCGGCGGCAAGGTTTGGGACAAGGCCAAGAAGGAATGTGTCAACCCGAAGAAGAGCAGCTTCAACGACGACGATCTCTACAAATTCGCCCGCGAGTTTGCCTATGCCGGCCAGTATGACAATGCCATCACCGTGCTCAATCTTGCCCGCAACCAGAACGACCCGCGCATCCTGAACTATCTCGGCTACGCCAACCGCAAGGCCGGCCGCATGGAGCTCGGCATGTCCTACTACCGCAAAGCGCTGCAGGCGGATGAGAACTACATCCTCGCCCGCTCCTACATGGGTATGGCGCTGGTGGAACAGGGAGACATCCAGGGCGCCCGCGTCCAGCTTGTCGAAATCCGTGATCGCGGCGGCGAAGGCACCTGGGCCTATCGCGCTCTGCTGCAAAGCTTGAACGGCTACAAGACATATTGACGCAAGCTTTGCGGGCCACAATACGAAAATCCCTTGGGAAAGAGGGATGAAGACGACCGGATGCTTGCGAAGTGCAGGAGACTTGTTTCATAAAGCACATGTATCGCCGGCGCCAACCATGTCGGCTTCGCGCCGAGGGCGAACCCTTCGTCCGCGAAACCATTGTGAATGTTTCTTGGATAGACAATGCGTCAGCCCGCAACGACCATCGATCTCCGGCGTGATCTCGTCGGCCTCCTGCCCCGCCTTCGCCGCTTCGCGATCACGCTCGCGGGTGAGGTTGCTGTGGCCGATGAACTCGTTCAGGCCGTCTGTCAGCGCGCCATCGCCAAGGGTCATCAATGGAGCGGCGAGGGCCGGCTGGAAAGCTGGATCTACACGCTTGCCCGCCAGCAATGGACCGACGACAACCGCAAGCGCAAGCCGAAGGCTTCCGTCCGCGGCAACGTCACCGATATCCGCGAGGCCGCGCGCGAACGTTCGGCAGCGGTCGATCCCGACACCATCCATCACATGATTTCCGATATGCCGGATGGCGTTTCCAGCATGTTTCTGCTTGTCGACGTCGAAGGCCACAGCTATCAGCAGGCGGCCGATATCATGGGCACTCCGGTGGCAAACGTCGTCTCGCAGCTCGCCACCGCAAGACTGCAATTCGCCGGGCTTGCCGGCACCCACCCGATCCACAGGTTCTGAATTTGCTCGATCTTAGGAAATTGCCGCTCGAAGCCCAGCTCACCGCCCTTCTCGACGGCGAAGTCTCGCCCGAACAGCGGCACGAACTGGAGCAGCGTCTGGCAAGCGACGAGAATGCGCGCCGGCTGCATGAGCAGTTGCGCCACGGGGCTGATTTCGGCCGCCGCCGCCTGGACGATATCCTGAAGGAGCCGGTGCCGCTCGCCCTCGTCCGTTCCATCAAGAGCACGCAACTGCCGAAAACGTCGATCGCCCAGCGCGCTACGCGCCCGCAAGTGAAATTGGCGCCGAGCGGCCCGCAGGCGCTGGCCGCTGCCCTCATTCTCTTTGCCGTCGGTTGCGGTATCGGCTATTTCGTCGGCACCGCCCCGGATGCCGACGAAATTGCCACCACGGCCACCACCAATACGGCTCCGACCAATACCAACGACTGGCTCGGCGACGTCACCGCCTATCAGCGCCTGCTGATCCGCCAGCCCCGTCATCTCGTCGAAGTGCCTGCTTCGCAGGCCGAGGAAATCTCCAGCTGGCTGACGACCGCGATCGGCGTGCCTTTCCGCGTGCCGGATCTGAGCGCCGAAGCCTGGACCTTCCAGGGCGCGCGGGTCATCCTCGGCGACAGCCGCCCTGTCGGGCAGCTCGTCTATTCGAATACCGATGGCGACATCATCTCCATTTGCTTCCGCAAGGACGCGCAGCCGCCTGAGACCGACGACTTCAAGGAAACGATCAAGGACGAGATCGGCCTCGTGACCTGGCACAATGCCGGCACCTCCTACGTGCTCGCCGGCCCCTCGGCCGAAGCAACGCTCGGCCAGCTTGCCATCAAGATCGCCACCGCGATCTGATTGCCGGAGCATGATGACGAGCGGTTTCGCACGGCGTCGTGTTTGTCTTCTTTGATTTAAGGCATCAGCACCACCTTGCCGACCGCCCTCCGCTCCTCGATGGCGCGATGCGCTTCCGGCGCTTGATGCAGTGGGAAACGACCGCCGTCGATAACCGTCAGGGCACCCGCCGCGGCAAGCTCGAAGAGCGCGGCAAGATCCTCCTGCGCACCCTGAGGCGTCAGTAGCGGCAATAACGAAAATCCCTTGATTGACTGATTGTCATCGAGCATGTGCTCGACATCGGCCGCCTCAAGCCCAAACCGCCCCATCGCCGCCAGCACCAGTTCGCCGCAAGGCGCCAGCGCATCGAGCGCCGCCCTTGAAAACGCGCCGCCAACGGTCTCATAGATGATATCCGCGCCGAGCCCACCGTTCAGTCTCTTGACGTCCTCCTGCCAGCCGGGCGCAGTATAATCGGCCGCATGATCGGCACCAAGAGATAGGGAAAGCGCCCTCTTCTCGTCACTGCTCGCCGCTGCGATCACCATCTTCGCCCCGTCGCGCCTTGCAAGCTGCAGCAGCAGCGAACCGACACCGCCGGCTGCCGCATTGACGAGAACGATTTTGCCTTTCACTGGACTGCGGCGTAGAAGGTGCAGCGCCGTCAACCCCTGCACCATCAGCGCGGCAGCCACCTCGAAGGAGACCGCATCCGGCAGCGGCACTACCGCCCCGCCATCGACTGCGACGAACTCGGCATAGCCGCCTGAACCGCGCCCGATCGCGAAGAGAGGAACAGCAACCCGCTTGCCAATGAGCAAGTGGTCGGCACCAGGTCCTGCTCGCTCGATTATACCCGCGACCTCGACACCGGGAAACATCGGCAGGTCGGGCGTCACGGCATAGCGGTCAGCCCGCATCAACACCTCGAAGAAGTTGACACCCGCCGCATGGACGCGGACGAGAACCTCGCTCAGGCCCGGCTCGGGAACCGGCAGTTCCACGAGCTCGAGGACATCGGGCGGACCGAAGCGAGTGAATTGAACGGCTTTCATGGCAAATGAACCTCACGTCTGATTGGCGTGAGGCAGGTTTAGCAATAGGATATCCGGCAAAAATACACACTCTTTCGTGCCATACCCACCAGGAGGTGACCATGGCTGAGCCGATGAAAAGACTCCCCGAGCTGCCGGTCGAGCGCGCGCTGAAGGTGATCTCCGGACGCTGGAAGCCCGTCATCCTCTATTACGTCTTCTCCGGCCCGAAGCGTCTTTCGGAGCTGAAGCGGATGATGCCCGCCATTACTCAGAAGGTGCTGATCCAGCAGCTGCGCGAGATGGAGGAGCACGGGCTGGTCGCCCGCCAGATCTTCGCCGAAGTCCCCGCCCGCGTCGAATACAGCGCGACCGAACTTGGTCTCGGTCTCGAACCGGTGTTGCTGGCGCTCTGCCAATGGGGCCAGCGCCACGCCGAAGCACGCAACGAAGCCGACGAGATCACCGACTGCATCGTCAGGCCGCGCCGCGTTACAGCGCCGCACGTCTTTTCAGACGCGCATAGGGCGCTGTAACACTTTGAATTGCTGCATAATTTTATCCTTAAATCGATTCCGATTTGAGGAATTATGCAGTAGTGCGATCACGGCCTGAGAACTTCCCAAATCAAGCCTTGCCAGCCTTGACCTCGAGCACGCGGTTGGCGGCCGAGACGATCGCTTCCAGCGACGCCGCGACGATGTTGGTATTGATGCCGGCGCCGAAGAGTTTGCCGCCGGGATAGGAAGTCTCGACATAGGAGATCGCCGCTGCGTTCGAGCCATGCTGGAGCGAGTGCTCGGAATAGTCCTCAACCGACATCTCGATGCCGAGATAATGCGACAGCGCGTTGATGAAGCCGTCGATCGGACCGTTGCCGCGCCCTTCGATGCGCTTGATCTCCCCATTGTCGGTGATCTCGGCTGCGACGATCCGCTGGCCCTTGTGCTCGGTGTCGGGATAGGTGTGATGGTCGACGAAGCGCAGGCGCCCTTCCGGCTGCGTCACGTAGCGCTCGATGAAGCGGTCGTAGATGCGCCGGGACGGAAGCTCTTTGCCCTCTACGTCGGTGATGCGCTGGATATCCTCGCGGAATTCCACCTGCAGGTTACGCGGCAGGTTCAGCCCGTAATCCTGCTGCAAGATATAGGCGATGCCGCCCTTGCCGGACTGCGAATTGATACGGATGATCGCCTCGTAGGAACGACCGACATCACGCGGATCGATCGGCAGGTACGGGACCTCCCACACGGGATGGTTGGCGACCTGTGCTGCCTTCATGCCCTTGTTGATCGCATCCTGATGCGAGCCGGAAAACGCCGTATAGACCAGCTCGCCGACATAGGGATGACGCTCGCCGATCGCCATCTGGTTCGAATATTCGAACACTTCCTTGATGCGTTCGATATTCGAGCAGTCGATCTCGGGATCGACGCCTTGCGTGAACATGTTCAGCGCCATCGTCACCATGTCGACATTGCCGGTACGCTCGCCATTGCCGAACAGCGTGCCTTCGACGCGGTCGGCACCTGCCAGCAGTGCCAGTTCGGCGGCGGCAATGCCGGTGCCGCGGTCATTATGCGGATGCAGGGAAACGATCAGGTTCTCGCGATTGTCGAGGTTGCGGCACATCCATTCGATCTGGTCGGCATAGACGTTCGGAGTCGCCATCTCGACGGTAGACGGCAGGTTGATGATCAGCTTATTGTCGGGCGTCGGCTTGACGACCTCGATGACCGCGTTGCAGATCTCCAGCGCCACATCGAGTTCGGTGCCGGTAAAGCTCTCCGGGGAATATTCGAAACGGTAACCGCCGCCGGCCTTGGTGGCCATATCGGTGATCATCTTGGCGGCATCGACGGCGATCTGCTTGATGCCCTGCACATCCTTGGCGAAGACGACGCGGCGCTGCAACTCGCTGGTGGAGTTGTAGAAATGCACGATAGGCCGGTTTGCGCCTTCCAGCGCTTCGAAGGTGCGGGTGATGAGTTCCGGGCGGCACTGCACCAATACCTGCAGGGAGACGTCGTCGGGCACACTGCCCTCCTCCACGCACCAACGGGCAAAGTCGAAATCGGTCTGCGAAGCCGAGGGGAAACCGATCTCGATTTCCTTGAAGCCCATCTCGATCAACAGCTGGAACATCCGCGCCTTGCGATCGTGGCCCATCGGGTCGACAAGCGCCTGGTTGCCGTCGCGCAGGTCGACCGAGCACCAGACCGGCGCCTTGGTAATGGTCTTCGTCGGCCATGTGCGGTCGGGAATGTTCACCTGCGGATAGGCCCGGTATTTTGCCGCGGCATCGGGCATGCCTTTTGCGGGGGCCGTCTTGTTAGTGGGGGCCATCTTATTCTCGGAGGCCATCTTATTTTGGGAGGCCACCTTATTTTGGGAGGATTGCGTCTTCGCGTCCATCGTATCGTCTCCTCGTCCCGGCATTTGCCCGCTCTTAGCCGATCACGTCGGGCTTGGCGATAAACAAATGCGGACCTTGTCGGTCGTTAGGTCAATTTTGAAAGTGAGTCGCGAGGAGCGATGGCCGGGCGGGCTTACGGCCGCCGGGCGCTCCTCAAAGGACCCGGCAACCGCGCGTAAGGCCGAGGAGAAGAAGCGAGGTCAGGGCGCGCGTATTGTCACGCAGGGCGATGCGGCCGCGTGCAATCGTGTCAGAAATTCTGGCGCCAGTGGTCTTCATGACCGCGCTTATAGCCTCGGACGGTAAAGCTGGCAAGTCCTTGTCCGGCTTTTGGCCGCCGCCAACATTCGACCAACGGCGCAGCTACTGCCGGCGGAGCTGCTTGAAAGCGCCAGGATCCGGCATTTGAAGAGCAGAACGACCTTCCGTTACTCCGACTGAGCTCGGTCTTTCCAAATCTTCACCAGCCGCGACAGCGCCAGCATCAGCCCACCCGCGATCAGGCCCCAGAAGGCGCCGGAAATGCCGCCGAAGGAAACGCCGGAGGCGGTGACGAGGAAGGTGATTGCCGCCGCCTCGCGCGAGTCCGGCGCCTGGAAGGCCGACATCGCCGAGGAAGAGAAGGCTCCAATCAGCGCCAGCCCCGCTACCGCCTCGATCAGGATCGAAGGCGCGAGTGCGACGAAGGCCGTCACCGCGCCTGCGAGCAGCCCGAGAATGATATAACCGACGCCGGCGATCAGTGACGCCCAATAGCGCCGCTTCGGATCGGTGTGGGCGTCCTGTCCGGCGCACATCGCCGCGGTGATGGCCGCCAGATTGACCGCGTGGCCACCGAACGGCGCCGACAGCAGCGAAAAGAAGCCGGTGACGGCAAAGAGCGGGCCGGGCTTCGGATCGTAGTGGTTGACCTTCAGCACCGCGATACCCGGAATGTTCTGCGAGGCCATGGTCACGATGAAGAGCGGCAGCGCAATCGAGATGAGGCCGGCAAGATTGAACACCGGCCGGACGATCTCCACCGTCGGCACCAGTGATTGTTCCAGCGAGCCGAGCGCACCGTCTGGGATATCGACGCCGAAGGCGAGCACCAGCACGAAGGCCGCGAGTGCTGCCGGCACCGCCCAAAGCCGCTTGAAGGCGCCGACGACGATCCAGGCAACGACGATCGGCAGACCGAACAGCGGATTGAAGCCGATCGCTTTCACCGGCGCGAAGCAGAGACCGATCAGCACACCGGAAAGCATCGCATTGGCAAGCGGCGCAGGAATCGCGGCAACCGCCCGGCCGAGCGGCTTGAACAGTCCCGCAACGATGATCAGCGCAGCGCAGACCAGGAAGGCCCCGACCGCCGCATTGAAGCCGCCATCGATCGCCCCGGTGCTTGCCAGCAGTGCGGCACCCGGTGTCGACCAGGCGATGCTGATCGGCAATCGGGTCACGGCACTCAGCACGATCGCGCAGACGCCCATGGAAATCGACAATGCCATCAGCCCGGATGCCGCCTGAGCATCCGTCGCGCCGACCGCCTCAAGCCCGTGCAGCACGACGGCGAAGGAACTGGCGGAGCCGACGAAGGCGGTCAGCAGCCCCATGAACAGAGCTTGGACGGAAAAATCTTTGAGCATGGCGGGACTCGAGCTGCGCGAATGGCGCATGGAGCATGATGGTTGCCGCAGGCGCAAGTCCGGATTCGGTGCTTTCCGTTCAGACCTTGCCGCCAGGAGATCATCTCCGTTCAAGCACTAGAGCCTTTCCTGGTCAGATTGCAGCATTCTGCCGGAGCAGGGTTTCGTCAGGGCAGAGGCGATTGGCGACGGGCATACCCCAAGGTACGTCCGAGCCGATCGCCTTTGATCCTGGCGGAAAGATGCCCGGCCCTTCGGGTTGGCTGAAACGGGCCGCCTGCTCGACCGGCCGGCTTGGCCGTAGAAATGGGCTACGACGCGCGCCGGCCGGTCGACCATCCGACTCCGTTTGAGCCAACAGAATGCTGCAATTTGACCAGGAAAGGCTCTGGCCGAAAACAGAACGCCCTCACCTGCGATCGGCAGGCAAGGGCGGGTTCTTGGCAGCTTGGCTGAGAAAACTTAGATATCGGCCTGCGACGTCACGATCCGTGAAACGAGGCCATACTCCTTCGCCTCTTCGGCCGAAAGCCAGTAGTCGCGATCCGTATCCTTGTCGATCTTGTCGAGCGGCTGGCCGGTGGCCGCTGCCATGATCCTGTTCAGGCGCTCGTTCATCTTGATGATCTCGCGCGCCTGGATTTCGATGTCGGATGCCATGCCGCGCGTGCCGCCGGAGGGCTGATGCAGCAGGAAGCGCGTGTTCGGCAGGCACAGGCGCCGCTCCTTCGGAGTGGCGACATAGATCAGTGCGCCGGCAGAGGCGACCCAACCGGTGCCGATCATCCAGACCTTCGGCTTGATGAACTTGATCATGTCATGAATGGAATCGCCGGATTCGACGTGGCCGCCGGGCGAATTGACATAGATGCGGATGTCCTCGTCGCTGGCCGCGGCAAGCGCCACAAGTTGCGAGCAGACTTTCTGCGCCAATTCCTGATTGATCGGTCCGTAGATGAAGATCGAACGCGACTTGAAAAGATTCGCCTCCGTTTCCTTACCGAGCGGCAGTTCCTTCGTCTTGTCGTCCTGGTCTTCGTCGTTCATTCGAACCTCTTGGAGATGAATTCGGGTTCCTCGCACATAGTGCGACTCAATGCCTAAAACAATGCGGGAAAAACACAAGGCACCGAAGCGATGGAGATATCCTTAAGAAGCCGCGCGCCGTTCTGCAAGCCTTACTGAATTGTAACGACGAAAGGCTTTGAAAAGCCTAAATCGGTTCCTACCTCAGCCCTCACGCGGCAAACGCCGCCAGCGCATCACCCCGACAATCGGAAGCGATTGTCGGGGTGATGCGCAGTTTTAAATTGATAGAGCGTCCTTAGCGCGTCCTGTCGGACGCGCGGCGCCCTAGATCATTAGGAGGCAGGACAATGTCACCCGAAGAACGCCAGTTGCTGACCGCCCTCTTCGACCGCGTACGCACCGCCGCGGCCACACCGCGCGACCGCGACGCCGAGGCCCTGATCGACCAGGCGACGCGCGAACAGCCCTCCGCCACCTACTATCTGGCCCAGGCCGTCATCGTTCAGGAAAAGGGGCTGGAGGCGGCCGCCAACCACATCAAGGAACTCGAAGAGCGTGTCCGCCAGCTGGAAGCCGGCGAGAGCGAACACCGCCAGGCCGAGCAGGGCGGCGGCTTTCTGAGCTCGATCTTCGGCAACACCCAGACGCAGCAACCGGCGCCTGTCCCCTCCAATCCTGGCCCTTCCAATCCCGGTCCCTGGGGCCAGCAGTCCCGCGGCTATGACGATTCCCGCGGCTACGACCGCGATGTCCGCCAGCCGCCGCAACAGCCGACCGGCCCCTGGACCCAGCAGGCCGCTGCGCCGTCTGCCGGCGGCAGCTTCCTGCATGGCGCGCTCGGCACGGCGGCGGGTGTCGCCGGCGGCATGCTGCTTGCCAACTCGCTGAGCGGCATCTTCGGCAACCACATGTCCTCGCTCGGCTGGGGCTCGCCCTTCGGCACCAATCCCTTCGGCAATGCCAGCGCGCCGACCGAAGAAACCGTCATCAACAATTATTACGGCAATGACGACACCCGCCAGGCCGCTGATACCGCGTCAGACGACAAGGACAACGACAATATCCAGCAGGCTGATTACGACGACAGCAACGATGATTCCGACGACTCGTCCGGTGACGACGTCACGGATGTGTGAGATCTAGCGGCCGGAGACGGGCAGCGATTGCCGCGCCGTTGCCCGGCCCTTCGCCGCTGCAATCGATTCACTGGATCGATTGCTCGGGCTGCGCTCGACCGCGGCTCACCCACGGCCGCGATAGGTGGCAACGCCCTGTTCCGGCAGCCACACGCCTTCCGGCGGCTTGCCCGTCTGCCAGAAGACGTCAATCGGAATGCCGCCGCGCGGATACCAGTAGGCACCGATCCTGAGCCACCGGGGATCGAGCAGTTCGACGATGCGCTTGGCGATGTAGACCGAGCAATCCTCGTGGAAAGCGCCGTGATTGCGGAAGGAATGCAGGAAGAGCTTTAGCGACTTCGATTCCACCAGCCATTCGCCCGGAATGTAATCGATGACGATATGGGCAAAATCCGGCTGCCCGGTCATCGGGCAGAGCGAGGTGAATTCCGGCGCAGTGAAGCGCACGACATAGTCGATGCCCGCATGGTTGGACGGCACTTTTTCAAGCACCGCCTCCTCAGGCGATTGCGCGGTTTCGGTTTGCTGGCCCAGCATCGACAGGCTGGAAACATCTGTATTCGGCATCATGCCTCCTTGACGACTTTGACGCGGATGCCGTGAGCCTTTTCGCCCTCCGGCTCCACATGAATTGCGATGGTGGCGCCCTCGTGCACCGCCCTGACGGCATCCTCAAGGCGGTCGCATATATCATGCGCCTGCCGCACCGACATCCCGCCGGGCACCACCATGTGAAAATCGATGAAGGTGACTTTACCAGCGCGGCGCGTTTTCAGATCGTGCACGCCGATTGAGCCTTCGGCGTGGGTAGCGATCGCCTGCTTGATCGCCTCCTCCTCCTGCGGCTCGACCGCCTGGTCCATCAGCCCGCCGATCGATTGCGAGATCACCCTCCAGCCCTGATAGAGGATGTTGACAGCAACCAGAATGGCAAGCACTGGGTCGAAGATCGCATAACCCGTTGCCAGCGCCAGCAGCAGGCCGACGAGCACACCGACGGAGGTCACGACGTCGGACATGATATGTTGGCCATCCGCCGTCAGCGCTGCCGAGCGATGTCTGCGTCCAGTCCGGATCAGCAACCGCGCCCAGACCGCATTGATGACACCGGCCGCGAAGTTGATCGCAAGGCCGAGCACGGGTGCATCCAGCATGCGCGGCTCGGCCAGATAACCAACCGCCTCGTTGACGATCAGTAGGGCAGCGACGACGATCAGCACGCCCTCGGTGACCGCAGACAGATATTCCGCCTTATGATGGCCGAAGGGATGGTCGTGATCGGCCGGCTTCTGCGCATAGCGAATGACGAAGAAGGCGATGAAGGCGGCAACGACATTGACCGATGATTCGAGCCCGTCCGACAGCAGCGCCACCGATCCGGTGACCCACCAGGCCACCATCTTCAGTCCCATGACTCCGAGCGACAGCGGGATGCCCCACATCGCCAGCTTCCGAACCGTAAGATCGCCGTTATCACTCATATCGTCCCCCTGCGGTTGCGAATGAATTGCAGAATTCAAGCCGTTGAAACGCAAAACCGCCCACGCGAATGTCGCGCAGGCGGTTCAGTTCAGGGTGATATGGGGGAAGACGGCGGATTTGTCAAAGGGCAATAAAGTTCCCCTTCCGCATGGCTCAAGGAGCAGGCTCGGAGAGAATAGTCTGCGGCCAGCGCAAGAGCGCGGCCTGCCCTGCAGGCGTCAGGGCGTAGACGCCCTTCTCCCTCCGTTCGAACCATCCGTAGACGTTGTCGAGCAGGATTCGGCCGGCATTGGGGACCTGAACCTTCATATCCCGCGGCCGCTCGACCCCCCGCTCGATTGCGGCGGCGCAGAGCAGCACCTGCTGGCGATAGGCGGTCATGATCGGCGCCCGCGTGCTGCCGCCGATGGCGGGATCGCCACGGCGGCGCTGATGCTCCTTGACGAGGCGCGTCCGCCGCTTGGGATTGGTGCGCGGCATCGGTGAGACGGAACTGACGATGATGCTGACCTCGCCGGCATCGGAGACGCCGAGCATGCCGATGCCGAGCCTGCGGCAGAGATCGCGATAGCGGTTGTCGGTTTCCCGCCCCCGACCCTTGGCGGAGACGCGGGCCGCGATCCAGACCTCATCGCTCATCGCCGCGCGGTCGACCGCCTGGAGAAGCAGTTCGAGGTTGAAGGAGAGCTTGAGTTCGCAGACCACCACGACCGGCGGATCAGCATCGCTGAGGCCTACGAGATCGCACCCGCCGACCTCACCCTTCACGACATAACCGGCCGCCTCCAGGAAAGCTTTGACCGGCAGGTAGAGCGATGTCTCCATATTGAAAACGGCGTCTCAGGCAGCGTTGAGATCGGCAATCTCGCCATATCGTGCAAGCAATCGCGGCGACGACATGTCGCCGGTTTCCTCGTCGACGATCACGGCATAGGCCGCTACGCCGACGAAACGCTCAGCCATCGCCGAAGCGATCTTTTCCGCGCTGACGGAGTTCGATGCCTGGCGCATTTCGCCGGGCACGAGATTGCCGCGGTTCTTGCGATACGGAAGAACGATGAACTTTTCAGCATTGGCCACGTCGAATATCCCGATTGATCGTTCCTGAAATGTTCTGATTTGCCGGAAGAAGTCAAGCCGCGGCCCAACGACCTGATGACTGGCCCTTCCAACAGCAGGAAGGGCCAGGCTAAATTGCGCTCAGGCAGCCTTCGTCTTCACCTTGCGCGCCAGATGCGCCACGACATTTTCGATCATCCGCATCCCGGCATCGCCACCGAGCGTCATGATGGATTCCGGATGGAACTGCACCGCGGCGATCGGTTCCTTCGCGTGTTCGATGCCCATGATCGTGCCGTCGTCGCTTTCCGCCGTGATGATGAACTCGCGCGGCAGCGTCGAAGGATCGGCGAAGATCGAGTGGTAGCGGCCGACCGTCACCTCCTTGGCAAGGCCGGAGAAGACGATGCCGGGCTCCAGCACGCGGATGCGCGAGGGCTTGCCGTGCATCGGCACCGCCAGATGACGCAACTCCCCGCCATAGGCTTCGGCGAGCGCCTGCAGGCCGAGGCAGACGCCGAAGATCGGCAGGTTGCGCGCCCGCGCCTTCTTGATCGTCGCCTTGCAATCGAAATCCTTGGGCGTTCCGGGTCCCGGCGACAGCACAACGAGGTCCGGGTTCAGCCTGTCGAAGATTTCCTCCGGCACCGGCGTGCGCACGGTCGAAACCGTCGCCCCCGTCTGGCGGAAATAATTGGCGAGCGTGTGGACGAAGCTGTCCTCGTGATCGACGAGCAGGATGCTGACGCCCTTGCCGACGCCTGCGACGTCGCGCTGAACCCTGCCGGAATTACCCGTCTTGGCGTCTCGGATGGCGGAAAGCATGGCAGAGGCCTTCAGTTCTGTTTCGGCTTCTTCTTCGTCAGGAATGGAATCGTTGAGCAGCGTCGCACCGGCGCGCACCTCGGCGATACCATCCTTGATGCGCACGGTGCGCAGCGTCAGGCCGGTGTTCATATCGCCATTGAAGCCGACCATGCCGATCGCCCCACCATACCAGGCGCGTGGGCTCTTTTCATGGCTCTCGATGAAGCGCATCGCCCAGAGCTTCGGGGCGCCGGTGACGGTGACGGCCCAGGCGTGGCTGAGGAAACCGTCGAAGGCGTCCATGTCGTCGCGCAGCCGCCCTTCGATATGGTCGACCGTGTGGATGAGGCGCGAATACATCTCGATCTGCCGGCGGCCGATCACCTTGACCGAACCCGGCTCGCAGACACGGCTTTTGTCGTTGCGGTCGACATCCGAGCACATGGTGAGCTCGGACTCGTCCTTCTTGGAATTCAGCAGCTTCAGGATCTGCTCGCTGTCGGCGATCGGGTCGTCGCCGCGCTTGATCGTGCCCGAAATCGGGCAGGTCTCGATGCGACGGCCGGAAACGCGCACGAACATTTCGGGCGAGGCGCCGACCAGATATTCCTGATGGCCGAGATTGATGAAGAAGGAATAGGGTGACGGATTGATCGCCTTCAGCCGCTTTGAAATGTCGGACGGCTTGCTGTCGCAGCGCTCCATGAATTTCTGCCCGGGCACGACTTCGAAAAGGTCGCCCTTGCGGAAACTTTCCTTCGCCTTGGTGACGAGCTCGGCATATTCGCCCGGTCGGTGATCGCTCTTCGGCGGAATGGCATCCGTGTGTTTGAAGGGCTCCGCGGCGATATCCTGGGCCTTGCTCTCGGTCGACACGCCGCCTTTTTCGAAGTCGTAACGGTCGACCCAGGCCTTGGCGGAATAGTTGTCGACGACGAGGATCTCGTCCGGCAGGTAGAGCACCATGTCACGCTGATCGGAGGGCCGCGTCAGCTTCAGATTAATCGCGTCGAACTGGAAGGCGATGTCGTATCCGAAGGCGCCGTAGAACCCGAGGCTTGCATCCGCCTGCGAATAAAACAGGTCGGTGACGGCGCGCAGCACGGTGAAGACCGTCGGCATCTTCGAGCGTTCTTCCTCGGTGAACACCCGGTCCGGCGTCTTGACGGTGAGGTCGAGGCGGCGGGCCGAGGAAGCGCCGAGCACGATGTCGGACACGGTCTTCAGCCGCTCGATCACGAAGCCGAGGATCACCTCGCCGCGTTCATTATAGGCCTCGATCCAGACGTCGCGCCCGAAGGAAGAGATTCCGAGCGGCGGATCGACGACGGCGGTATCCCAGCGCGTATAGCGGCCCGGATATTCGTAGTTCGACGAAAACACCGCGCCGCGGCGCTCGTCGAGCTTGTCGACATAGGAAGAGACCGCATCGCCGTAGGGGATCGCCCGCCGCTGCCGCGTGACCGTAATGCCGCCCTTGGTCTCGTAGATTTCCGCACCATCATCCCGCAGGATCGTTACCATTGTTCCACTCCGTTATCGGGGCCCGGACGACAGGCGGCCATAAAACAAAAAAAGCCGCCTCGAAGTTTCGGGCGGCTCACTCGTCGTCTTTGGACACGATTGGTCGAGGCCGCCTTAGCGAACCCACCACCAAACAGCAATGTTCAAGGACTTGATCATGAAAAATTGTTAGCCTGAGATCAGCAATTGCGCAAGAGGCGAATGCGGAATGAAAAGGGCGGCCCGAAAGCCGCCCCTCCCTCAGCCATGAAGGCGTGATCGCGATCAGAAAGTCTTGGTCAGCGAGATCTTGAAGGTGCGGCCGGGCTCGGAATACCAATCGCGCGGCTGCGACGCCGTCGAGATCAGGTTAACATCGCGCACGGCGAGCGCGTTGAAATATTCCTGGTCGAAGATGTTATAGACACCTGCCTGCACGCGCAGGCCCGGCACCTGGTCCGGCGTCCACCAGCCGGTCAGGTCGACGATCGCGTAGCCGGGCGCATCGAAGGTCGTGTCGGTGGTGTTGGTGACGGGCGTATTGAGATGATCGGTAAGCATGCCCGCCGAAAGCGTCGAAGAAAGATCGAAGCCGAAAGTCTCGTTGCTCCAGCCGCCGCCGACGATCGCCTTGAACGGTGCCACCGATCGCAGGCGCTGGGCGGTATCCTCGTTCCTGCCATAGGCATAGGCAAGTGACGCATGCAGATTTATACCGTTGTTGAATGTCTTGGCGGCGCTGGCTTCAATACCCGAGATCGTGGCCGCAGACACGTTCGTGTAGTTAAATTCCGTAAAGCCGGTCGCGTCGACGCTCGTCACCGTCTCGATAAAATTCTGGTAGCGGGTGTGGAAGGCCGCAACCCGACCGGTAAAATCGCCCGTGTCAAAATTAGCGCCGATTTCGACGCCGCGGCCGATTTCAGGCTCCAGATCGGGATTGCCGAGCTGAGCGTAGCGGCCCGTAGGGTTGTAGAAGCGGCTGTAGAGTTCGTCCACAGTGGGTGCGCGGAAGCCGACTGCCAGCTGCATGTAGAGCTGCACTTCGGGCGTCAACTCGTATGTCGCAAGAATCTTCGGTGACAGGCCGACTTCCGTTCGGTCGTTCAGATCCCCGAAACGGGTAAGCCCGGTATTGCTTGCGAAACTCCCGCCGGTCGAGGGATTGTAGTTGAACCAGTCAAAGCGAAAGCCGGGTGTCAGCGCGAAGCCGGTATTGCCGATTTCGATCTTGTCTTCGACAACAAGCCCAAGATTCTGGCTGTCGACATTGGGCACTTCCGCCTGATTGTTCAGCGACGGGCAGGTCGTCGGTGTGGGGCAAAGGGCCCAGCTATACTGGCTCCAGCTGGAAACGCCGACGTCGAGGCCAACACGAACGGAGTGGCTGAGACCGGAATATTCGAAATCCTTCGTCGCAGTGCCGCTGAAGCCCCAGGTTTCGTTTTCAATCTCGTTGTTACGGCCATAGGCCACATTCGCCGCGGTACGCCCCTTACTGCCGGATTCCTTCTTCAAGTCCTGCCAATAGAGCGTGGCGCGCGCACTGCTGAAGAACGCATCGGAAGACTGCGCTTCATAATCATAATCGAGCGAGACACGATCACGATCACGCAGTTCGCGACCGTCGTAATTGTCGATCATATAAGTGCGTCCGGTACCTTGCTGTTCACGCAGATCAGTCTGCAGGTCACGACGGAAACGCTCAGCAGTCAGACCGATGCGGTGGCCACCCTCCAGCTCCTGACGCAGCTTGAAGAGCAGATTATGCTGATCGAAATCAGCCGGATCCGCCTCGGTGCGGAAACGACCATAGCTGTTATTGTCGCCCATGTTGTCTCGTTCGTGCCCCTTCCGATAGCCACCCTGGAACAGGATCGACGTACCGCCGATCTTCTTGGCGGCAGCGGCTGAGCCGGAAATGCTGCGGTCTTCGCTGTCGTAGGTCGACTTGACGATCGCACCCCAGTCGCGGCCTTCAGGAATGAGATCCTCCGGCTCCAGCGTATTGAGAACGATGGCGCCGCCGAGCATGCCGGAACCACCCTTGCTCGAATCCGCGCCGCGCACGATATCGAGCGACGACAGCGAATCGAAATCGAACGTATCGCCACCGCCATTGGCATTGCTGAGGGCGAAAGCGCCCTGGCGCGAGCTGTTCGAAATATAGGGAATTGGAATGCCGTCGACGGTGGTCAGGATGCGAGCGCCCGAAAGGCCGCGCAGGTTGAAGCCTGCGTCACCACGCGAATAATTCACGCCTGCATCGACGCTGCGGCCGATATCGTCAAAATTGGTCACCTGCTTTTCTTCGAGCTGCTTGGCAGTGATCTCGGTGGCCAGCGGCGTGTCGGCGACGCTGCCCGGCGCCACGCGCTTGCCCTTGACGACGATTTTCTGCAGGACAGTGCTATCCTCTGCGGTGGCTTGCGGCGTGGTGGCCGGAGCGCTTTGCGCGAAAGACTGCGAAACAGGAAGAATAACTGTGGCTGCCGTGCAGACCAATAGAACCGAGCGCCAATGCCGGACGATCATAACCTACCCTCTAATGATGATTACCGGGCTGGCTGGTCGTGGCGCGTCGAACGCTCGAGGGGCTGGCTAGGCTTTTGCGGATGAAGACGAAGAAGAACTTCGCCTTCTTTTCGCCGCATAAAAAACATGAGAAGTATTGTCAACATAAGTCATCGTTTTATGTTGAATTTACCTGTCAAGTTTTAGCGATCTTCAACGACGTTGCACAATTGCAACGAAAACCGCCCTCATGCGTTGTCTTTGGCCACGGATACGAGGAATCGGACGCGTTGAGAAAACTTTCGACATTGGCGATTCTTTTCGCCGCTACCGCCTTTCTTGCCGGCGCCCGCCTGCCCCCGCAAGGCCCGCTGCCCGAACCTCGGCCAGATGCCGGCCAGGCGACCAGCCCCACCTCCCCTTCCTCGGAAAAGCCGGAACCGCCCGCGCCTGAAGAGGTCCCGGCCCCGCAGCCGAAACCCGATGTGAAGGGTCCGGAGGAACCGGCATCGAGCCAGCCGCCAGCACCGCAGGCCGCACCGTCAAAGCCCGGGCCGGCAGAGCCGATGCAAGGTCCGCCACGGCCGCCGGGCAGCCCCGAAAGCTCGCAGCCGCCGGAAGAAGCTAAGCCACCCGGCGAGCAGACACTTGAAGAGCAAAACCTGACGATCAAACCCGAAAGCGATGCCGAGCATGCCGAATGCACGGCCGCCCTTCAATCCCTGGGCGTCGTCTTCAAGGACACGCCGCGCATCGACGACGGTAACGGCTGCGGCATCGACAAGCCGATCATCGTCTCCGAAGCCCTGCCCGGCATCAAACTGAAGCCGGAGGCGACGATCCGCTGCCCGGCGGCACTCGCCCTTGCCCGCTGGATGAAGGACAGCGTCATCCCGGCGGCTTCCGCCGCCCTGCCGGAGCAGGGCCGCATCACCACCGTCAACCAGGCAACGTCCTATATGTGCCGCCTGCGCAACGGCGCCGGAACCGGCAAGATCTCCGAGCATGCCCGCGGCAACGCCATCGATATTGCCAGCTTTCATTTCGAAAAGGGTGAGGATGTCGCCGTCCGCTCCCGCCGCGAGGATTCGACCCTCACCGGCGCCTTCCAGCGTACCGTCAGCGCCGCCGGCTGCCTCTACTTCACCACCGTCCTCGACCCCGAAAGCGACGCCGCCCACGAAACCCATTTCCATCTCGACGTCATCGAGAGGAAGGGCGGTTATCGGTATTGTCACTAATCATTTCAAGGATTTGCAATTCCCGCTTGAATCAGACTGTCCAGTCACTAAACTTCGACATGAAGAACCGACGGAGCCTATCTCATGACCGTATTGAGCTTCCAGATGAAGGATTCCACGGTTTCCCGTCTGAATAGCCTGGCCGAAAAGCGAAAGCTTTCGCCGGCAGATATCGCAGTGGTGGCGATCGGAGAATTCATCGAGCGGGAAGAACGGCAGCTTTCCGAGATTGAGGCTGCTATTCGCGAAGCCGAACGGAGCGACTGCGCCTCCGATGAAGACGTGGCCGCCGTGCTGTTCAAATATACAGAAATCCCCTCTGAAAAATGACCCTGCGCGCCGATCGTGCAAGCAAGACGTCACCGGATCAGAACAATCCCTCGATATAGCCCTGATCGTTCAAGAAAATCCGTTCCGCCGACGGCGATTTCGGCAGGCCCGGCATCGTCATGATCTCGCCGGTGATGGCGACGACGAAGCCCGCTCCCGCCGAAAGCCGTACCTCGCGCACGGTGACGATGTGGCCTTCCGGCGCGCCGCGCAGGTTCGGATCGGTGGAGAAGGAATATTGCGTCTTCGCCATGCAGATCGGCAGCTTGCCGTAACCTTGCTCCTCCCATGTCTGCAACTGATCGCGCACCGCCTTGTCGGCCGTCACTTCACCGGCATGGTAGATCTTCGAGGCGACGATCTCGATCTTCTCGAACAGCGAAATGTCGTCGCCATAGAGCGGCTGGAATTTCGCCTGCCCGGACTCGGCCAGTTCCACCACCTTGTGCGCCAGTTCCTCGATGCCGGCCGAACCCAGCGCCCAGTGGCGGCAGAGGATCGCCTCGGCGCCAAGCCTTGAGACAAATTCCTTGACCGCCGCGATCTCGGCGTCGGTATCCGAGACGAAATGGTTGATCGCCACGACGACGGGCACGCCGAAACGACGCACATTGGCGACGTGGCGGCCAAGATTGGCGCAGCCCTTCTTCAGCGCCGCGACATCCTCGGTGCCGAGATCCTCCTTCTTCACCCCGCCATTCATCTTCAGCGCCCGGACGGTCGCGACGATGACTGCCGCATCCGGCTTCAGCCCGGCCTTGCGGCACTTGATATCGAAGAATTTTTCCGCTCCGAGATCGGCGCCGAAGCCTGCTTCCGTCACCACATAGTCACCAAGCTTCAGCGCCGTCTTGGTCGCCGTCACCGAATTGCAGCCATGGGCGATATTGGCGAAGGGCCCGCCATGCACGAAGGCCGGATTGTTCTCCAGCGTCTGCACCAGGTTCGGCTGCATCGCATCTTTCAACAGCACCGCCATGGCGCCGTCGGCTTTCAGGTCGCGCGCATGCACTGGTGTCCGGTCGAAACGATAGCCGATGATGATGTCGCCAAGCCGCCGCTCCAGATCCTTGAGGTCGGTGGCGAGGCAGAGGATCGCCATCACCTCGGAGGCGACGGTGATGTCGAACCCGCCCTGGCGCGGGAAACCGTTGGCGACGCCTCCGAGCGAGGAGACCATGCTTCTGAGTGCCCGGTCGTTCATGTCCATGACCCGCCGCCAGGTGATGCGGCGGATGTCGATATTCTCTTCGTTGCCCCAGTAGATGTGGTTGTCGATCATCGCCGCCAGCAGGTTGTGCGCCGAGGTGATCGCATGAAAATCGCCGGTGAAATGCAGGTTGATGTCTTCCATCGGCACGACCTGCGCATAACCGCCGCCGGCCGCCCCGCCCTTGACGCCGAAGCAGGGACCGAGCGAGGCCTCGCGGATGCAGACAACGGCTTTCTTGCCGATCCGGTTCAGCCCATCGCCGAGCCCGACCGTGGTCGTCGTCTTGCCCTCGCCGGCCGGTGTCGGATTGATCGCCGTGACGAGGATCAGCTTGCCGTCCTTCTTGCCCGCCTGCGCGGCGATGAACTCGGCGCTGACCTTCGCCTTGTCGTGACCATAGGGCACGAGCTGCTCGACCGGAATGCCGAGTTTCGCCCCGATTTCGAAGATTGGCTTTTTGGCCGCGGCGCGTGCGATTTCGATATCGGATTTGATGGATGGCATAGATGTTCCCCCGCCCGACCTCCGCGGGCGCGGAGTCGTTATTTTTCTCTTCATCGAGATAGCGAAATATCGACGGGGTGTGAATAGTGCTGCGCCTTGCGGCCGCCACGCTTACAGCGCCGCGCGTCTTTTCAGACGCGCAAAGGACGCTGTAACACTTTCAATCCTCGCATCGACCCGAAAATCGGTTTCGATTTTCGGGTCGATGCGCTAGGCGTTTATGTGGCGGACGACAATTGCGGTTTCACAGGCTGAAAACATGAAATCACTGGAACTCATCATCGAGCGCATCATCCTGTCGAGCCGCTGGATCCTTGTCGTCTTCTATATCGGCCTGGTAGCGGCGCTCGCCGTCTATGCCGTTTCCTTTGCCTACAAGTTCCTGAAGATCGCCTCCGGCGTCTTCGAGCTTGACGAGGCGGAGATGATCCTTGCTATGCTCGGCCTGATCGACGCTGCCCTCGTTGCCAGCCTGATCGTCATGGTGATGATTTCGGGTTACGAGAATTTCGTCAGCCGCTTCGACGAGGCCAGCGAGGCCGACAACGAGGTCTCCTTCCTTGGCAAGCTCGATTCAGGCAGCCTCAAGATCAAGGTCGCCTCCTCGATCGTCGCTATCTCCTCCATCCATCTACTGCAGGTCTTCCTCAATGCCGACAAATATGCGGACGGCAAGATCATGTGGCTGACCCTCATGCACCTCGCCTTCGTCGCCTCCGCCGTCATGCTCGGTTTCCTGGAGAAGCTGATGAGCGTCACGTCGAAAAATGATCTGAAGGATAAGGACTGACAGGCGTCACGAGGCGCCTTCGGAGCTTCAACAAGCAGCAGCCCGACGAAAACGCCGAGCTATGCTCTTTCGAGTCCTGAGATCAATTGACCGAAGCAGCAACAGGAACGATCTCTGCCTCAGCTTTTCTGGGGCATCGAAGGCTTTCCTTCGCCTCCGGCCCACAGACATGCAAGCCGGGCTCTTCATCATAGGGGATGATACCATTGATGATGCCAAGCTTGAGGGCCTCAGAAGGAAGTATGATACTTCCTCGCTCAGTTGATGTAGCGGGCATCATCGTCTCGTATGTGTCGGCGCTCACGCCCATCTCGTCGAAATAAGCTAAAATTCTCGTATATTCAGCCGTCGTGGGCCTGACGATGCCGATTGCCGAATATCCGACCATCCGCGGCGTTCCGCTCATCAGGACAAGAGTGCAGGTCGAAAGACAGTACGCACGGCCGGCAAAGACTTCGCCCTCGGTCGGTCCGCTTTTGGCGATGCTGGCTTTGCAACGCGGATCCAGCTTTGGACAATTCGGCAACTGCGTTCTGCCAATCGAGGTTTCCAGACCTGCAGCACGGATCATGCGCCCCATCACGAAAGCCGCATCCGTGTCCCCGCCATTAGATTGAAGGACGATCGGCAGCTTTCGTTCGCCGAGCGTCGTCAACATCGCCTTCAGCCGAGCCGGCGTATCCGGCATGATGTCTCCGTCCGCAGAAATCCACTGCGTGCACTCTTCCTGGCAGTTGCCATTGGACATCAGGAGGAAGTCCATCGGCTGGGTTTTCGGCAGTTTCTCGCTTGTCTCCGCGACCGCATTCTGCACGGGGGCTTGAGATACAGGCGCCTTAGCCACCACAGGGGCTTCGGCCACCGGATGGCTGTGACAGACAGCCTCGGCCACTGCATCTGGGGCGCAGAGCGGCATACCAGGCCACTCATTGTAGGACAACATGTCCGTGATGAGACCTGTTCGAAGTGCCTCTGTAGCCGGTACTATATTGATGTTGTCAGGCGTGGCGCTCATCATCAGACCGATCACATCTTCGCTGACGCCCATTTCCTTCAAATAGGCCGTCAAGGCAGCGGTAGCCTTCTTTCCAAGTTTGGTGGAACTGCTCTGCCCCGCCACCTTGCGTCCGACCTCCTTGCGGGAGATCTCCTTTTTCTTGCCGTTCACGATCTTGTATTCGATGCGATAGGAAACACGCACCTTATTATAGATGGTCGTGATCTGGTGGACGCCGATCAAGGCCCATTGCGACGAGACACGCGACACACCGCCCGCCAACGCCAGCGGACAAGCAGAAAAGCAGTATGCGCCGGACGAATAGGTGTAACCGACCGCGCTACCGTCCTTGGCAATAGCGGCTTGGCAGCGCGTATCCCCAACCGGGCAATCTTTGAGCCGCGTGCCGCCGACCGCCGTTTCCAGCCCGGCCTTGCGGATCATCCGGCCCATCGCATAGGCGGCATCGACGTCGCCGCCTTCGGAACGGAAAACGACAGGCAATTTACGGCCACCGATCTTCTTGAGTATTTTTCTCAGCCTGGCGGGCGTATCGGACGTTATACGCCCCTCCGCTGATATCCATTCCGGACAGTTTTCCTGGCAGAGAAGACTACGCACGAGGATGAAATTCATCGGAGGATGCGCTGCCTTTTTCTCCCCGGCGGCCTGCGAGGTTGCCGCGCCGATCGGCAAGGTCAAAACGAGAAAAACAAGTAATAATCGGGAAAATAGACACTTCACCAAAAAGGAAATTGCAAAGCGCACGATTAAATTGCCTCAGTTGTACTGAGCATACGCTTAGCAATTGGCTTGACTGCCAGCAAGTCGGATTTCGCCGCCTGCTACCGTCCCTATTATCTCTGTTCTCTCACCGCAATCGGCCTGAAACAGCGACCCGCTGCGGCCGCGTTCACGCAGATCACCTGCTCCAGCGCAAGGCGCTGCAGGCAGATCGGTCCTCCGCCTTTGCGCCCGTGCTAGAGAGACCCGAGTTCTCCCACGAAACTCTCCCAAGTGATTCTCTCCGCCCGGCTGCGCGAGACCGTTGTCATGCCGCCATGAAGGAACTCAACGATACCGGAACGCTATGTTTGCAAGTCGAAACTCAACCGAAGCGCGAGAGACTGTGGCTAATTTTTCACAATTCGAATGAATCGGCTTGCCTTAAGTCAATTGGGGCTAGCATCCCGCAGATTTTCTGTATTTGATAGCGGTAACATTGGGGCTGCCGGGGGCGTACAAATGTCTTACATGACTACCTCTGAAAGACAGTCATTGCTTTCCGCAGAGCTTTCGACCGCACGAACGCGCAGCCTGTTTGCGCAGGCGCTTGGCAGGGTCTCCGCAGCCTTCGGATTGTCGCATGCGACGCTGATGCATGCCCCCTCCCCGGAAGACCTCCTCCTGAAACCTCTGCTGATCGAGAGCTCGCTTCCGGCCGCCTATGTAAGGGATTTCGACCGCGCTCACATGATGCGCGGCTGCCCTTTCGGCCTAAGGCTGAGGCAGTCTGCTGTGCCGCCGGCATGGCATCTCAACGACGCCTCCAATGGCCAGGCTTTCCCCGCCGAACTTCGTGCCCTGATGCTGCGCCATGCCATACCGGCAGGCGTTGCCATGCCGACCATTGCAGCTGACGGCCAGCGCCTGGTCTTTTGGTTCTGCGGCGAGCGTGCCGCACTCGGCCAAAGCGAAATCAACGAGCTGGCAATGATCATTCTCCATGCACTTGATGCATACAATGCAGTCAAACGTAACGAGGAATGCACGCATAACGCGCTGTCAACCAGAGAACTAGAAGTTGTGCGCTGGACTGCCCAGGGCAAGACCTCGATCGAAATCGGTCAGATCCTCACACTCTCGGACCATACGGTGAATGCCTATATGACGAACGCGATCAAAAAACTTGATTGCGTCAACCGGACCCAATTGGTAGCTAAGGCAATTCGATTGAAGCTGATCAACTGAGAAATCAGAAGAGAGTCGGCACTTCGTCCCGTGATCTGGGGGAAACGTGCCTCTTCACTTCGAACAGCCCGTCATTGACAAGACAGAACAATCCCGCGCCCACATCGGCATTACCGATGCGGAAGTCGTCCAGATGCTCGCTGCCTATCGTCTTTTCGGCTTCTGGCGCATCGACATCGAGACCGGACATTTCTTTGCAAGCGAGGATGTCCACGCGATCTTCGGCCTCCCCTACAGCGACGGCCCTGTCAACCTGACAGAGCTGATGTCGCGCATCCACGAGGAGGACCGCAGCCTGATCGCCCAAACCTTCGAGGAGGCGAGCCTTCATGGCGTCGGCTTCCATTTCGTCTATCGCGTCGACAATCGCCTTGGCGGCCACAAGCTGGTGCGCAGCGTCGGCCGCTTCCGTAATGATGAAATCGGCGGCGGCATCGTCGGCATCACCTATGAATTCGTCGAGAAACTGCGCGTCGTCGGCTTCGAGGACAACACGATACCCCGCTGACTCCAGACGTTTTAGCGGTCAAGCACCGAGCGGATCTCGACGAGGTTCGAGCGCACCCTCAGAATATAGAAGCCCATCGTGGCGAGATGGCTCGGCATGATCCAGCCATCCTCGCGCCCGTTCGAGATGATCGCCGGCTGGATGCGCAGTGCGGCCTGGAACTGCCGCGTCGTGCTGCCCCAGATCGCGCCGAGATTGCGTTCCTGCACCACCTGCGAGAAATCCGCCTGGGCGGCCGCCATGATCGCGTAATAGCCGTAGAGCTGGCCATAGGCGAACCAGAACCGGTCGTCGGCGCGTGTATCGAACCAGCCGCGATTGTGATTTTCCGAGCGCTCGGCGAGCATGTCGGAGGTGCCGCCGAGATCGTTGGCGATACGGTCGATGAACTGCACAAGATTGTCGGCGCGGCCGTCGAAGGTGGCGTTGCAGGCGGCAAGATCGGTGTTGAACTTGCGCAGCTTTTCGATCGCCGTGCGATAATAGGAGGGCGTCGGCGTCTTCGGCCCGAACGGATTGAGCCCGAAATACCAGCTGTATTCGTCAAACTGCAGGTTGCCACGCGCGCTCTGCAGGTCGTTATTGATGCCCGATGTGCCGCGCACGCGCCCGAGCGTGTCGACGAGTTCCACCGAGGTGCGCCGCACTGCCTGGTTGACGCCACGCTGGAACGACGCCTTGTTGTCGAAAAACGGCGTATGGTCCCAGTCGATGCCGAAGAAGCCCGCCTTGTAGAGCACCATGGAGGAAATCCATGCGTTCTGGTTGACGTTAAAATCGGTCAGGTCGGCCGCGACGTCGACGATCGCCGAGCGCTGGCAGGTCTTCGGCGCCGTGGCAGCAGCCCCCTCGGCGACCGGCACATCCTGCCCGGCTGCAACCTTGCGCTCCGAAAGCCGATATTGGTCGACGAATGCGGGATTGAAATTCGTCCAGGCCTGCGTCTGCCAGAAGAAATAGCCGTAGAGCCCGACGAGCAGCACCACGAGCGCGATCACAGGCAGCCGGATCATCCAGCTCCGGCGCTGATACCAGCCGTGCGCAGCAAGAAAGGGCCAGAAAGCCCAGGCGGAAAACAGGCGGGCCCAACGGCCGATCGTCTGGCCGATCAGCTTGAAAAAACCGGCTATCCGGTCAAGCATCGTCGTCTCCTGTCAGGCGAGGCGAACATCGGGACATTGCCGCCCCGCTGCATCCCACATATGCGCTCGATGGGCCGAGCACAACACGAACCCTTCGATTTTCCGGAATGAAAGCATTGGGAGAGGGGTATTGCCCGCGCCCTGCTGGTCAGGAGCGCAAGAAAGGCCGGCTGAAACGGAAGGACCTGCGCGCCGTATCGATCAGAGGCGCTCCCGATGTTTCCGGCGGCGGATCGGCATAGGCCGGGAACCTTCTGGCGAATTCGAGATCGGCGCGGCTCTTGCGCCGCTCCAGATCCTGGGCGACCAGCATGCCCTTCTCGAACAGCCTGATCGGCGCAGCGATATCGGGAAATAGCTCCGGCTTGATCCTCACCTTCATACCCGGCCGGTCGGTATCGACCTGCGCCTGGTAGATGATCAGCCGCTCCTCCACGTCGATCAACAGCTTGCGCAGCAGCGCGTTGCGGGCGGCGATCCGGCCGTTCAGCGAATCGACAAAGGTCTGGAACAGGCCGATGAAGCGCTCACGCCGCTGGCTGTCGTCGCGCATCTCGTGCTCCCCGGCGGAAATCCGCTCGGCCTCCGCCTTCAGCGCCCGCCGCTCCGCCTCCATCTGCTCCCAATGCGCCCTGTTGCCATAGACGCCGATACGGCCCTGCGTCGTCAGCGCCTTGGCATTGAGCTCCTTCATCTTGAGGCGGGCGATATCGATGGAAACGACCAGCCGGCGCCGCTGCTCGACGATATCGACAAGGCTGAGTTCAGCCGCCTTGTGCCGTTCGGTAAGCGCGGCGCGCTGGCTGGCAATCAGCCTGGCGAGCGCGTCCGATTTCGTCAAAAGATCGAGCAGCCGCTCGATGACGGGCGCCTCGCGCACGCGTTCGGTATACATGCGCCACATCCGCTGGCGCGACACCCAGCCGGCCATCTTCTCACGCAGCGTCAGCCCCCGGAAACTGTCGAGATCGGCAGAAACCTCGGCCGTCAGCCGGTCGAGGGAAACGACCAGCTCGGCCAGTTGGGCGTCGAGCGCCGCAGCATCGGCGATATGGGCCTGGAAGCGGGCATTCTGCTCGAGGAAGACCTCGTCGGCCGATCGTGTTTCGTCGCCGCTGAAGGCGCCGATCGCAGCCACGCAATAGGCCCCCTCGGCCGCAATCCTCTCGGCAAGGCTGCCTGTGGCTTCATACTGGCTGTCGAATGGCAGGGGTTTGCGCACCTGATCTCTCCAGGGAATCTCCTGACCCAAGCTAGTCGCTTGCGGCGCCAAAGAAAACAGGCGGTGTCGCCGGCTTCAGACTGGCTCGGCGATCCAGGCACCGTTCATAGCATCGTCCCAATGCTTGCGGCAAAGTGAGACATATTTCTCGTTGCCGCCGACATCGATCTGGGCGCCTTCGTGCAGCACTTTTCCTTCCGCGTCGAGCCGCACAACCATCGTCGCCTTGCGCCCGCAATGGCAGATCGTGCGCACCTCGCGCATTTCATCGGCGATCGCCAGCAGTTCCTGCGAGGCCGGAAACAGCTTGCCCTGGAAATCGGTTCTCAGCCCGTAGACCATCACAGGGATTCCGAGCCTGTCGACGACGCGGGCAAGCTGCCAGACATGGACAGGCGTCATGAAATGCGCCTCGTCGACGAAGATGCAGGAAATCGGTGCTCCTTCGCCGCTCAGCGTTGCAACCAACCGGAATAGATCCTCATGCGGTTCGAAGGGAATGGCGCTCGCCTCCAAGCCGATCCGCGAGCCGATGACGCCTCGGCCCGCGCGCTCGTCGAAAGCAGCGATCAGCTGTACCGTGCGCATGCCGCGCTCCTGATAATTATAGGAGGCTTGCAGCAGCATCGTCGACTTGCCGGCGTTCATCGTCGAGTAGTTGAAATAGAGTTTTGCCATCCGATTTCTCCTTAATCGGCTTATTGAAAGCTTGGAATGGCAAAGAAAAGCCCTGAGGGAGCGATAATCACAGGAATCCAGCTCGAAAACCACTGAAAGCCCCGAAAACAAGGCTTTGCGAAAAAATCCGCGGACGTCGCAATCGCATGGGTCGATACGGCGCAAACGCACTGAGGTCGCTTGTCAAACTCGGTTATTGATGGTTGGCTTGGGAACTTAAAGACTGGGAGTCTAAAATGAAAACAACAAGCACGTTCAAACTCGTTACCGCAACTGCCGTCGCCGCCCTCTCCGTTGCGACCGCTGCCTTCGCCGCCGATCCCGACAGCTGCTCCACCGTTCATTTCTCGGACGTCGGCTGGACGGATATAACCGCCACCACCGCCACCGCATCCGTTGTCCTGAAGAGCATCGGCTATCAGACCGACATCAAGGTTCTCTCGGTGCCGGTCACCTACACCTCGCTGAAGAACAAGGACATAGACATCTTCCTCGGCAACTGGATGCCGACACAGGAAAAGGACGTCCGGCCGTATCTCGACGACAAGTCGGTCGAATCCTTCGGCCCCAACCTGGTCGGCGCCAAGTATACGCTCGCCACCAACGCCAAGGGTGCGGAACTCGGCATCAAGGACTTCAAGGACATCGCCGCTCATAAGGACGATCTGGACGGCAAGATCTATGGCATTGAGCCTGGCAATGACGGCAACCGCCTCGTCATGGACATGATCGAAAAGAACACCTTTGGCCTGAAGGATCTGGAAGTCGTCGAATCCTCCGAACAGGGCATGCTCGCCCAGGTCGCCCGTGCCGACAAAGCGGGCAAGCCCGTCGTCTTCCTCGGCTGGGAACCCCATCCGATGAACACCAACTTCAAGCTGACCTACCTCACCGGCGGCGACGATATCTTCGGTCCGGATTTCGGCGGCGCCAAGGTCTTCACCAATGTCCGCGCCGGTTATCTCGACGAATGCCCGAATGTCGGCACGATGCTGAAGAACCTGACGTTCTCCCTCGACATGGAGAACCACATTATGGGCAAAATCCTGAACGACGGCAAAGAGCCGGAAGCTGCAGCTTCCGAATGGCTGAAGGCGAACCCCGCAGCGATCGAGCCCTGGCTCGCGGGCGTCAAGACCCGCGACGGCAAGGGCGACGCTCTCGCCGCCGCCAAGACCGGCCTCGGCCTCTGATGATACGAACGGGGCGGCTCGCCGCCCCGCTTCATTTTTGTCCGATTGTTGTTTTTCTGGATGGGCGCGCCCTTGAATTGGATCACCGAATTTAAGATTCCCGTTGGCCCCTGGGCCAAATCCTTCGTGGACTGGCTGACCTCGAACGGCGAATGGTTCTTCAACCAGATCGCCTTCCTGCTGTCGAGCGCCATAGACGGCCTGCTTTTCGTGCTGCAGAAGCCCCATCCGTTGATCGTCATTGCTGCCATCACCGCCATCGCCTTTTGGCTGCGCCGGTCGATCGCAGTCGCCGTCTTTACCTGTCTCGGGCTGCTGCTGATCGTGAACCAGGACTATTGGAAGGAAACGACGGAGACGCTCGCCCTCGTGCTCGCCGCCACCTTCGTCTGTATGGTGATCGGCATTCCGCTCGGCATTGCCGCCGCCCGCCGCCCTTGGGTCTATGCTGCCATGCGCCCGGTACTCGATCTCATGCAGACCATACCGACGTTCGTCTATCTGATCCCGGCGCTCATCCTGTTCGGCCTCGGTATGGTGCCGGGCCTGATCGCCACCGTCATCTTCGCAATCCCCGCTCCGATCCGGCTGACGCGCCTCGGCATCATCTCGACGCCGCCGTCCCTCGTCGAAGCCGCCGTCGCTTTCGGCGCGACGCCGATACAGGTGTTGCGCAAGATCGAGCTTCCCTACGCCACGCCGCAGATCATGGCGGGTCTCACCCAGACCATCATGCTATCGCTGTCGATGGTCGTCATCGCCGCGCTTGTCGGCGCTCCCGGGCTTGGCGTGCCCGTCGTCCGCGCGCTGAACACCGTCAATATCGCCAAGGGCTTCGAGGCGGGCTTCTGCATCGTCATCCTGGCAATCATTCTCGACCGGATGTTCCGCACGGCGGGTGAAGGAGGCGGTGCATGACCGCGGTAAGCTTTAACAATGTGAGCATCGTCTTCGGCGATCGGCCGGAAACCGCACTTGCCATGGTCGATCAGGGCAAATCGCGCGACGAAATCGGCGCCGCGACCGGCTTGGTGCTCGGCGTCGCGGATGCCTCGCTGACAATCGAGGAAGGCGAGATCCTGGTGCTGATGGGCCTTTCCGGCTCCGGCAAGTCGACGCTGCTGCGCGCCGTCAACGGGCTCGCTCCCGTAGTGCGTGGCGATGTCGCCGTCTCCACGACCACCGGCCCCGTCAACCCTTACAGATGCAATGCCAAGGCGCTGCGAGATCTGCGCACCCACACCGTCTCCATGGTGTTCCAGCAGTTCGCCCTCCTGCCCTGGCGCACCGTCGCCGACAATGTCGGTTTCGGCCTAGAGCTCGCCGGCATGCCGGAGGCCGAACGCAAGCTCCGCGTCGGCGAGCAGCTTGAACTGGTCAACCTGACGAAATGGGCAGGCCGCAAGGTCAACGAGCTTTCGGGCGGCATGCAGCAGCGTGTCGGCCTTGCCCGCGCCTTTGCCACCGGCGCCCCCATCCTGCTCATGGACGAGCCGTTCTCGGCGCTCGACCCATTGATCCGCACCCGTTTGCAGGACGAGCTCCTGGAGTTCCAGCGGCGGCTAAAGAAGACCATCCTCTTCGTCAGCCACGATCTCGACGAGGCCTTCCGCATCGGCAATCGCATCGCCATCATGGAGAGCGGCCGCATCATCCAGTGTGGGACGCCGCACGACATCGTCAAGAACCCCGCAGACCAGTATGTCGCCGACTTCGTGCAGAACCTCAATCCGATCAACATGCTGACGGCCGCCGACGTCATGCAGCCAGGCCTCGGCCAGACTGCCGCCGGCATGAGCGTCAGCGCCACGGCCCGCGCCGCGACCCCGCTCATCGATATCCTCGATGCCCTTGCCCGCCAGCCGGGCAGTATCGGCATCGTCGAGAACGGCGCGATCGTCGGTACCATCTCGGCTCAGGATATCGTTGCCGGCCTCACCCGCCATCGCCGCAAGCAGGAAGCTTGATGTTTTCCATCCGCTTTGTCACAAAGCGGATATGAAAGATCAGCCCTCGCCCTTACGCGAAACCGACGACGATGCCCGCAAGCTTGCCCGCGTGCTTCTGCGCTCCGCACGATACGCGGCGATTGCCGTTCTCGACCCTGAGACCGGCTTCCCCTTCGCCAGCCGCGTGCTCGTCGCCACCGATATCGACGGCACCCCCGTCATCCTGGTTTCGCAGCTGTCGGCCCATACCAGGGCGCTCACTGGCGACCCGCGCGCCTCGCTCCTGACTGGCGAGCCCGGCAAGGGCGATCCCCTCGCCTATGCTCGTCTGACGACCCAGTGCGTGGCAGAACCCGTCGAGCGCAGCAATGCATTCTACGAGCGTATCCGCACGCGTTTTCTTGCTCGCCACACCAAGGCGAAGCTTTATATCGACTTTCCTGATTTCGTGTTCTTCCGTCTCAAGCCTGAACAGGCCAACCTCAATGGCGGCTTCGGCCGCGCCTACCAGCTGGATGGGAACGATCTCGTAATCCAGTCGGCCGCGAATGAGGCGATTGCCGTCGGGGCAGCAGAAGCAGTGCGAGATTTAGTAGAACGCCACCCCGACGTCGAGGAAAGCCTCGCTATCAGGCTAAAGGCGCCGGAATCCGGCTCTTGGCGCATTTGTGGTATCGATTCCTCAGGTTTCGACATGATTTCCGGCGATTTGCTGCTGCGATACGAGTTCGAAACCCTCGCTGTGGATACCGATCACATTTGTTCAAACATGTCTAAAATAGCATACTCGATACCTTAAATTTAGGTATATACAATCTTCGAGCCCAGTTGCTAGTTTTTGGTGTCAGTCAAAATCCCGGCTGGCGGCCTGCGCCAACACGCTTGATGTACGTTTTGCATTAGGAAGATAACATATGGAAACCTCTGATTTGGCCGATCACACGAACGTGGCGGCAGCTTTATTGTCGGCCATGGCAAACCCGAAGAGATTGCTGATCCTGTGTAGCCTCGTGAAGGGCGAAGTGGCCGTCGGCGTGCTTGCGACGCAGGTCGGGCTCAGCCAGTCGGCTCTCTCTCAGCACCTGTCGAAGCTGCGCGCTCAAAAGCTGGTCAAGACCCGCCGGGACGCACAAACCATCTATTATTCGAGCACCTCGGAGCCGGTCATGAAGATCCTGGCAACGCTCGAAGACATCTACCTGGTGCAGAACCGGAACAGATCCGCCGCCTGATGATAGCGCTGACATGAATGTCGGCCGATGCCGTGCTGCAAGGGAATGTTCCCGGAGGCCTGGCAACGATGTTTCAGCACGTGAACCTTATGGCACGACCGGCAAATTTGCGATTTGCCGGTCGTGCCTTTGAAAGCCTGGCCTTTCTGCTCCTTTCGCCGCAGGGAAGGAATTGCAGCCCGACCGCGCTGAAGCGCTCGCCCCGTGATCGATCGAAGCTGCTTGAGCCTCCTGTCAGGGGAGCTTTCGGGACTTTTCCCGTTGACGCCTTGGGAAGCCCTGATAATTTGACCGGGCAGTAAAAATTTGGGCGTACAGCCCCCGGGAAAGGGCCGTCAGCGGCCAGGAGAACAGCATGTCCAATCGCCTCAATGCACCGAACGATCTTCGCGCCTTCTGGATGCCGTTTACGGCGAACCGCCAGTTCAAGAAGGAGCCGCGTTTGTTCGTCGGCGCCAAGGACATGTACTACACCACCCATGACGGCCGTCAGGTGCTGGACGGCACGGCTGGCCTCTGGTGCGTCAATGCCGGCCACTGCCGGCCGAAGATCACCGAGGCGATCCGCGAGCAGGCCGGCGAGCTCGATTACGCGCCGGCCTTCCAGCTCGGCCATCCCAAGGCCTTCGAACTGGCAAACCGCCTGGTCGACATTGCTCCGGAAGGCCTGAACCACGTTCTCTATACCAATTCCGGTTCCGAATCCGTCGAGACCGCGCTCAAGGTGGCGCTCGCCTATCACCACGTGAAGGGCAATGGATCCCGCTTCCGTCTGATCGGCCGCGAGCGCGGCTATCACGGCGTCAATTTCGGCGGCATCTCCGTCGGCGGCATCGTCACCAATCGCAAGATGTTCGGCACGCTTCTGACCGGCGTCGATCACATGCCGCACACCCACCAGCCCGGCAAGAACAACTTCACCCGCGGCGAGCCCGAGCATGGCGGCGACATCGCCACCGAGCTCGAGCGTATCGTCACCCTGCATGACGCCTCCACTGTCGCAGCCGTCATCGTCGAGCCGGTGGCGGGGTCCACCGGCGTCTTGATCCCGCCGAAGGGCTACCTGCAGAAGCTGCGCGAGATCTGCACCAAACACGGCATCCTTCTGATCTTCGACGAGGTCATTACCGGCTTCGGCCGCCTCGGCGCCCCCTTTGCCGCGCAATATTACGACGTCAAGCCTGACATGATCACTGCCGCCAAGGGATTGACCAACGGCGTCATCCCGATGGGCGCCGTCTTCGTCACCTCCGAGATTCATGATGCCTTCATGAACGGTCCGGAGCACATGATCGAGTTCTTCCACGGCTACACCTATTCCGGCAACCCGATCGCCTCCGCCGCGGCCCTCGCCACGCTCGACACCTACAAAGAGGAGGGCCTGCTGACACGCGCCGCCGAGCTTTCCGACTATTGGGCCGACGCGCTGCATTCGCTGAAGGACTGCCCCAATGTCATCGACATCAGGAACACCGGCCTGATCGGCGCGATCGAACTCGACCCGATCGCCGGCGAGCCCACCAAGCGCGCCTTCACCGCTTTCCTGAAAGCTTACGAAAGCGGCCTGCTGATCCGCACCACCGGCGATATCATCGCGCTCTCCCCGCCGCTGATCATCGAGAAGCACCACATCGACGAGCTCTTCGGCAAGCTGCGGACAATCCTGCAGAACAACGTCTGAGAAAGCTCTGAGGCTTCGCAGCCCACGGCCCGCGGCGGACGAAATCCTCGCGGGCTTTTCGTTTCTGAAGACGAGCGAGCTTAGCTCTTATGAGCCAATCAAAAGAGGCTTCTTATCGTTGCCCTTTTTCATAAGGACGCCAGTATCGGGACCAAACATCAGGTAGAGCGGGAGGATGCTTGCTCCGAGCGCAGACCCCCGTGCGCCTAATGCTCCGGCGGTTATGGTGGGCGCGATCAATCCGGGTGGAACCATCTCGGAGAAACATTGCCGGACGCGAGCCACGGTTTCCATGAGCAATGGTGCGGGAAGAAGCCCGTCGATGACGACAGCTTCGACATCCACGACGGCAATGCTTCCTATGATTGCCTGAGCAAGAGCATCCGCGCAGTCATCCTGCCACTCCGAGACCAGGGTCCGCGCGGTCGCCGGCATCGGGTCGAGATCCCGGACACGTTTTATGTCTATCCCGTTTGTTCTGAGATGATGGACCAGCGTGTAGATCGACGCTCGATGCAGCAGGACTTCGAATTTTCCTGTCGGCTTTGGAACGGAGCTCAAAGTTGAATGCGTGACCGGGAAAGGACCGAAGGCGGCCGTATTGCCGTTCGGACCGGTCTGCAATGTTCCGTCGAGAACGAGCCCTCCGCCGACGAAGGTGCTGAGCGAAATATGCAGGAAATCAGAAAATTTCTTCCCCAACCCGTACACCAGTTCCGCGACGGCAGCCGCTGACGCGTCGTTCTCGATCATGACAGGAAGATTGTGCGTGTCTGAGAAATGGGCCTTCAGGTCGAAGGACCGCCAGGCGAGCTGGACATCACCGGGAAAGCCGAGTTCCTCGTCCCATCCGCCGATGAAGTAAGGGGCTGATATCCCGATGCCGATCAGGCGCGAACTCTCAACGCTGCCGAGCTGGGATCTGAACCGCCCGATCGCCCCGCCACCGAGGCGCCTTATGCTCTCCGGATCCGGATGGTCGTAGTCGTGGGTCTCAAACGCGCAAGTTTGTCCCGCAAAATCGATCAGGATGGCATCCATGGCTCTGCGGCCGATATGAAAGCCGATCGAATAGGCCCCGCTGCTGGCAAGTCCGTACATGGCAGACGGCTGGCCCTTGCCGCCGAAACGCTTGCCGTTTTCGACCAGGTAGCCGCCAGCGACAAGAGCCTCGACTATCGCCGCAACAGCTGGTGGCGTCAGATGTGCGAACCTCGCGATCTCCGCCTTCGACGCCTGGCCGAAACGCCGCACGGCATCCAGAACAACGCGCTCGTTGTAATGACGGAGCTGGACGGAATTGCTGCCTTTTCCTGCCATCCGATTCCACCGTTGAAAACCCATAGTCAAAAGCACTTTGCTTTAAGCTTATGCCGGTGCGCCACACCTAGCGCGACCGCTGAATGAACGCAACTCGTTGCGCAGGAAGCAAAAAGTGTCTCCCCAGATAATCATTAAAACGAGGCTTGACGACATTCAAGCATTATTATAGTAAACTGCTTTAATAAATACCCGATGGCAGTTGGGCGAGAGATACGCTCTTGGGTTTGAGGAGGCACCAGACAGATGACGTGCTGTGCAGGGTTAGCGATTCCGGTTAGTTCGGATGCTCGGGATGCTTGATATTTCAAGCCGGCAAACGGCCGCGCCAACGATGGAGACCGGCCAGGTCGTTGCGTCGCTCGACAGCGTCACGAAGGTTTTTGGCGGCACCGTCGCCGTAGCAGATGTATCCATTCAACTGCGTGCAGGCGAAGTGCTTGCACTGCTTGGGGAGAATGGTGCGGGCAAAAGCACCTGCGTCAAGCTGCTCGCCGGCGTGCATCGCCCAGATGGCGGCCAGGTCTCTATTCTGGGCAAGGCCGTCACATTTGCGTCGCCGCTCGAAGCACAGCATGCCGGCGTCGCGGTGATGCATCAGCATCCCGGTCTCTTTCCCGATCTCAGCATCGCCGAAAATCTCTTCATCGGGCAGACCGGGTTGCGCTGGAAACTGGACCACCTGTTTATGCGCAAGGAAGCCGCGCGCCTCCTGACGCTCGTCGGCCTCGATGTGGATGTCACGGCGCCTTTGGGTCGGCTGCGGACGTCCGAGCAACAACTGGTCGAAATTGCCCGTGCGCTTTCGCTCGACGCGCGCGTTCTGATCATGGACGAACCGACCGCAGCCTTGTCGCAAAGAGAGGTGGAGCGGCTGTTTACGGTCGTCGACAATCTCCGGCTCCAAGGGGTGGCGATGATGTTCGTCGGCCACCGTATGGACGAGATTTATCGCGTCGCCGATCGTATCGCCGTCCTGCGCGACGGGCGACATGTCGGAACGGAAGTCGCGGCTGATCTGTCGCGAGAACGTGCCGTTCAAATGATGGTCGGGCGTCCCCTGGATGGGCTCTATCCTCGCAACACTGCCTCCCCCGGCGACGTGGTTCTAGATGTCCAGGGACTGTCCTGCGACGGCTCGTTCAAGGACGTATCGTTTCAGTTGAGAGCGGGCGAGATCCTGGGGTTCGGCGGATTGGTCGGCAGCGGCCGTACCGAGATCGCCCGGGTGCTGTTCGGGATCGATCAGCCGACTGCCGGAACGATTACCATCGATGGCAAGGTAATGCGCTTCGCCTCTCCGAAAGATGCAATGGACAATGGCATCGCTTATGTTTCCGAAGACCGGATCGGGCAGAGCCTGGTCATGGACTTCCCTATTCTGAACAACGCGTCGTTGACCGTGCTCGACAAGGCGACCCGCGGCGGGTTGATGTCGCGGGAGAAGGAAATCGGCATTGCAAAGCCGTTTCTCGACCGTCTTCGGCTGCGGTTCAAATCCTTTGATCAGCCGGTCGGCGCGCTGTCCGGCGGCAACCAGCAAAAAGTCGTTCTGGCAAAATGGCTGGCGACCAATCCCCGCATCCTTATCCTCGACGAGCCGACACAAGGCATCGACGTTCAGACCAAGGCCGATGTGCATGCGATGATGACCGATCTCGCCGGCAAAGGCATGGCGATCATCCTGATCTCATCCGAGCTGCCGGAGCTTCTTGGCATGGCCGACCGGATGATCGTGCTGAGGGAAGGCTCGGTCACGGCTGAATTCCCCCACGACGAGGCCACGCAGGAAAAGGTAATCGGCGCTGCGACCGATTCGATCGTCAGAAAGGTGGACGGCGAGATCATTGCCAAGCCGGTCCCGCATCAAGACGAAAAATCTGAGATCCCGGAAAGAGCGGCGCAGGGCACGTGGCGGCGGGTTCTGGCCCGCCGGGAATTGGGGCTGTTTGCGGCCATTGCGGCTGTCGTCATTCCAATTTCCATATTGAACATACGCATGCTGAGCGGCGCAAATCTATCTGCCCTCGCAATGGATGCCGGCCTGCTGATGATCGTCGCCGTCGCCCAGATGCTTGTTGTGATCACCCGCAGCATCGATCTTTCCGTGGCCGCGATCATTGGTCTTGCAGCCTATGGAGCGGCCTCGACGATCCATCTGCATCCCGAGATCGGCGTCATGGGTGGTGTCGCCCTGGCTTGTGTGATCGGGCTCGCCGCAGGCTTCCTGAATGGGCTCATCGTCACCTACGGCCGCGTGCCGGCCATCGTCGTCACGCTTGGCACCATGTCCATCTTTCGGGGCATCAACAGCCTTTGGGCAGGTGGAACGCAGGTGAGCGCCGACCAGGTACCGCAGGCCTGGCTGGATATGACGGCGGCCAATATTTTCGGGGTTCCGGCGGTCCTCCTGATCGCCATCGCCACATTGCTCGTCGTTGCCTATATCCTCCGCAACACCTCGATCGGCAGGGAACTGTTTGCCATCGGTTCCAATCCAGGCGGAGCGAGCCTCATCGGCATTCCCTCGCGGGCGCGCATCCTGATGGCGTTTTCGGCAGCCGGGCTTCTGGCCGGGTTCGACGGTGCGCTCTGGGCTTCGCGCTATGCCACGGTCGATGCACGCGTTGCCTACGGTTTCGAGCTGACCGTGATTGCGGCTGTCGTCGTCGGGGGCATTGCCGTCCGCGGCGGCTCCGGCACCGTGCTCGGCGTCGCCGCCGGCGCCCTGATGCTGCTGATCATCAACAATGGGCTGACACTTGTGCGTGTCGATCCTCTATGGCTGCAAGGGGTCTATGGCCTCGTCATTCTTGCCGCCATCGGCATCGACTCGCTCGTCGCCCGCCGCGCCGCCGGCAAGCGCAAGGGAGCACATTGATGAACGCAAATTCCGAGCGTAATCCCGACTTCGTCACCCGCTTTGCCAACTGGGACAATTTCCTGGCGGCGCTGACGATCGCCGTCGTCGCCTACGCTCTCTTGGGCGTGCCGAACTTCGCTTCCGTCTTCAACATCTCGCAGGCTGTCGCCGGCATTTCGGAGCGGGCGCTCATCGTGTTGCCGATGGTCCTGCTGATCATTGCGCGCGAAATCGACCTGTCCGTCGGCAGCATATTGGCGCTGACCAGCGTGATCTTCGGACTGCTCATCCAGCAGGGCGCGCCACTCCTTCTGGCCATTCCGGTAACGCTTGTCGCCGGCGGAATTTGCGGCGGCTTCAACGGCCTGCTGGTCACGAAACTCGGTCTTCCCTCTCTCGTCGTGACGCTCGGAACCATGGCTCTGTTTCGCGGCATTGCCTATATTCTGCTCGGCTCGGACTCGATCAACGACTTTCCCGACAGCTTCCTCGACTTCGGTATCGATACTGTCGGCACATCGCCGGTGCCGCAGACCATCCTTCCCTTTCTGCTGCTTGCCCCGGTTTTCGCCATAGCGCTTCAAAAGATGCCGCTCGGCCGGCGCATCTATGCAATCGGCGGCAGCCCTGATGCTGCGCGTTATTCCGGCATTCGTCTCGCCCGAACGGTGTTCGGCCTGTTCGTCACCTCAGGTGCGGTGTGTGCGGCGGCTGGTATGGTCTATGCGGCGCGGCTGGCAAATGCCCGCGCCAACAATGCAGTCGGCATCGAACTCGACGTCATCACCATCGCGCTTCTGGGCGGGATCAGCGTCTTCGGCGGGCGTGGCCGGCTGACCGGCGTGCTGTGGGCATTGTTGCTGGTCGCCACCATTCGCAACGTCCTTGGTCTGCTTCAGATTGGCGGCGACGCGCAGGGAACGGTCATCGGCCTCCTGCTGATCGTTTCGCTGCTGGCCAGCAATGCGGCGGAGCGCGTCTTCGCCAGCGTTCGAACCCGATATTTCAAAGTCAAAACAGGCAAGTAGTTCCGGGGCTAGCCTGCTTCACCGAACCGGATATCTTGAGGAGGAACCGACATGACATCGCATCTTATCAAAACTCTACTTGTCGCGGGTAGCTTGATCGCAAGCATCGCGGCGGCAAACGCGCAGGAATGCGCCAAGGAGCCGGTCACGGTCGGCTTCCTGCCGAAGCTGGACACCGACCCCTATTTCCAGGTCGCACAAACAGGCGCGGAAGAGGCCGCAAAGGAGATCGGCGGCAAGGCGATCAAGCAGGCTCCGTCGCAGGCAACCGCTGAGGCGCAGATCGATTTCATCAACAATCTGGTTTCTCAGAAAGTGGGCGTCATCGCGATATCCGCCAATGACGCCAATGCCGTGGCCCCCGCTTTGCGCCGCGCAGCCAAGCAGGGTGTAAAGGTCGTATCCTATGATTCCGACGTATCGACGGCCGCCCGTTCCGTCTTCCTCAACCAGGCGGCCGGCGACAGCCTGGCCGAAATGATGCTGGAATCGATGGGGCAGATGATCAACTACGACGGCGAGTTTGCGATCCTGTCCTCGACGCCGACGGCAACCAACCAGAATGCTTGGATCGACTTCATGAAGAAGACGATGGCGGGTGACAAGAAATTCGCCAAGATGAAGCTCGTTCAGGTCGCCTATGGCCAGGAGAGCGAGCAAGTCAACCAGCAGCAGGCCCTGGCCCTGGCACAGGCATTTCCGAACCTCAAGGGCATCATCATTCCGGCCGGCATCGGCTTGCCCGCGGCTGCCCGTGCAATGGACCAGGCGGGTCTTCTCGGCAAGGTCAAGCTGACCGGTCTGGCGCCGGCGACCCTCATCAAGAAATACATCCAGAACGGCTCGGTCCAGGATATCTGGTGGAACGTCAAGGACCTTGGCTATCTGACCTACTATGCGGCCCAGGCCGTTGCGCAGTGCAAATTGACGGGCAAGGAGGGAGAGACCTTCGAAGCCGGCAGGCTTGGTTCCTACAAGGTCGGCCCCAAGGGCGAAGTGCTTCTCGGACCGGCTGACATCGTGACGCCGGCAAACGTCGAAGAATTCAAGTTCTGACATCCTCGACCTGAAGGGTGGCGCCGCTACGGCGCCACCCGTTTCCAATGGATATCGGGAGGCCACCATGAAGCCAGTGTTGCTCGCCGGCGAGACGTTTCACGTCACATCCTTTGCCGCTAAAGGCTATGAGGTTGGGGCTTCGTCACGCTATTCCAACGGTGCCGAGCGCTACATCAAGGGCCTCGCGGCGCATGATATCGCGGTCGTCCAGATCGGTGGCGAGCGTTGCGAAAGCCAATTCCCGACGACGATAGAGGCACTCGCCCCCTATTCGACGGTCGTTCTTTCCGACGTGGGTGCGCTGTCGCTCCTCTATACCCCTCAGACGAGAGCTGGCCGACGCTCCGTGAACCGCCTCGCGCTTCTAAGGGAATGGGTGGAGAGAGGCGGCGCGCTGATGATGGCGGGCGGATATTGCAGCTTTCAAGGTATCGATGGTCTTGCCATGTTTCGTGGCACTGATGTCGAGGAATGCCTACCGATCGAGTGCTTTCCAGGCCCTGATGGAATGGAAGCGCCGGAAGGCCTGGACCCTGTCGTTGATGAAATCGATCATCCGATACTGGCACGAGTGCCATCACCGATCCCCTACGTCCTCGGTATGAACCGCGTTGCCGCCCGCGCTAGCACAGACACGAAAACCCTGATCCGTTGCGGCCATCGTCATGGACAAATGCCATTGCTGTCGGTTCGCGACTATGGCGCGGGGCGCTCGCTCGCCTGGATGACCGACATTGGTCCTCATTGGCTGTCCGAGGATTTCATGCAGTGGTCCGGCTACGATCTGTTGATGGCCAACATGATCCGTTGGCTCGCGCGGGAAATCTAGGGCATCCTGTCATGCAATTGATTTCTGCCGCAGACCTTATCGCTGGTATTGCCCATCGGCATGATGAACGGCGTTGCATTGTTGCCATCGCTGGGCCACCGGGATCCGGCAAATCCACCTTTGCAGAGAAACTCGGCGCTGAGCTCAACGCTCGCGCAGCCGATAGCGCCGCCGTCTTGCCGATGGACGGATATCACCTTGACGACATGGTACTTGTGCCCCGTGGTCTGCGGCCACGCAAAGGCGCACCGGAGACGTTCGATGTTGCGGGGTTCGCACATATGATCGGCCGTCTCCGGGAAAATGCGGAGCCCGAAATAGCTGTGCCGGTGTTCGACAGGAGCCTTGAGATCGCAAGGGCTGGCGCCCGGCTCATTTCCCGCTCTGCGCGCACGGTGATTGTCGAGGGCAATTATCTGCTGCTTGATCAACCGCCATGGAATGCATTGAATTTTGATATCACGGTGATGATTGATGCGGAACGCAAGGTTTTGCGTGAACGTCTGATAAAGCGCTGGCTGGATCTGGGACTGGACCCTGCGGAAGCCAACGCGAAGGTCGATAAAAATGACTTGATCAACCTTGACCTTGTCAAAAATGGCAGTCGGTCGGCTGATTTCCTCGTTGCGCACGGCCTTGTCAGCTGACACCGTGTCATATCTGCTCTCTAGGTTTCAACACAAAATCCAAGCCCACACACTTGTCAGGTTATTCCGTTAAAAGACAGCTCTTGACTCACAACAACACTCATTTGGGAATTCTAAGAGTCCCCACTTTTTAGCTCACGGCGGCGACGGAAAGGCAGAGGGCGAATTTCTTCAGCAGCCGTCGATCGAATTGCCCTTCGCTGCCAAGCATCCACTTCAGTGCTTGGCTCGCGCTCCATGGCGCCTTGTACGGCCGCACGGAGGTCACGGCGTCATAGACGTCGCAAATCGCAGCAAGACGGGCATGGAAGCTGACCTGCGTCTCGGAAAGCCTGCGAGGATAGCCCTTGCCGTCGATACGCTCATGATGGTTGAGGCATACGTCGAGAACGATCTCCGACATACCTTCCTGGCGCGCCAGGATTGCATGCCCCTTTTCGGGATGATCGCGGATCATCTTGATCTCGTCCTCTTCAAGGCGCCCTTCCTTGTTGAGTATCTCAAGCGGAATTTCGAGCTTGCCGACGTCATGCAGCAATCCTGCTGTGCCGAGCGTCTGCACCGTAGCCTCGTCAAGTCCGAGATGACGGCCGAAAAGGATCATCAGCGCACTCACCGAAAGGGAATGCAGAAACGTCACTTCGTCCTTGGATTTCAGACGCGTAACGCTGAGAAAGACAGTGGGATTGTCATCCATCGACTTAGAGACCGAGGAAATCACCGGCGCGACCTGATCGACGCTGATCCCATCGCCATGCTTGAGCCGGCCGAAAACACTTTCCAGTACCTGCACGGATTTCTGGATGGTCTCGCGTGCCGCCTGGGTGTCGATCTCGATATTGCCGCCTGGCAGGCCGTCGATGTCGAGGCCTCTGCTGGTGTTGATGATAACACCTTCAATACCGCTCTTCCGAAGTTTCAGGGCATCGGCTTCACGCCGCAACAGAAATCTTCGCTTGGACAGAAAGGGATCCTGCCATGCACCTTCAATCGCCTCCACAAACATTCCGTTGCGCACCCGCCTGGCTTCGATACGCTTGAGCATCCAGATCTCAGTTCCCGAAATATCTCTCTGTTTATTATCGACCGCTCTTTTGCATCGCAGCAATATATGCACGAACAATGGTTCTACTCTAATTGGTAGAATCAAGTGTTAATCTCAAAACGGAATTCGAATATTCAGAAAGACGAGGAGGTTCCCCGAAATCCAGCAGGTTTATCAGCCAACCGCGCTGATGCCCCGAGGTACCGCACCCTCTAGAAATCGGCAGACGGCGCCAGGATCGACGATTCCGGGACGATTTCGTGCCGGATCGGCTCGATTTTCGTTTCATTTTGTTATCAACTTGCGGAATCCCACCAAAATTCCTAGAAATCTTGCCGTTGCGCCCATTCGAGCCAAATATGGTCGGAGGGCGCTTTGATCGCGCCGATATCGATCGTCCTTGGCATGGCCTGGGGGCCGTTGAACGATCCGGAAAAGCCGGCGCGGCACCTCATCGCGGGTCGAATGACCCCCATCCAAGGAGACAGACAATGACCCTCAAGACATTGACGGCGACCCTCGTCGCGTCACTCGCCTTTGCGCCGCTTGCCTATGCCGATATCACCATCGGCCTGATCGCGCCGCTCACCGGCCCCGTCGCCGCCTATGGCGACCAGGTGAAGAATGGTGCGCAGACCGCCGTCGACGAAATCAACAAGAAGGGCGGAATTCTCGGCGAGAAGGTCGTCCTCGAACTGGCCGACGATGCCGGCGAACCGAAACAGGGCGTTTCCGCCGCCAACAAGGTCGTCGGCGACGGCATCCGCTTCGTCGTTGGCCCGGTGACATCGGGCGTCGCCATCCCCGTTTCGGACGTGCTTGCTGAAAACGGCGTGCTGATGGTCACCCCGACCGCGACGGCCCCTGACCTGACCAAGCGCGGTCTCACCAATGTGCTGCGCACCTGCGGCCGCGACGACCAGCAGGCCGAAGTCGCCGCCAAATATGTGCTGAAGAATTTCAAGGACAAGCGCGTCGCCATCGTCAACGACAAGGGCGCCTACGGCAAAGGCCTCGCCGACGCCTTCAAGGCGACGCTGAACGCCGGCGGCATCACCGAAGTCGTCAATGACGCGATCACGCCTGGTGACAAGGATTTCAGCGCGCTTACCACCCGCATCAAGTCCGAGAAGGTCGACGTGGTCTATTTCGGCGGCTACCACCCGGAAGGCGGCCTGCTGGCCCGCCAGCTGCATGACCTCGCCGCCAACGCGACGATCATCGGCGGCGACGGACTCTCCAACACCGAATTCTGGGCAATCGGCACGGATGCGGTAGCAGGCACCATCTTCACCAACGCTTCGGACGCCACCAAGAGCCCGGATTCCAAAGCCGCAGCCGATGCGCTCGCCGCCAAGAACATCCCGGCGGAGGCCTTCACGCTGAACGCCTATGCCGCCGTCGAAGTGCTGAAAGCCGGCATCGAGAAGGCCGGCAGCGCCGAAGATGCGGAAGCCGTCGCGGCCGCGTTGAAGGGCGGCGAAGAAATCCCGACCGCCATCGGCAAGATCACCTACGGCGAAACCGGCGACCTGACCTCGCAGAGCTTCTCGCTCTACAAATGGGAAGCCGGCAAGATCGTCGCCGCCGAGTAATTGACGGATACAGAGAAACAGGATCGAGCGCCTCACGGCGCCCGATTTGTATTTTGAGAGATGGGCTGCCGGTCAATCCCGCGTCCTCTTATCCTCACGCAGATAGCTTTCCACTGTCGGGTGTTCGATAAGTACCATCGGTTGAACATACGTCCGATTGGGTGTTGGATTTGAAATCCGCGCGTAGAAACTGGCGACCACGACGCGCTTAAGATTTTCATCGGAAGCGACACTTCCGGTCGATTTTTTGAGAATGATCTGACTGACCTTCCCGTGCTTGTCGGTCGTGAGTACCGCAGAGTTGTTCACACAGCCGCTCAACAGAAAAACTGCTGCGCAGGCCGCCGAAATAATTGCTTTCATATCATGACCTTGAGTTGGAAAACGACATCTGTATTCTCGCTTCACTAGCACTGCTGCCACCGAGGCAAAAGCAGCGGGAAATACAATCCAAATGTTTCCAGCATCCGTTCGGCATCAGCGGCAGAAAAACAATCGACGAGGTAGCAATCCATGACCACGAAGCTCGAACGTCTCATCGATCAGGGCGTTGGCCGTATGCCGGCCGATATCGTGCTGAAGGGCGGCCGTTTCTTCGATCTCGTCACCGGCGAACTCGTCCAGTCGGACATTGCCATCGGCGCCGATCGCATCGTCGGCACCTCAGGCAATTATGAGGGCGAGACCGAGATCGACATCTCGGGCAGGATCGTCGTTCCCGGCTTCATCGACACGCATCTGCATATCGAATCTTCGCTGGTGACCCCGCATGAATTCGATCGCTGCGTTCTGCCCTACGGTGTGACGACCGCCATCTGCGATCCGCACGAAATCGCCAATGTCCTCGGAACCGCCGGCATCGAATTCTTTCTCGAATCCGCGCTGGAGACGATCATGGACATCCGCGTCCAGCTCTCCTCCTGCGTTCCGGCGACACATCTCGAAACCTCCGGCGCCGACCTGCCGATCGAAAGCCTCCTGCCCTACCGCCACCATCCGAAGGTCATCGGCCTTGCCGAATTCATGAATTTCCCCGGCGTCATCCACAAGGATCCCGTCTGCATGGCCAAGCTCGACGCCTTCCAGGGCGGCCATATCGACGGTCACGCGCCGCTGCTCTCAGGCAACGACCTCAACGGTTACCTCGCAGCCGGCATCCGCACCGAGCACGAATGCACGACCTCCGCCGAAGCGCTGGAAAAGATCCGCAAGGGCATGCATATCCTCGTGCGCGAGGGTTCGGTATCCAAGGATCTCGCTGCGCTGATACCCATTATCACCGAGCGGCTTTCACCCTTCCTCGCGCTTTGCACCGACGACCGCAATCCGCTCGATATCGCCGAACAGGGCCATCTTGATCATATGATCCGCACAGCGATCGCGAGCGGCGTCGAGCCCCTGGCGATCTACCGCGCCGCCTCGATTTCGGCCGCCCGCGCCTTCGGCCTCAGGGACCGCGGCCTGGTCGCGCCGGGCTGGCGGGCCGATCTGGTGGTTCTCGACAGCCTGGAAAACTGCCGCGCCGACATGATCTTCTCCGCCGGCCGCCGCGTCACCGATGCACTGTTTTCCTCGCGCAGACCGGTTGCCCCGATCGGCCTCGACAGCGTCAAGGCAAGGCCCGTCAACGCCGCCCATTTCGGCGTCCCGGTCGCCGAGGGCGAAACACCTGTCATCGGCGTCATGCCGGGCAAGATCATCACCGAGCATCGCCGCTACCGCCTGCCCGTCAGGGGCAACGAGACGACCGTCGATCTTGCCAACGATATCATCAAGGTCGCCGTCATCGAGCGCCACGGCAAGAACGGCAACCATGCCAACGGCTTCGTCCAGGGCTTCGGCCTGAAGAAGGGTGCGATCGCCTCGACCGTCGGCCATGACAGCCACAATATCTGCGTGGTCGGCGTCAGCGAGGACGACATGGCCTGCGCCGCAAACCGCCTCGGCGAGATCAAGGGCGGCTTCGTCGTCGTCGAAGACGGTAAGGTCACCGGCGAAATCGCCCTGCCCATCGCTGGTCTTATGAGCCTAGAGCCCTACGAGACGGTTCGCGACATCCTCCACCATCTGCGCAAGGCCGCCTTCGCGCTCGGCGCCACGCTGGAAGAACCCTTCCTTCAGCTCGCTTTCCTGCCGCTGCCGGTCATCCCGCACCTGAAGATATCCGACCGCGGCATGGTGGATGTGGACAAGTTCGCGCTCATCGGGTGATGCAATTTCACGGCCGACTCCCCAGTGGGGCAGCCTTTGACCGTCGACTTCAGAGATACAGCAGTCGAACGTCAAATCCGCGCGCAAAACCCGTCGAGCGCGGCAAGCTTCACCGATCCCGCGCCAGCCACCGCCCCGAAGCCCGGCATCTCAAGCGTTTCCTCGATCACCATGTCATCGGGCAGGCGGAATTCCGCCGGTTTGCGCGTCAGGTTGAAAACGAAGAGCAGTTTTTCTCCGTCCTTTTCGCGGGTGAAGGCGAGTAGGTCCTGATTGGTGCCGATGAAGCTCATCTCGCCGTCGATCAGCGCCGGATGGCGCCTCCGGAATGCGAGCGTCTTGCGGTAGTGGTGCAGCACCGAGCTGTCGCTCGCCTCCTGCGTATCGACGGAAAGTGCTGCCTGCTCATAAGGCACCGGCAGCCAGCTCTTTTCCGCGGATGTGAAGCCCGCATGCGCCTTGCCGGCTTCCCAGGGCATCGGCGTGCGGCAGCCGTCGCGGCCCTTGAAGGCCGGCCAGAAGCGGATGCCGTAGGGGTCGCGCAGATCCTCGAAGGCGAGCTCGGCCTCGGGCAGGCCGAGTTCCTCGCCCTGGTAGAGGCAGATCGAGCCACGTAGCGCCGCAAGCACAGAGATTGCCAGCTTGGCGATGACTGGCCGTTCTTCCTCCGACCGCGCGAAACGGCTGACATGGCGCATGACGTCGTGGTTGGAAAAAGCCCAGCAGACCCAGCCGTCCGTGACTGCCTTCTGGAAGGCCTCGACGCAGCCGCGAATATGCTCGGCGGTGAAATCCGGCCCGAGCAGATCGAATGTGTAGCACATGTGCAGCTTGTCGCCGCCACTCGTATAGGCGCCAACCGTCTTCAGCGAACGCGCGCCATCGCCGACTTCGCCGACGGTCGTGCGATCCTCGTACTGATCGAGCAGCGCCCGGAAGCGCTTGAGGAAATCGACATTTTCCGGCTGCGTCTTGTCGTAGAGGTGGTTCTGCATGCCGTAGGGATTGCTGTCGGGCGCATCGAGGCCCGCGTCATTCTCATCAGGCTCGTGCGGCGGATTGCTCCTGAGCAGCTTGTCGCAGAAATAATAGTTGACCGTGTCCAGGCGGAAGCCGTCGACGCCGCGGTCGAGCCAGAACTTCACCGTCTCGAGGACCGCATCCTGCACGGCTTTGCTGTGGAAGTTCAGGTCCGGCTGCGAGGTCAGGAAATTGTGCTGGTAATATTGCCGGCGCACGCCATCCCACTCCCAGCCCGGCCCGCCGAAGATCGACAGCCAGTTGTTCGGCGCTGTACCGTCAGGCTTCGGATCGGCCCAGACATACCAATCCGCCTTGGGATTGGTCCGGCTCGATCGGCTCTCGACGAACCAGGGATGCCGGTCGGAGGTGTGCGAGATCACCTGGTCGATGACGACCTTGATTCCGAGCCTGTGCGCTTCGGCCATCATCTCGTCGAAATCGGCGAGCGTCCCGAAGATCGGATCGACGTCGCAATAATCGGAAACGTCGTAGCCCATGTCGGCCATCGGCGACTTGAAGAAGGGCGAGAGCCAGATCGCGTCGACGCCGAGGCTGGCTATATGCGGCAGCCGGCGGGTGATTCCCCTGAGATCGCCGAGACCGTCGCTGTTGGTGTCCTGAAACGAGCGCGGATAGACCTGATAGATCACCGCGCCGCGCCACCAGTCCGCACTCCCGCCTGCCTGCAATGCCATCGGCTACATCTCCTGCCTCGTTTGCGCTCGCCACACTAAAGCGGACGAAACAAAAGACAACCATGTGAAGCCGTTATGAGAGCGTGGCTGATGTCGCGGCACATCGTCGCGATCCGACAAGGGGGAGACGTATATGGACTTGTCCACAACCCGTTTCCACGCTCCGGATTTGGGGTTGCAACGCAAAGCCTTTGCGATAATGTGCGCGCTGACCTGCACGTAAGAGGTCAAACACCGGGAACAAATGTCTAATAAAGGCGAAAAGCCTAGAAAGGTGGACCCACCATGAACCATTTCGCGAAAAAATTTCTCGCCTCTGCGATGCTTGGCACATTGCTGGCGTTTTCGGCCCACGCGGCCACGCTCAACATTCACAATGGTGGCGACCCGCAGTCGCTCGATCCGCAGAAGCTTTCCGGGGACTGGGAAAATCGTATCGCCGGCGACATTTTCGAAGGCCTCGTCACCGAGGACGCCAAGGATAATCCGATCCCCGGCCAGGCCGAAAGCTGGACCATTTCGCCTGATGGCAAGGTCTACACCTTCAAGCTTCGCGACGGCATCAAGTGGTCCGATGGCCAGCCGGTAACGGCAGGAGACTTCGTCTTCGCCTTCCAGCGCCTCGTCGACCCGAAGAATGCCGCCGACTATGCCTATCTGCAGTTCACCATCAAGAACGCGGAAAAGATCAACAAGGGTGAGATCACCGATCTCAACCAGCTCGGCGTCAAGGCGATCGACGACAAGACGCTCGAAATCACCCTTGAAAACTCGACCCCTTATTTCCTCAATGCCTTGATGCATTACACCGCCTATCCGCTGCCGAAGCATGTCGTCGAGGCGAAGGGTCAGGATTGGGTCAAGATCGGCAACATCGTCACCAACGGCCCTTACAAGCCGGTCGAGTGGGTTCCGGGTTCCCATGTCACGACTGTCAAGAACGACCAGTGGTATGACACCAAGGACCTGAAGATCGACGGTGCGAAGTTCTTCGTGCTTGAGGATCAGGAAGCCGCGCTGAAGCGTTACCGCGCCGGCGAATTCGATATCCTCACCGACTTTCCGACCGACCAATACGAGTGGATGAAGAAGAACCTGCCGGGCCAAGCGCATGTCGCCCCCTTCTCCGGCCTCTATTATTACGTCGTCAACTCGCAGAAGCCGCCCTTCAGCGACAAGCGCGTCCGCCAGGCTCTCTCCATGGCGATCAACCGTGAAGTCATCGGCCCGCAGATCCTCGGCACCGGCGAACTGCCGGCCTATTCCTGGGTTCCGCCGGGCACGGCGAATTACGGCGAGCCCGCCTACGTCAGCTGGAAGGACCTGCCCTATAGCGAGAAGGTCGCTGAAGCCAAGAAGCTTCTGGCCGAAGCCGGCTTCGGCCCGGAAAAGCCGCTGCACGCTGTACTCAGCTATAACACCAACGACAACCACAAGCGTATCGCCGTTGCCATCGCTTCCATGTGGAAGCCGCTCGGCGTCGATGTCGAGCTCGTCAATGCCGAAACCAAGGTGCATTACGACCAGATGCAGCGTGGTCAGGTCGAAATCGGCCGCGCCGGCTGGCTCGCCGACTATAACGATCCGGACAACTTCCTGAACCTCCTGGTGACAGGTGTGCAGATGAACTACGGCCGCTGGTCCAATCCCGAGTACGACAAGATGATCAAGGAAGGCAACGCCGAGACGGATCTCGCCAAGCGTGCCGCGATCTTCAAGAAGGCCGAACAGTTGGCGCTGGATGAATCCGCCGCCCTGCCGATCTACTACTATGTCTCGAAGAACGTCGTTTCGCCGAAGATCGAAGGCTTCGTCGACAACATCCAGGACATCCACCGCACCCGCTGGCTGTCGATGAAAGAGTAAGGGAAAACGGTCCTTTCCGCGCACTGCGGTAAGGACCGGCCCACGATCATGATCAAATACGCACTCCGTCGCCTGCTGTCGACGATCCCCGTCATGTGGATCGCCGTGACAGCCTCGTTTTTTGTTTTGCGCCTTGCCCCCGGCGGCCCTTTCGATGGCGAAAGGCCATTGCCGCCGGTGATCCTGAAGAACCTTGCGGCCCACTATAATCTAGACAAGCCGCTCATCCAGCAGTACCTGATCTATGTCGGTGACCTGCTCCGGGGCGATCTCGGCCCCTCCTTCGCCAGCGAAGATTTCACCGTCGCCCAGCAGATCATGATCGGTCTGCCCTATACCTTTACCATCGGTACGGCTGCCTTCCTGATTGCCATCATTGCCGGCGTGGCCGTCGGCTGTCTCGGGGCACTCTATCAGAACAAGGCACCGGATTATATTCTGGGCGCGCTCATTCTGGTGGGCGTCGTGCTACCGAACTTCTTGATTGCGCCCATCCTGCAGCTCGTCTTCGGCATCCATCTCGCGTGGTTTCCGGTCGGCGGCTGGGGTGACGGCTCGATCAAATACCTCATCCTGCCGATCGTCGTTCTGGCGCTGCCGCATGCCGGCCGTATCTCGCGCATCACGCGCGGCTCGATGATCGAGGTGATGAATCAGAACTTCATTCGCACCGCCAAGGCCAAAGGCATCGGCCCCCGCCTGACGGTCATGCGCCACGCGCTGAAACCTGCGCTGATGCCTGTCGTCTCCTATCTCGGACCGGCTGCAAGTTACCTTCTCACCGGCTCGCTGGTTGTCGAGAGCATCTTCGGATTGCCCGGCATCGGCCGCTATTTCGTCAACGCAGCGCTGAACCGCGATTACGGCATGGTTCTCGGCACGGTCATCTTCTACATGGTGCTGATCGTGTTCCTGAACCTTCTCGTCGATATCGCCTATGCGTGGCTCGATCCGAAAGTGAGAAACAGATGATCCTCAACCCCGCAAAACGCGAGCTGCTCGCCCAGGAGCTGCTGGAGGCGGAGGGCCTTGCGCCCGAAAGCCGCTCGCTCACCAAGGATGCCTTGCGCCGCCTCGGGCGCAACAAGGCCGCGGTCCTGTCGATCGTCGTCCTGACGCTGTTAATCCTCGTAGCCTTCATCGGCCCCTGGTTCATTCCCTTCAATTATGAAGATCCTGATTGGGCGGCCTTCCGCATACCGCCCTCGATCGAAACCGGCCACTATTTCGGCACCGACCCGAACGGCCGCGACCTTCTCGCCCGCGTCCTTTACGGCACCCGCGTCTCGCTCGCCGTAGCGCTGACGGCGACCGTCGTCTCAGTCTTCATCGGCGTGCTCTACGGCGCCGTCTCGGGCTATATCGGCGGCAGGCTCGATGCAATCATGATGCGCTTCGTCGATATCATGTATGCGCTTCCCTATATCCTCTTCGTCATCCTGCTGATGGTGATCTTCGGCCGCAACGTCTATCTGCTGTTTGCCGCCATCGGCGCGCTGGAATGGCTGACGATGGCCCGCATCGTGCGCGGCCAGACGCTGTCGATCAAGCACCGCGAATTCATCGAGGCGGCCCGCGCCTCCGGGCAGCGGCCATTCAAGATCATCATCAAGCACATCATCCCGAACCTCGTCGGACCCGTGGTCATCTTCGCAGCATTGACGGTGCCTGAAATCATCGCCACCGAAAGCTTCCTTTCCTATCTCGGCTTCGGCGTGCAGGAACCGCTGACCTCGCTCGGCACGCTGATCGCCGAGGGGACCGACGCCATGGAAAGCATGCCTTGGCTGCTGGTCTTCCCGGCAAGCTTCCTCGTGGCCCTGCTGCTCAGCCTGCTATTCATCGGCGACGGCCTGCGCGACGCGTTCGACCCGAAGGATCGTTAAATGACGGATACCCTCCTCGAACTCAAAGACTACTCGATCACCTTCAAGACGCCTGATGGTGAGGTGAAGGCGGTCTCGAACATGAACCTGACGGTCAAGCGCGGCGAGCGCATCGCCATCGTCGGCGAATCCGGCTCCGGCAAGAGTCAGACCTTCCTCGGCATCATGGGCCTGCTCGCCAAGAACGGCAAAACCACGGGACAGGCGCTGCTCGAAGGCAAGGACGTGCTGGCGCTGAAACCGCGCGAGCTCGACCAGATCCGCGGCAAAGATATGGCGATGGTCTTCCAAGACCCGATGACGGCCCTCAATCCAACGCTGAAGATCTCCCGGCAGTTGACGGAGCAGCTCGAGGTTCACGGCGGCCTGACGGCGCGCGCCGCCTCCGCCGCCGCACTCGATATGCTGAAACGCGTCGGCATCCCCGACCCGACACGACGCTTCCACCTCTACCCGCATGAGCTCTCCGGCGGCATGCGACAGCGCATCGTCATCGCCATGGCGCTGCTCACCCGGCCGAAGCTTCTGATCGCCGACGAACCGACGACGGCACTCGACGTTACTATCCAGGCGCAGATTCTCGATCTCTTCAACGACCTGACGGCGGAGATGAACACGGCGCTCGTCATGATCACCCACGATCTCGGCGTCGTTGCCGGCCTCGCCGACCGCGTCGCAGTCATGTATGCCGGCCGCATAGTCGAGGAGGCGCCCGTCGACGAGCTCTTCGACAACCCGGCACATCCCTATACCGCAGCACTGCATGCCTCGATCCCGCGGCCGGACCAGGATGTCGATGACCTCGTCGTCATCCCCGGGCGTCCGCCGAACCTGCAGCACCTGCCGAAGGGCTGCAATTTCTCACCGCGCTGTTCGCAGGCCCAGGACGATTGCATCGACCGTCCGCCATTGCTCGAAACGCTGGCGCCGCACCACTGCGCCGCCTGCTACCACCCTTTCCCGCGCCGTGAGGAGTTGCTGAACCATGGCTGATCGATCGCTTCTGAGGGTCGAGAACCTGACGACCCAGTTCGAACTGCCGGCGAAAGGCCTCTTCAAGCCGCCGGTCTTCCTCACCGCCGTCAACAATGTCAGCTTCGACCTCAGCGAAGGCCGCACGCTCGGCATCGTCGGCGAATCCGGCTGCGGCAAGTCGACGCTCGGCCGCTCCATCCTACGGCTCTTGAAATCGCAGAAGGGCCGCATCCTCTGGCAGGGTCGCAACCTGCTCGACCTCACGGACGAGGAAATGCGCGCCGCCCGCCGCGACATGCAGATCATCTTCCAGGATCCGATCGCCTCGCTCGACCCGCGCATGACGGTTGGCGACATCATCGCCGAACCGCTCACCGTCTTCGAGCGGAAGCTCTCGAGGGCCGAGCGCACCGAACGCGTCCGTGAGATCATGACCGCCGTCGGCCTGGTGCCGGAGATGATCAACCGCTATCCGCACGAATTCTCCGGCGGGCAGGCGCAGCGCATCGGCATCGCCCGGGCAGTGGTCACCAAACCGAAGCTCATCATCTGCGACGAGCCGGTTTCGGCTCTCGACGTCTCGATCCAGGGTCAGGTGATCACGCTTCTGCGCAAGCTGCGCAAGGAGTTCGGCCTGACGTTGATCTTCATCAGCCACGACCTCTCCGTCGTGCGCCTGATCTCGGACGATGTGCTGGTGCTCTATCTCGGCAGGGTGGTGGAAGCAGGCGACTGTGCCACCGTCTTCGATCATCCGGCCCATCCCTATACGCAGGCGCTGTTTTCGGCCGCACCGATCCCCGATCCGAAGCTTGCGCGCCTGCGCACGCGCATCCGCCTGCAGGGCGACCCGCCCTCGCCGCTCAATCCGCCGAAGGGCTGCGTCTTCTCGCCGCGCTGCTGGAAGGCGACCGACATCTGTCGCACCGAGATGCCGCCGACCGAGGAGGTCCGCCCCGGCCAGAAGGCCGCCTGTTATCACATGGACAAGCCATGAACGGAACGAAGGCCGCGCAGGCGGCCTTCGCCAGCCTGATACGCCAGCCATATCGGGACGAAACGGACTATTTTTGGGTCCAAAACCCCTGATAAGATAGCTTTTATAAGCATGTGCTATCCCATTTCGGCCTAATCGCAAGCCAGGGGAACGCATATATGAAATCGAAAATATCAGGTTTGATTGCAATTGTCGCCGCGGTGATCGCCGCCTCCGCTGTTTCAGTGCATGCCGAAGATCTGACGTTCAAGCTCACCAACGGAACGAACTCCGTGCTGACGCGCTTCTACAGCTCGCCGACCGGCGTCGACGAGTGGGAAGAAGACGTGTTCGGCGAGAACGTTCTCGATCCGGGCGAAACCATGGACATTACCATCGCCGATGGCCGCACCGTCTGCAAATACGACATGCGCTTCGAATTCGAGGAAGGATCAAACCTCGCAACCACCGAAGATAGCCAGGATCTTTGCGCGATGGGCAGCTACACCATTAACGAATAGGCGTCCTTCTTAAAGCCCGCCTTCGTCTCGTCCGCGAAGGTGGGCTTTCATCTCCCGTGATATCGACGCTTGTCACTCCGCCCGGCTCCGCGTATCAGCGAATGAAGACCTGCGGATAATCCGCCAATTCAAAGTGATAGAGCGTCCTGTTGGATCCATAGCGCTCTAATGCCGGGAGGACGAGGTGAGCAGACGGTTTCTATCGATCGGTGAATGCATGGTGGAACTCTCGCAGGCAGGCGACGGCCTGCTGCGCAAAGGCTTCGCCGGCGATACCTTCAACACCGCCTGGTATGCCCGCGCCTGCCTTGCCGCCGACTGGTCGGTCGATTATTTCACCGCCCTCGGTGACGACGCCATGTCGGACGAGATGCTGGCCTTCATCAACACATCAGGCATCGGCACCGGCCTCATCCGCCGCATCAAGGGCAGGACGCCTGGCCTCTATATGATCAACCTGAAGAATGGCGAGCGCTCCTTCAGCTATTGGCGCGACAGCTCGGCCGCCCGCAGCCTGGCGGCCGATCCCGACCGCCTGCGCGAGGCAGTGGAAAGCGCTGAAGTCGTCTATTTCTCCGGCATCACGCTTGCCATCCTGCCGCATGAGGATGCCGAGACGCTGCTTGCCGAAGTCCGTCGCGCCAAGGCCGCCGGTAAGCTCGTCGTCTTCGATCCGAACATCCGCCCCCGCCTCTGGTCGAGCTACGACGTGATGCACACGACGATCAGCGAAGGCGCCCGCTCCTCCGTGCTCGTCATGCCGAGCTTCGATGACGAGGCTGCTCATTTCGGCGATGATTCCATTGAGGCGACGATCCACCGCTATCGCGCACTGGGCGCCGTCGATATCGTCGTCAAGAACGGTGCTGACGGTGTCACGCTGAATTTTGCCGGCGAGCAAACCTTCGTTCCGGCCGAAAAGGTGGAGAAGGTGGTCGACACGACCAGCGCCGGCGACAGCTTCAACGGCGCTTTTCTCTCACGATATCTCGAAGCTGGCGATGCGCCTGCCGCCGCCCGCTTCGCAGCAAAGGTCGCTGCCCGCGTCGTCAGCGAACATGGGGCATTGGTCGTGAAAGAGAAGCTTGGATTGGATGGCGGCTAGCCGCACATGCTGACGCAGTACGAACGCCGTGCGCAGGCGCGTCCCGCCGTCTCGGCATCGTTTCTCCGCTGATCCCCCTGAAATCGATTCCGATTTCAGGGTTATACGACAGAAAAATCAGGACTTCGTCGGCCGATCGGACTCGCGAACTGCCTCGTCATGGTACCAGCAGCTGTCGAGCGCTGCATCGCAGACTTCGGCTGCCTCGCGCTCCATCAGGCGGGCGCGTTCGAACCGGTTGGCGTTTCGTATCGCCTTAACGGGAAACTGGTAGATCGTTGCGGATTCACGGTGGAAACCGGTGGGCATGAGATCGCCTCCATTCAGTTCGGCGCATCAACATTTCAGGACCATCTACATAGCACAATGCACATAGTTTATGCAAATTGCACAAAATAAGAGCAATGTTGCAATTGTAGCCGGTCGGCATGCTGTCTCGAGCAAAAGCTTCCGCTAATTTGTTTAACACTTCATCATTTCAGCCTAACGCTGCAATTTTCATCCGGTTCCGGAGCAGAAAAAGCGTATTCCGTAGGCCGATACGGCTTTTGCCCGTCGAAACAGCCCGATTTTGCGAAAGTGCGAAAAGCCCAGCCGGCCGCTGATTCGCGATTTTTATTTCGCGCAGCGCCAAACTGGCACGCTACATGCTTTGAATTCGTCATCCCCTGGCGGTCGGACGCGCACGCGCGCCGAGATCGCCTCCGGATTTGCTCACCTTTGTAGCACTGAGAGAGTCGCGATGACAAAATTTAAGCTCGAGTACATTTGGCTCGATGGGTACACACCGGTACCGAACCTGCGTGGCAAGACGCAGATCAAGGAATTCGATGAATTCCCGACGCTGGAACAGCTTCCGCTGTGGGGTTTCGACGGTTCGTCGACCATGCAGGCCGAGGGCCGCAGCTCTGACTGCGTGCTGAAGCCCGTCGCCATTTATCCCGATCCGGCCCGCACCAACGGCGCTCTCGTCATGTGCGAAGTCATGATGCCTGACGGTGTCACGCCGCACGCATCGAATGCCCGCGCCACCATCCTCGACGACGAAGATGCCTGGTTCGGCTTTGAGCAGGAGTATTTCTTCTACCAGAACGGCCGTCCGCTCGGCTTCCCCGAGCAGGGCTACCCGGCTCCGCAGGGTCCTTATTACACCGGCGTCGGCTACTCGAACGTCGGCGATGTCGCCCGCGAAATCGTCGAAGAGCACCTCGACCTCTGCCTCGCTGCCGGCATCAACCACGAAGGCATCAATGCCGAAGTGGCCAAGGGTCAGTGGGAATTCCAGATTTTCGGCAAGGGCTCCAAGAAGGCCGCCGACCAGATCTGGATGGCACGCTACCTCCTGCAGCGCCTGACCGAAAAGTACGGTATCGACATCGAGTATCATTGCAAGCCGCTCGGCGACACCGACTGGAACGGCTCGGGCATGCATTGCAACTTCTCGACCAAGTTCCTGCGCGAAGTTGGCGGCAAGGACTATTTCGAAGCGCTGATGGCGCAGTTCGACAAGAACCTGATGGACCACATCGCGGTCTACGGCCCCGATAACGACAAGCGCCTGACCGGCAAGCACGAGACTGCTCCGTGGAACAAGTTCTCCTACGGCGTTGCCGACCGTGGTGCTTCGATCCGCGTGCCGCACTCCTTCATTAAGAACGACTACAAGGGCTATCTGGAAGATCGCCGCCCGAACTCGCAGGGCGACCCCTACCAGATCGCTTCGCAGGTTCTGAAGACGATCTCGGAAGTTCCGACCGCAAGCTCGGCTTCTGCTGCCGCATAGACTCCCGAACGGCGCCGGTCCCTGGACCGGCGCCGTGACCTTTTCTTTTCCAGCGTGAAAAGCCGCCACCGGGCACCGACACAATCGGCGCGACCGGACAGGCGAAAGCCCTGCAAACATTGCGATATGGGCTGTAATATTTCCATCATGGTCATGCCTCAAAATAGGCAAGCGGGAATCGCCGTTCCGGAACCCCGCTTTGGGGTCGAGCGTTGGCATATCACTGCGACGCGGATGGAAATCGTGACATGCTGCAACGTCCGGCAAACACTTATAGCGGCGAGAGCTGGGTCAATGCCGCAGCCGCCGGAAACCTGCCTGAGAGGCTGGTGATCGTCACCGATGCCTGGCATCCTCAAGTCAACGGCGTCGTGCGCTCGATCGAGAACACCAATCGCGAACTGGCGAAGATGGGCGTCGAGGTTTCGATGGTGACGCCCGAGCGCTTCAACAGCATCCCCTGCCCGACCTATCCCGAGATCCGCCTGTCGATCGCCAATTACCGCCGCATCGCCCGCGAGATCGAAAAGTACAATCCCTCCTACGTGCATATTGCCACCGAAGGTCCGCTGGGGCTGACCGCCCGCCGCTGGTGCCTGAAGAACCGCATGCCGTTTTCGACGAGCTACCACACCCGCTTTCCCGAATACGTCTCCGCGCGCCTGCCGATACCGAAGAGTTGGCTCTATTCCTTCGTCCGCTGGTTCCACAATGGCGGCGCCGGCTGCATGGTGGCGACACCGAGCCTTGCCCGCGAACTGTCGGAAAAGGGCATCCGCAACCTCATGCCCTGGAGCCGCGGCATCGACGCCACGCAGTTCCATCCGATGGCGCTCGAGGAAAACCCGTTCGGCCTGCCGCGTCCGATCTTCATGACCGTCGGCCGCGTGGCGCTGGAAAAGAACCTGCCGGCCTTCCTCGATCTCGACCTCCCGGGTTCCAAGGTCGTCGTTGGCGATGGTCCGGCCCGCGTCGACCTTGAAAAGCAATATCCCGACGTCTTCTTCGCCGGTGTGCAGTTCGGCGAGGATCTGGCGAAAACCTATGCCCAGGCCGACGTCTTCGTCTTTCCCTCGCTCACCGACACCTTCGGCAACACCATCCTCGAAGCGCTGGCATCGGGCGTGCCCGTCGCAGCCTACCCGGTCACCGGCCCGCTCGATATCATCGGCGAGGACAGCGACGTCGGGGCGCTCGACGCCAATCTGCAAGCCGCCTGCCTTGCCGCCCTCTCCGCCTCGCGCAGCAAGGCGCGTGAACTCGCCATGCAATATTCCTGGGAAGCCGCGACACTGCAGTTCATCAACAATATCCGCGCCGCCAATGGCGTCATCACGCCAAAATGGCGTAAGGCCTGGCAGTATGCCAAGTCGCTTCCGAGAAGCAGAAAGCCCGGCGAAACCGCCGGGCCTCTTCCGTCCGTAGACTGATTGGTTTTACTTGTGAAGCGCGCTGCGAAGCGTGTCGTTCGCGACCGCAATCGCGCTGCGCGCGGCAGGCGTTTCGGCAATTGCGTTCAGGAGCACGAAATCGTGGATCGTGCCATTGTATCGCATCGACGTGACCTTGACGCCGGCCTGGCTGAGCTTGCGGGCATAGGCCTCACCCTCGTCGCGCAGCACGTCGTTTTCGTCAACGATGACGAGCGCCGGCGGCAGGCCGTTCAACTGCTCCAGCGACGCCTGCAGCGGTGAGGCAGTCGGCTCCTTGCGCTTGGCTTCATCAGGCAGATAGGCGTTCCAGAACCACTTCATCGCTTCCTTCGTCAGCCACGGGCCATCGGCGAACTGGTTGTAGGAACCATTGTCGAAATTGGCGTCGGTGACGGGGTAGAACAGCACCTGCTGATCGATGGCAGGACCGCCGCGTTC